>JBFYZW010000233.1:0-6904 GCA_041309305.1 Deltaproteobacteria bacterium | reverse complement strand
GCTCTTCCGATCTCTGCGCGTCGGCGTCGATCGAGCGGCGGGCCAGGCGGCGCAGCGACGCCGGGCCGGGGGCGACGACCACCTCGCCGCGGGTGGCGTCGACCAGGAGCTCGGTGCCGTCGTGCAGCTCCTGGTCGGTGAGCTTGAGGTTGCCCACCGACGGGATGCCGGCGGCGCGCAGCAGGATCGCGCCGTGCGAGGCGATCGCGTCGCTGGTGGTGACGTAGGCCTTGGCGCCGGCGCGCAGCGCGCGCAGGACGCTCGAGACGTGCAGCTGCTGGGTGACGAAGACCACGTCCCGGCCGGGGACCGCCATCGGGCGGAAGGCGTTCTCGCCGCGCACCAGCGCGCGGACGATCGCCTGGCAGACGTCGCGCAGGTCCTCGGCGCGGGCGCGCAGGTAGATGTCGCGGGTCGCCGCCAGGCGGTCGGCGGCGGCGCAGAAGGCCTCCTCCACCGCGCGCTCGGCGCGCTGCTGCTGGTCCTGCACCCGGGCGCGGATGCTGGCGAAGAAGTGCTGGTCGTTGAGGATCAGCCGCTGCGCCGCGAGCACCTGCGCGAGGTCGGGGTCCTGCGGCGCGTGGAACTCGCGGATGTGCTCGGCGAGGTGCTGCTCGACCAGCACGATGGCCCGGTCGAGGCGGCTGATCTCCTCGTGCGGGTCGGTGCTCGCGGTCGCGGCCTCGGCGAGCAGCGTCGCCAGCGGGATATCGACGTGCGCGATCCCCCGGGCCACGCCATGTGTGATCGGCCGGCCAGCGAGCACCTGCTCGCGGACCAGTGCGGTCGTATCGCCCACGACGCCGTTCCCCTGCCGGTACGCTGAGCGTCCACCACGCGCGACGTCGAACCGAGCACCAAGCGTCGTCGCGCGCCGTTCGTCGAGCCGCCGGACGCCACCTCGTAACATCCCGGCGCCGAGATCACAACCGCCCGCGCATCGTCCGCGTGCCGCAGTGCGCCACGACCGCGGCGGCGCCGCAGGGGTGGCGGCGCTGTTGCCATCCCGGCGCGGGTCGGGCATATGCCCCGACCCATGAAGACCGGCATCGTCGGGTTCGCGGGCTCGGGCAAGACCACCATCTTCAACGCGCTGACCGGCCTGTCGGCCGACACCGGCTTTGGCAACAAGGACCGGGCCAACCTCGGCATGATCAAGGTCCCCGACCCTCGGGTCGAGCTGCTGGCCGAGATCTTCCAGCCGAAGAAGAAGACCTTCGCCGAGATCGGCTTCGTCGATGTCGCCGGGCCGGACGCGACCAAGAGCGAGGCGGGGCTCGACACCCGGCTGGTCAACGAGATGCGCGGCGTCGACGCGCTGGTGCACGTGGTGCGCGCCTTCGACAACCCGGCGCTGCGCCGGCCGCCCGATCCGCTGCGCGACCTCGGCGACTTCGAGGCCGAGATGGTGCTCACCGACCAGGTGCAGCTCGAGGCCAAGCTCGAGCGGGTGCGCAAGGAGGGCAAGAAGACGCGCGAGCGCGAGCTGTTCGAGGCGCTCGTCGCCCACCTCGAGAGCGGCCAGCCGCTGCGCACCAAGCCCCTCACCGACGCCGAGCGGCAGGCGCTCACCGGCTTCAACTTCCTGTCGCTCAAGCCCTGCCTGACCCTGGTCAGCCGCGCCGACCAGGAGGCGAACCAGCCGCTGCCGGCGGCGCTCGGCGACGCGGCGCGGGAGCGGGGCTTAGCGATCCTGTCGATGGCCGGCCGCGCCGAGGCCGAGATCGCCGCGCTGCCCGCCGAGGAGCAGACGGCGTTCCTCGCCGATCTCGGCCTCGAGGGGTCGAGCCGTGACCGCTTCATCCGCGCGGTCTACGCCCACCTCGAGCTCATCTCCTTCCTCACCCGCGGCGACGACGACTGCCACGCCTGGACGATCCGCCGGGGCACGCGGGCGCGCGAGGCGGCGGGCAAGATCCACTCCGATCTGGAGCGCGGCTTCATCCGCGCCGAGGTGATCACCTACGACGACTTCGCCCGGCTCAGGTCCGACGCCGCCTGCCGCGAGGCGGGCGTGTTGCGCATCGAGGGCAAGGACTACGAGGTCCAAGACGGCGACCTGATGCTGTTCCGCTTCAACGTCTGAGTCGCGGGGCGCCGCCCGCGGCGTGCATACTGCTGTGAATTTCCGCGCCGTTGTGCTACTCGCTAAGCGTCGTGGATCTCGGGGCCTTGAGCGAAAACACCGTCTTCAAGGTGGTCATCGCCGTCGCCGACGTGGCGGTGGTCGCCTACCTGGTCTACCGCGTGCTGCTGCTCATCCGCGGCACCCGCGCGCAGCAGGTGCTGATCGGTCTGGCGCTGGTCGGGGGCGGCTTCTTCCTCTCCAAGCTGTTCGGCCTGCGCACGCTGTCGTGGATCCTCGACAACTTCATCAGCTCCTTCTTGCTGCTCGTCATCGTCGTCTTTCAGCACGACATCCGCCGCGGCCTGTCGCGCGTCGGGCGGCGGCCGCTGCTCGGCGGCACCGGCTACGGTCAGGGCGCCTACCTGGTGGACGAGCTGACCCGCGCCGCCGAGGCGTTGGCCAAGGAGCGGATCGGCGCGATCATCCTGGTCGAGCGCGAGGCTGACCTCAGCGAGCTGGCCGAGACCGGCATGCGCGTCGACGCGCGCATCTCCACGGGCCTGGTGACCCAGATCTTCACCCCGCCCGGGCCGCTGCACGACGGGGCGATGATCATCCAGCAGGGGCGGATCACCGCCGCGGCGGTGTTCCTGCCCATCACGATGAACCCACGCCTCGACCCGTCGCTCGGCTCGCGCCACCGCGCCGCGGTCGGCTCCACCGAGGAGATCGACGCGATCGCCATCGTCGTCTCCGAGGAGCGCGGCCAGGTGTCAATCGCCGAGGGCGGCACGCTGACCCGCGACCTCGACGGCGCGATGCTGCGCAAGGTGCTGCAGCGCTACTTCGGCCCGCGCCCGGCGCGCACCCAGCCGCGGATCACCGATCCGTCGCGGCCGCGGATCTGAGCCATGCGCCTGACCTGGATCACCGACAACTTCCTGCTCAAGATCTTCTCGCTCGTCGTCGCGGCGGTGATCTTCCTGTTCGTCAGCGTCGAGAGCGCGACGCCGGTGGACGTCGACTTCCCGATCGAGTACCGCCTCGACGCCGACATGGTGCTGGTCGGTGAGCCGCTGCCGGTGCTGCACGCGACGATGCAGGGGCCGTGGGCAAACTTCCGCTCCTTCTCGCCCGGCGATCTGAAGCCGGTGATCATCGATCTGAGCAAGCAGCCGCCCGGCACCGTCCGCCAGATGATCGCCACCAACGAGCTCGAGCCGCCCGGCGGGATGAAGATCGTCTCGATCCGGCCGGTGGAGATCGAGGTGACGCTCGACCGTCAGGTCGAGCGGGCGATGCCGGTGGAGGTCGACATCATCGACCGGCCGGCCTTCGGCTTCGAGATCGTCGCGGTGCGGGTCGAGCCGGCCCAGGTGCGCCTGATCGGCCCGCAGACCGCGGTCACCAAGCAGGACTTCGTCCGCACCCGGCCGGTGAACGTCGGCAAGCGCGAGGAGGATCTCAGCGCCGAGATCGAGCTGCGCCAGCCGGGGCAGGGGATGCGCCTGGTCGAGCGCAAGGTCAAGGTGCTGGTCGAGATCGCCGAGGAGTACGTGCAGCGCACCTTCACCAACGTGCCGGTGGTGATCGACAACGGCCAGGCCGGCGCCCGGGCGCAGCCCGACATGGTGCCGATCACGGTCAAGGGGCCGCGCCGCTACGTCGACAACCTGGAGCGCAAGGCGCTGCAGGCGTTCGTCGACGTCGGCGAGGAGGTCGCCGCCGGCAAGCGGTCGGCCGACAAGGTAGTGGCGCTGCGCGGCGCGCCGGAGCGCACCCTGCTGGTCGAGCCGGCGCCGGTGGTCAACGTGCAGCTGCCGAGGAAGGCGCGGCGGAAGTAGCGATGAGCGCGGCGAAGGGCAAGTCGGGGGAGCGGGAGCGGCGGTTGTTCGGCACCGACGGGGTGCGGGGCGTCGCCAACCAGCACCCGATGACCTGCGAGGTGGCGTTGGCCCTCGGCCGCGCGGTGGCCTACCAGGCGCACGCCCACCGCGGCAACCACCGGATCATCATCGGCAAGGACCCGCGGCTGTCCGGCTACATGCTCGAGATGGCCTTCGCCAGCGGCGTCTGCTCGATGGGGGTCGACGCGCTGCTGCTCGGGCCGATGCCGACGCCGGCGGTCGCCTTCCTGACCCGCAACATGCGCGCCGACGCCGGGGTGATGATCAGCGCCTCGCACAACCCGTTCTCCGACAACGGGATCAAGATCTTCGCCCGCGACGGCTTCAAGCTCGCCGACGAGAGCGAGGTCGAGCTCGAGGCGTTCATGCACGACGCGCGGGTCGGCGCGGTGCGGCCGACCAAGAGCGCGGTGGGCAAGGCCTTCCGCATCGACGACGCGCGCGGGCGCTACATCGTCTTCCTGAAGGAGGTCTTCCCGGTCGACCTCGATCTCACCGGCCTGACCATCTGCGTCGACTGCGCCAACGGCGCGGCCTACAAGGTCGCGCCGACGGTGTTGATGGAGCTGGGCGCCAAGGTGCACGCGCTGGGCGTCGAGCCGGACGGGCGCAACATCAACCACCGCTGTGGCGCGCTGCACCCGCAGGCGCTGAAGAACGCGGTGCGCCGGCACAAGGCCGATCTGGGGATCGCGCTCGACGGCGACGCCGACCGGCTGGTGGTGGTCGACGAGCGCGGCGAGGTGGTCGACGGCGACGCGCTGTTGGCGATCAGCGCCGAGGAGATGCTCGCCGCCGGGACGCTGGCGCACCAGACCCTGGTCGCGACGGTGATGTCCAACCTGGCGCTCGACAAGCGGCTGCGCACGCTCGGCGGCGAGGTGGTGCGCACCCAGGTCGGCGACCGCTACGTCGTCGAGGCGATGCGCGGCGGTGAGTACAACCTGGGCGGCGAGCAGTCGGGGCATCTCATCTACCTCGATCACGCGACCACCGGCGACGGGATGCTCGCGGCGCTCAAGCTGCTCGGCGTGCTCCGGCGCAGCGGCGCGCGGCTCTCGGAGCTGGCCCGGGTGCTGCAACCGCTGCCGCAGACGCTGCTCAACATCGTGGTCAAGGAGCGCCGGCCGCTCGCCGAGCTGCCTGCTGTCCAGCAGGCGATCGGCGAGGTCGAGCGGGCGCTGGGCGAGGACGGGCGCGTGCTGGTGCGCTTCTCCGGCACGGAGCCGAAGGTGCGCGTGCTGGTCGAGGGACCGGACCGGACCGCGGTGAACCACTGGGCCGAGTCGATCGCCTCCGCGATCGGTCGAGCGCTGGGCTGACGAAGGAGAGGGCATGAGACGCCGACGCCTGGGAGTGAACGTCGACCACGTCGCCGCGGTGCGCCAGTCGCGTCGCACCGCTTATCCCGACCCGGTCGCCGCCGCGGCGATCTGCGAGCTGGCCGGCGCCGATCAGATCACCGTCCACCTGCGCGAGGACCGGCGGCACGTCCAGGAGCGCGACCTGCGCCTCTTGCGCCAGACGGTCGCCACGACCCTGAACCTGGAGATGGCCGCGACGCAGGCGATGACCAAGATCGCCTACGACGTGAAGCCCGACCTGGTTACCCTGGTGCCGGAGCGACGCGAGGAGCTGACCACCGAGGGCGGGCTCGATGTCAGCCACCACAAGGACCAGGTCAAGAAGTACGTGCAGAGCCTGAAGGACGCCGACATCGAGGTCAGCCTGTTCATCGACCCCGACCTCGAGCAGGTGCGCGCCGCGCACCGCCTCGAGGCGGAGGCGGTGGAGCTGCACACCGGCAAGTACTGCGAGGCGGTGGACGAGAAGGACCGGCGCCACGAGCTGTTGCGCCTGGCCGACGCGGCGCGGGCGGCGGCCAAGCTCGGCCTGCGCGTCGCCGCCGGCCACGGGCTCAACACCCACAACATCGCGCCGCTCGTCGCCATCGAGGAGATCGAGGAGTACAACATCGGCCACGCGATCGTCGCCCAGGCGATCTTCGTCGGCCTCGATCGGGCGGTGCGCGACATGCTCGCGCTGCTCGAGGTCTAGGGCGATGCAACACCTGGTCAGCGCCCCCGAGATGCGCGAGCTCGATCGCCAGACGATCGAGGAGCTGGAGATCCCCGGTCGGACGTTGATGGAGATCGCCGGGCGTGCGGTCGCCGACGTGGTTGCCGAGCGGGTCGAGCCGGGCGGGCGGGTGGTGGTGGCCTGCGGGTTGGGCAACAACGGCGGCGACGGGTTCGTCGCCGCGCGCGTGCTCGCCGATCGCGGCTACGCGGTGAAGGTGTTCATCGTCGGGGATCGGGCGGCGATCCGCGGCGACGCGGCCAACGCGCTGGCGCCGGTGGCCAAGCTCCGGCCCGAGAGCCTGTTCGCGCTCCGCGACGCCAAGGACGTCGTGGCGCTCTGCGCCGCGGTCGGCGAGGCCGACCTGGCGGTCGACGCGCTGCTCGGCACGGGCTTGTCGAAGCCGGTGGCCGGCCTGTACGCCGACGCGGTCAGCGTGCTCAACGACAGCGCCACGCCGGTGGTCGCGGTCGACATCCCGAGCGGCGTCGACGCCGACACCGGCGCGGTGCTCGGCCAGGCGGTGTGGGCCGACGTCACCGTGACCTTCGCGTTCGCCAAGCGCGGCCAACTGCTCCACCCCGGGGCGGAGCACTGCGGTGAGCTGGTGGTCGTCGACATCGGCATCCCCGACCTGCTCGCCGACCGCCTGCCGGTGGTCGGTCGCCTGCTCTTGCCCGAGGACGGGCCGGCGCTCTTGCCGACGCGCCGGCCGTCGGCGCACAAGGGGGACTTCGGCCACCTGGTGGTCCTCGCCGGCTCGCCGGCGACGCCGGGCGCGGCGATCCTCGCCTTGCAGGGGGCGCTGCGCGCCGGGGCGGGCCTGTGCAGTTGGGCGGCCGACGAGGCG
>JBFYZW010000232.1:0-5083 GCA_041309305.1 Deltaproteobacteria bacterium | reverse complement strand
GCGTGCGCCCGCACCCACTCGAGGACGCGCGTGCGTGCCTCGGCGAGCGAGACACCGTGCAGCAGCGCGCCGGCGGCGGTGTCGTGCCCGCCGCCGCCGAGCGCCTCGGCGAGCCGGCGGGCGCGGTCGTCCTGGCCGCGGGCGCTGAGCTTGATCCCGCCGGGCTCCTCAATCAGCAGTACGACCAGCGGGGTGCTCTTGCGCAGGCGCGCCGCCGGGCCCCACTTCAGGGCGTTGACCAGGTCATCGCGGACGAAGGCGGGCGGGCTGTCGAGGCCGGTCGAGCCGAGCGCGGTCAGCGCCGTGAGGTAGGCGTCGGAGACCGAGAGGATGGCCAGCGCCGGGGCGCCGCCGCTGGCGGTGGTCCAGGTCTCGACCTGCGTGTCCTTCGCCTGCCGTTCGAGCGCCAGCAGGGCGTCCTTGTGCTTCTTGGCCAGGCGGGTCGCGCCGGCGCGCACCCGACCGTCGATCAGCGCGTCGACCGGCTCCGGGAGCGAGAAGCGTAATGCCGCCTCGATCTCGTCGAGGCGCAGCCGGGCGGTCTGTTGCAGCGCGTGCTTGAAGTAGCGGAAATACTCCGGGTCGAGGTTCGGGTAGCGGCCGAAGCCGGTGTCGGAGACGAACGCGGCGAGCGCCGGCGTGTAGACGGCGGCGAGGTCGGCGCGCCGCTGGCGCGCCGCGTCGAGGAAGCGGCTCATGATCGCCATCACCTGCAAACCGGAGGCCGGGAAGTCGGGCTCGACCCAACGAAGATAACGGGTCGAGGGCGGCAGGTCGAAGGTCTCGGCCTGCGGATCGGCGACGTGGTGGTCGACGACGCCCACGGTCGCGGCGCGCTGGAGCAGCGCCGCGGCGCCGCCGATGCGGGTCTTCTGCGCCACGTCGACGACCAGGGCCAGGTCCCAGCGCTCATCCGCCAGCGCACCGGCGCGTTTGATGCGCCGTTCGTGGTCGAGCGCGCGCACGCCGCCGGGCAGCTGGTCGTCGATGCAGACGTCGACCCGCTTGCCCAGGCTCTCGAGCAGGCGGGCGAGCGCCAGCGTGCTGCCGGCGGCGTCGCCGTCCGGGTCGGTGTGCCCGATGAGCAGCACGCGCTTCGCGCCCTCGAGCGCGGCGAGCAGCTCGGCGGGGACCGGGATCGTGGCCGGATCGCGGGCCACGAAGCGCGGATCGTTGACCGCCTCGAGCAGGCTGCGCGGCCCGCCGCGGGGCCGGGTCGGGCTGTGGCTCGGGGTCGAGCGGTGCACCGCCGGGGGCAGGTCGGGGGTGGTCGGGTCATCGCGGCGGGGCGTGCCGGTTGGGGTCGGATCGCTCGCTGGCGAGCTGGTGCCGACGTGGACCGGTGAGACGCCGCGCAGATCAGGCATCGCGCACCCCTCTCAGGCCAAGATCCGGGCCGGCTCGCCGAGCGCGAGGCCGGCGCGGGCGAAATCGCGAGCGGTCAGGGCCACCTCGCGCCCGGGCGCTCCTTCCTCGATTATCGTCGCCCAGCGCTCGGCGATGCGCGCCAGCTCCGTGAGCTCGGCGGCGGCGAGGCCGGCGCCGGTCTGGCGCTGCCGCTCGAGCAGCGCCAACAGGCTGGCTCGCAGCTCCGGCTCGGCGGCGAGCGCGGCGAGCGCGGCCTCGTAGGCGGCGAAGCCGGTGTTGGTGACGCAGCCGACCCGCTCCTCGCCCGGGTGGGCGACGTTGTAGCGGCAGGTGCCGCAGGCCGCGCTGCTGGTGGCCGCCAGCGTGCGCAGCGGGCAGCCGTCGACCTCGTGGTAGCGCTCGTCGCGGGTGAAGCCGGTCATGATCGCCATCGCGCGACTCCCCCGGCGTGGCTCACTGGCTCATCGCCGCCGCCTCCGGCCGCGGCCGGTCGGCCTTCGCGTCCCAGTAGGGCGACAGGCGGCGCAGGTTGTGGACGATGGGCGGGAAGACCTCGATGATCCGCTCGATCTCGGCGGCGGTGGTGTAGCGCGACAGGCTGAAGCGCACCGAGCCGTGCACCGCGGTGAACGGCACCTGCATCGCGCGCAGGACGTGGGAGGGTTCGAGCGAGCCGGAGGTGCAGGCCGAGCCGCTCGAGGCGCAGATGCCCTGCTCGCTCAGCTGGTAGAGGATCCCCTCGCCCTCGATGTAGTGCGCCGCGACGTTCAGCGTGTTCGGCAGGCGCTGTGCGCCGCGGCCGTTGACCTCGAGGAACGGGATGCGGGCGGTGAGCTCGCGCTCGAGCCGGTCGCGCAGCGCCTCCACCGCCGACTCCTCGGCCATGTGCGCCGCGGCCAGCGCGCAGGCCTCGGCCAGGCCGACGATGTAGGGCACGTTCTCGGTCCCGGCGCGCCGGCCCTCCTCCTGGTGACCGCCGATCAGGTACGGCCGCAGCGGCGTGCCGCGGCGGATGAACAGCGCGCCGACCCCCTTCGGGGCGTGCATCTTGTGGCCGGAGAAGGAGAGCAGGTCGATGTTGCGCAGCGCGCCCTGCAGATCGAGCGGCAGCTTGCCGGCCGTCTGGGTCGCGTCGGTGTGGAAGAGGATCTCCGGGTCGGTCTCCTTGGTGATGCGCGCCAGCTCCTCGATCGGGAAGACCACGCCGGTTTCGTTGTTGGCGTGCATGACGCTGACGATCAGGGTGTCCGGCGTGAGCGCCTTGATGAAGTCGGTCAGCGACAGCTCACCCCGGCGGTTGACCGGCAGGAAGGCGACGTCGTACCCGTCGCGCTGCAGCACCCGGGCGACCTCGAGCACCGCCGGGTGCTCGACCGCGGTGGTGACGATCCGTCGCCGCGCCGGGTTGGCCTTCACCGCCCCGAACAGGGCGGTGTTGTTGCTCTCGGTGGCGCAGGAGGTGAACAGGATCTGCTTCGCGTGCCCGGCGTTCAAGAAGTCGGCCACCTGGCGGCGCGCCTCGGCGACCGCGGTCTGGGCGCCGCGCGACGCCTCGTAGGCCGAGCTCGGGTTGAAGAAGATCTCCTGCAGGTACGGCGTCATCGCCGCGACGACCTCCGGGGCCACCGGGGTCGTCGCGTTGTTGTCGACGTAGATGGTGGTCATCGTGGCGGGGTGCTCAGACGGCGATGACACGGATGCGCTCGTCGACGTGGCTCTTCAGCGTCTCCTCGAGGGTCAGCTTCAGCGTCACCGCGGCGCCGGAGCAGGAGGAGCAGGAGCCGGCCAGGCGGGCGTAGACCAGGTGGTCCTTGATGTCGATCACCTCGACGTCGGCGCCGTCCTTCTGCAGGATCGGCCGGACGTGGTTGTCGATCGTCTGCTCGATCGCCTTGGCGAACTGGTAGGGGGAGACCGTCGGGCCGCGGGTCGGCAGCGCGGTGTCGAGCTGGACCAGCGGGTTGTGGCGCTTGAGCTTGAGCTCGCCCTTGCCCCAGATCTCGTCGAGCAGGTCCTGCAGGCCGCCGGGGGCGTGGTGGCAGGTGGTGCAGGCACCGCCGGCCTTGATCGCGTGGGTGATGTCGGTGATCGAGTGGAGGTCGAGCTCGTGGATCTTGCGCCGGATGTACGGCTCGCTCATCGCGAAGCAGGTGCAGACGATCCGCCCCTCCTGCTCCTCGCGGTCGGGCAGCTCGACGCCGATCTCGGCGAGGTCGAGGCCGCGCTTGCGCGCCCAGTTGAACACCGCCGCTTCGAGCGCCTCGGCGCCCATCACCGAGCAGTGGATCTTCTGCTTCGGCAGCCCGCCGAGGTAGGAGACGATGTCGGCGTTGCTGATCTTGAGCGCCTCGATCGGCGTGTACTCCTTCTGCTCGAGCAGGGCGCAGAGCGCCTCCGACGAGGCGATCGCCGAGGTGCAGCCGAAGGTCAGGTAGCGGGCCTCGGTGATCACGTCCTGCTTCGGGTCGTCAGGGTGCTTGCGCACCCGGAAGGTGAAGCGCATCGCGTCGCCGCAGGCGATCGAGCCGTGCTCGCCGACCCCGTCCGGCTCGTCGATCTCACCCAGGTGGGTGCCGGGCCGGCCCTGCACCGCGTCCATGAACAGCTGGGTGGTCTTCTCACTGTACTGCCAGGCCATCCAATGCCTCCTGCCCGAACCGAGACAGGTCCATGCTCCCTATCGGCGGGCGGCGCAGAACTGGTGCGACAATCATCACGGCCCGCCCGGCGTGGATACCGCAGGTAAAGGAATTCGCTCGATTCGTCAAGTCTCGGGGGGGGCCGGCCTGGTGCGGCGTCGGCCGAGCAGCCACAAGGCGAGCAGCACCAGCGGTCCGGAGCCGTAGGCGACGTACTGCCACGGCTCGGGCGCGGCCTGGACCCGCACGGTGCCGACCCGGATCATGCCCTGGTCTTCGGGGGTGAGCTCCCGCCGGCTGTCGAGTGGCAGCTGTAGCTCGACCCGGCGCGCGCCGCCGGCCACCACGGCCAACCGGGCCAGGTGCTCGCCCGGCTCGACCTCGAGGCGGCGGGCGAAGGCGAGCGCGAAGCGAGCGATCTGGCCGGGGTAGACGGCCGGCAGGCTCGCGGGCGTCACGTCGACCAGCGCGGCGTGGCTCTCGGCGAGAAGCCCGACCTCGCGGACGGTCTCGGCGCTGACGTTGTGCACCTCGAGCGTGAGCGTCGCCCGCTCGCCGCGCAGCCGCACCGCGCCGGCGCCGGGGAAGACGAGCAGCGTCGGCGCCGCCTCGCTGACCGCGATCGTCATGTCGAGCGGCCGCTGGCCATCCCTGGCCGTGGCCAGCGCGTCGGCGCCGGCGTCGACCAGCGCCTTGGCCGCTCCCTCGTTGCGGACCAGGTGCAACGGCGTGCGCCCGTCGTGGTCCGTCGCGCCGAGCCGCGCGCCGCGGGCGAGCAAGGTCTTGACGGTCGCGTTGTCGGCCGCCAGGTGCAGCGGCGTCCGCCCGTAGAAGTCGGTCGCCTCGAGCGCCGCGCCGCGGGCGAGCAGGAGATCGACCACCTGGGCGTGGCCGAGCATCGCGGCGACGTGCAGCGGCGTCAGATCGCTCGGCCCGAGATACCCGAATCGTCTCAAGATCCAGGCCTCCGCCGGCATCGGCCCGAGCTGCGCAGCGTCCGCGGACCGAGCCGTGACCACCCGGTCAATCGACGTCAGCTCGCCACTCCCCAACCCGTCGGCAAGTGCCTCGCATAG
>JBFYZW010000231.1:0-3768 GCA_041309305.1 Deltaproteobacteria bacterium | reverse complement strand
GCTCTTCCGATCTGGCCGCGCGCGCAGCGTTGGCGGCAGCTCCGGCTCCGGCGACGGCTCGCCAGCGGCGCTCGCCGCCGCGTCAGGCTCGGGGGCCTGCTCCGGCGCGGGGACCGTGACGCTCGGCGTGTGCGAGAGAGCACCGGCCTCGATCGGGCGATTCGTCATGCCATCCTACCCTTCGACTGCGACCCCTCGACCCTAGTGCGTTTGCCCGCTTCAGTCTACCCCGGTGCGTCGCGGGCTTGACCCGCGGCGCGCGGTCGGAGATCACACGGGGGCGTGCACCACCCCCGCCACCTGGAGCCCGGCCGACGCCTCGGCCGCTGGATCGTCCGCGAGCGGCTCGGGCGCGGTGCGGTCGCCTCGGTCTACACCGCCGAGGACGCGCTCACCGGCGAACGGGTGGCGCTGAAGGTCTTGCACCACCCGGCCGACGGACAGGGCGATCACGCGGTCGAGCGGCTGCGCCGGGAGCTCGAGCTGCTCGGGCGGATCGAGCACCCCGGGGTCTGCCGGGCGCGCGACCTCTTTGACGAGGAGGGCTGCACCTACCTGGCGGTCGACCTCGTGCCCGGTCGCTCGCTGCAGGAGCTGCTCGACGCGGAGCGGCGACTGCCGGCGACGCGGGCGGTGGGGCTGGTGCGGCGCATCGCCGCGGCGCTGGCCGCGACCCACGCCGCCGGTGTGCTGCACCGGGATCTGAAGCCCGGCAACGTGATGATCAAGCCGGACGGCCACCCGGTGCTGCTCGACTTCGGCTACGCGCTGGCCGGAGACGTCGAGCGCGTCACCGAGACCGGCGTCTGGGTCGGGACGCTCGCCTACGCGGCGCCCGAGCTGCTCAAGAAGCAACCGGCGACCGAGCAGAGCGACCTCTACGCGCTGGCGGTGATCTTCTACCAGTGCCTGACCGGCCAGCTGCCCTTCTCGGGCAAGACCTACGGCGAGATCGCCAGCGCCATCCTCTACCAGGAGCCGCCGCCGCTCGCCGCGGCGCGGGTGATCGCCGCGCCCGGCTTGGAGAAGTTGATCTTTGCGGCGCTGGCGCGCGAGCCGAGCGCCCGGCCGGCCTCGGCCGAGGCGTTCCGCGATGCGCTGGCGCGCTATGACGCGCTCACCGACGTCGACCGCGAGGAGCCGACCGCGCGCATGGAGCTCGCGCGCGAGGAGCCGACCGCCCAGGTGCTCACGCCGCGCGAGGAGTCGACGACCAAAACGCCGCCCCCCGCGACGCCCACCTCCGAGCCGGTCGCCGAGCGCGAGGAGCCGACCGCCCAGGTGGCGTGGCAACCGCCGCCGCCCTCGCCGAAGCCCGCCGTCGAGCCTGCAAGCGAGTCGACACACGGCCCGGCGGAGACACCGACGGCCGTTCCGCCGCCAGAGCTGCCCCCGCCGGCGGCGGTCTTGGCGCCGGACTTCTTGACCCTGCGCTCGCAGCTGGCCGAGCTGTCCACCGCACTGGTCCAGGAGCGGCACGCCAAGGGGCTGATCACCGGCGACGTCGCCGAGCTCGATCGCCTCGAGAAGCGCGCCGAGGCCGAGCTCGGCCGGGCCGACTGGGCAGCGACGCTCGCGGCGATGGGCGAGGCGCTCGCGCTCGCCCGGCAGGTCGAGCTCAGCGCCGAGCTGGTGCAGGCGAAGCTGGCCAGGTTGAGCACCGCGCTCGCCGACCCGGCGGTGGCCCGCCGCGCCAGCCGCTGCCAGGAGTTTGTCCAGCGCGCGCAACAGGCGATCGCTCGCGGCGATTTCGGCGGCGCCAACCAGGAGCTGAACCGCGGCTTCGAGCGCCTGCGCAGCCGCTGAGCCGCTGTCGCTCACCAGGCCAGCGCCAGGAGCGCGACGCCGCCGAGCCAGTAGAGCGGCCGGTACCCGCGGCGCATCGCCCGCACCGCCGGCGCAACCTCCCGGTGGCGACGCCGGGCGGCGCGGTGGACGAGCGCGTAGCCGAGCGCCATCACGAGCATCACCGCGGCCAGCTCGAACGCGATCCAGCCGAGCAGCCCGGCGGCGAGCGGCGGCAGCGGGGCCATCGCCCAGGTGATCGCTCCCAGGAGCAGGGCCCGCTCGGCGCCGAGCCGGGTCGCGGTGGTCCTCCGCCCCGCCGCCCGGTCGGCCTCGAGATCCTCGGCCTCGTGGTGCAAATGACCAGCGGCGAAGAGCAGGCCGACGTGGGCGCCGACGGCCAAAAGCCGTGGGTCGAACGCCGCCATCCAGGCGCCGACGGCGAAGCAGGCGGCGCCGAAGCCGAGGTGCAACGCCGTCGCCAGCCCCGGGCGGTGCTTACCCCGCGTCGCAGGGGCGCTGTAGGCCCAGCCGCAGGCGAGCGCGACCAACGCCGCGCTGCTCGCCGCCGCGTGGCCGGCGAGGAGGAGAAACGGCGCGACGGCGGCGACCAGGCACAGCCACCCGGCGGCGCGCGGCGAGACCCGGCCATCGAGCAGCGGCCGGTGCTGCTTGTGCGGCGCCAGGCGGTCGTCGGACCGGTCGCACAGGTCGTTGAAGGCGAAGGCGAAGATCGCCAGCGCCGCGGCCGCCAGCACCGCGCGCAGGCCGTCGGACCAGGGCAACGGGCGCACCCCGGCGACGAGCAGGCCGAGGCCGGCGACGCCAACGAAGGGGCCGCTCTCGAGCGGGCGGCACAGCGCGACCAGCCCGCGGACGCGCAAAGGGAGCATCGCGCCGGAGCATAGCGTCCGCTGGGCCGACGGCCAACGCCCGGCTTGGCGTGCGCGCGCCGCCTACGTTACGATAAACCGAGATGCGTTGCGTGTGCCTGGCGGCCTGTGCGGCGGCGGCGATCGGCTGCGCCAAGGGCGCGGTCGACACCGACCGCTGCGGCAAGGGCCCGGCGTGCGAGCCGGGCTTCTTGTGCGTCGCGGCGCGCTGCCGGCAGGTGTGCAACAGCGACCAGGACTGTAGCGCCGTCGACGAGGTGTGCCGCGACGGGCTGTGCGACGCGGACCCGAACGCGCGCTGCGTCAGCCATACCGACTGTATTCACCCGGGCCCGTGCGAGTCGTTCATCGGCGCGGTCTGCACTGGTGGGGCCTGCGTCTATCTGCCCCGGCCGGAGGGCTACGCCTGTGACGACGCCGACTCGTGCACCGAGGACGACGTCTGCGACGATCGCGGTCGCTGCGTCGGGCAACCGCGGGTCTGCGCCGACCCGCCGGCCGGCAGCTGCTCCGGCGACGACGCCACCTACACCGCCTACCCGACGATCGGCGTCTGCGGCGCCGACGGCAGCTGCCAGTATCCCCCTCTGATCGTCCCGTGCCCTGACTGCCAGGCGAGCTGTTTCGCGGCCTGCGCGTCGGTCACCTGCCCGGACGCGCACGGAGGCTGTCAGACCCAGGGGGTGTGCACCGGCGTCGGCGGCTCCGGCTGCGTCTACGTCCCGGCGGCCGACGGGCGGCGCTGCGACCGGCCGGACAGTGCCGCCGGGGCCGGCGACGGCGTCTGCATCGCCGGTGTGTGCCTCGCCTGCCGGGTCGACGCTGACTGCGTGACGCCGTCGGCCGGGCAAGCGGCCTGCTTCGCGGGCTCCTGCGCCGCCGGTGCGTGCAGCTACACGCCGCTGCCGGCGGTGGGCTGCGCGGCCGCGGAGTGCCGCGACGGCTTCGTCTACGCACCGCGTGTCTGCGGACCGCTCGGCGACTGTCCGCTCCCGGTGCCGGCCGGGAGCTCCTGCCTCGGCTTCGCCTGCGCCGACGGCGCGCGCTGCAAGACGAGCTGCGCGACGCCGGCCGACTGCGCGCCCGGCCG
>JBFYZW010000230.1:0-4056 GCA_041309305.1 Deltaproteobacteria bacterium | reverse complement strand
CGTGTGCTCTTCCGATCTTGGTCGGGGCGGCCGCCGAGCGCGGCGGCGCGCCGGCGGTGGCGGCGGCGAGCGAGGGACTGAGGCGCTTCGCCGACGCGTTCGCCGGGAGCCTCGAGCTGCGCGAGCTGCTCCAGAACCCGGCCTTCGAAGGGGAGCGGGATCGGGTCCTCGCCCAGGTGCTCGATCGCCTGGCGGTCGACGGCGAGGCGCGTGGGGTCGTCCGCCTGCTCTCGGCGCGCGGCCGCATCGGCGCGCTCGAAGAGGTCGTGCGCGAGGTCGAGGAGCTGGCCGATCAGCAGGTGAACCGCGCTCGGGCCTTCGTCACCGCCGCGGTGCCGCTCTCCGACGAGCAGGTCGGCCGGCTGGCGCGGGCGTTGGAGAAGCGTCTGGACAAGAAGGTGGCGGTGCGGGTGCAGACCGACCCGAAGATCCTCGGCGGGATCGTCTGTCGCGTCGGCGATCTCACCCTCGACACCAGCCTGCACCGGCAGCTCGAGAAGCTGCGCGAGAGCTTGGCGAAACACCCTGGATGAGTTCACCGCCCGGCCGCGGCCGTAGGCGAATCTTCCGTGTAGAGGAACAAAGGTCATGCAAATTCGCGCCGAAGAGATCAGCAGCATCATCAAGCAACAGATCAGCGACTACGAGCGCAAGATCGACGTCGCCGAGACCGGCACGGTGATCTCGGTCGGTGACGGGATCGCGCGCATCTACGGCCTCAAGAGCGCGATGGCCGGCGAGCTGCTCGCCTTCCCGGGCGACGTGCGCGGGTTGGTGCTCAACCTCGACGAGGACTCGGTCGGTGTGGCGATCATGGGCCACGACACCGAGATCAAGGAAGGCGACACGGTCAAGCGCACCGGCGAGATCGCCAGCGTCCCGGTCGGCGAGGCGATGCTCGGCCGCGTCGTCGACGGGCTGGGGAGCCCGGTCGACGGGCTGGGCGAGATCAAGACGAGCGAGCACCGCCGCATCGAGGTCAAGGCCCCGGGCATCATCTCGCGCAAGTCGGTGCACCAGCCGCTGCAGACCGGGCTCAAGGCGATCGACACGATGACACCGATCGGCCGCGGCCAGCGCGAGCTGATCATCGGCGATCGCCAGACCGGCAAGACCGCGGTGGCCATCGACGCGATCATCAACCAGAAGAACACCGACGTGCACTGCATCTACGTCGCTATCGGCCAGAAGCAGTCGTCGGTCGCGCAGGTGGTCGACAAGCTCAAGCACCACGGCGCGATGAAGTACACCACCGTCGTCGTCGCCTGTGCCTCCGACCCGGCGCCGATGCAGTTCCTCGCCCCGTACGCCGGCTGCGCGATGGGCGAGTACTTCCGCGACAACGGCAAGCATGCGCTGATCGTCTACGACGACCTGTCGAAGCAGGCGACCGCCTACCGGCAGATGTCACTCCTGTTGCGCCGGCCGCCTGGGCGCGAGGCGTTTCCGGGCGACGTCTTCTACCTCCACTCGCGTTTGCTCGAGCGCGCTGCGAAGATGTCCGACGCCAAGGGCGGCGGCTCGTTGACGGCGCTGCCGATCATCGAGACGCAGGCCGGCGACGTCTCGGCCTACATTCCGACCAACGTCATCTCGATCACCGACGGGCAGATCTTCCTCGAGACCGACCTGTTCTTCGCCGGCCAGCGCCCGGCGATCAACGTCGGCATCTCGGTCTCGCGCGTCGGCGGCGCGGCGCAGATCAAGGCGATGAAGAAGGTCGCCGGCCAGCTGCGCCTCGAGCTGGCCCAGTTCCGCGAGCTGGCCGCCTTCGCCCAGTTCGGCTCCGACCTCGACAAGGCGACGCAGGAGCAGCTCGAGCGCGGCAAGCGCCTGACCGAGATGCTCAAGCAGGGCCAGTACGAGCCGCAGGACGTCGGCTACCAGGTCGTGCAGCTGTTCGCCGGCACGCAGAGCATCCCGGGCGAGAAGAAGACCTGGGTGCGCGACGTGCCCGTGGGCGACATGCAGCGCTACTGCGCCGAGATGCGCACCTTCTTCGAGGCCAAATACCCGAACGTATTCAAGGAGATCCGCGAGAGCGGTCAGATCTCCGAAGCGCTCCAGGCGACGATCCAGAAGGCGCTCAAGGAGCTCAACGAGGCGTTCCAGCCGAGCGAGAAGTGACCTAACGGGGACTGGAGAGCGACGATGCCCTCGTTGCGAGACATCCGAAAACGGATCCGCTCGGTCAAGAACACCGAGAAGATCACCCGGGCGATGAAGCTGGTCGCGGCGGCGAAGCTACGCCGGGCGCAAGAGTCGATCCTGGCCGCCCGACCGTACGCGCTGGAGATCGGCGCGATGCTCCACCGGGTCGCGGCCCGCGCCAAGACGCCGGACGGCGCGGTCGCGCATCCGTTGCTCGCGGTGCACGAGCCGCGGCGGGTGCTGCTGGTCGTCTTGACCTCGGACCGCGGGCTGTGCGGCGGGTTCAACACCAGCATCCTGCGCCGCGCCGAGCGCTTCGTGCGCGAGAACCGGGATCGGTACGAGGCGCTGGAGATCGCCACCATCGGCCGCAAAGGACGCGACTACTTCCGCCGGCGCAAGGTGGCGACGACGCGTAACTTCCCGGGCGTGTTCGACAACCTCTCGTATCGCCGCGCGACCGAGATCGCCCAGGGGTTGGCCGACGAGTTCGTCAAGGCCGATCTCGACGCGGTCTTCCTGCTCTACAACGAGTTCAAGAGCGCGATGAGCCAGCGCCTCACCGTCGAGCAGCTCTTGCCGATCGTCCACGAGGAGCTGCCGCACGGGGCCGAGGTCGACTACATCTATGAGCCCGATCAAGCGGCGGTGCTCGACCTGCTGGCGCCGCGCTACATGGCGGTCGAGATCTGGCGAGCGCTCTTGGAGAGCCACGCCTCCGAGCACGGCGCGCGGATGACGGCGATGGAGAACGCGACCAAGAACGCCAAGGAGCTGGTCGCCTCGTTGACCTTGCAGTTCAACCGGGCCCGCCAGTCGCAGATCACCAAGGAGCTGATGGACATCGTCGGCGGCGCCGAGGCGCTGCGCGGATAGACGAGCCGAGAACGTTGACGCCGCGAGCGGCGGCGAGGAGAAGAGAATGGCAGCGGAAGCGTTCAGCAATGGCATCATCACCCAGGTCATCGGACCGGCCGTCGACGTCGAGTTCCCCTCCGGGGAGCTACCGCCGATCTTCACCGCGCTGACGGTGTCGAACCCGCAGATCAACGAGCGCGAGGACAACCTGGTTCTCGAGGTCGCGCAGCACATCGGCGAGTCGACGGTGCGCACCGTGGCGATGGACTCGACCGAGGGGCTGACCCGCGGCATCAAGGTCAAGAACACCGGCGCGCCGATCGCGGTGCCGGTGGGCACCGAGATCCTCGGCCGCATCATTAATGTGGTCGGTGAGCCGGTCGACGACATCGGCCCGGTCAACGCGAAGAACTTCCGCCCGATCCACCGGCCGCCGCCGGCCTTCACCGAGCAGGACGTCTCGGTGCAGACCTTCGAGACCGGGATCAAGGTCGTCGACCTGCTCGCCCCGTACGTGAAGGGCGGCAAGATCGGCCTGTTCGGTGGCGCCGGCGTGGGCAAGACCGTGCTCATCACCGAGATGATCCGCCGCGTGGCCCAGAACCACGGTGGTGTGTCGGTGTTCGCCGGCGTGGGCGAGCGCACCCGTGAGGGCACCGACCTCTTCTTGGAGATGGGCGAGTCGGGCGTGCTCGACAAGGCCGCCCTGTGCTTCGGCCAGATGGACGAGCCCCCGGGCGTGCGCCTCCGCGTGGCCCTCTCGGCGCTCACCATGGCCGAGTACTTCCGTGACGTGCAGCAGCAGGACGTGCTGCTCTTCGTGGACAACATCTTCCGCTTCGTGCAGGCCGGCTCCGAGGTGTCCGCGCTGCTCGGGCGCATGCCCTCGGCGGTCGGCTACCAGCCCACGCTGGCCACCGAGATGGGCGCGCTGCAGGAACGGATCACTTCGACCAAACGCGGTTCGATCACCTCCGTGCAGGCCATTTACGTCCCGGCCGACGATTATACCGACCCGGCGCCGGCGACGGCCTTTGCGCACCTGGA
>JBFYZW010000229.1:0-5879 GCA_041309305.1 Deltaproteobacteria bacterium | reverse complement strand
ACCAGTTGAACATGTCGACCGACTTCAACAGCCTGGACTACGACGGCTTCCAGGAGCGCTTCACCCGTCAGCTCACCGGCTACCTGAAGCGGTTGGTGAGCGAAGGGAAGGACCTGAGCGGCCTGGTCATCTCCGGCCACAGCAACGGTGAGTACATGCTGCAGGAGCTCACCATCGACGGCCAGCACGGCTACGTCGCCAAGCTCAACGTGCGCGAGCAGCTGTGGAACCTGCGCAACGCGAGCCCCGAGATCCGCGCCGCCTTCGACCGGACCGAGTACGTGGTCATCCAGGCCTGCTTCCACGGCGACGCGGTGGCCGAGTGGGCGCGGATCTTCCCCAACGCGGTGATCGTCGGCACGCGCAACTTCTCGCCCAGCCAGGACCGGGTCGAGTCCGGGTTGATGGCCCGGGCCGCGATCTCGGCGGCCACCATCCTCGAGCGGGGCGGCGCCGCCGACGAGGCGACGCGCGCCGGCTTCCAAGGGCTGCCGCGCAACCTGACCGCGACACGCGAGCTGGTCATCGACACCCCCGACCGCCGGGCTGCGCGCGCACGGGAGAACCTGGATCGCGCCCAGGAGCGCTACGACGCGGTCGCCGAGCGGATGGACAAGTTTGTCGATGACTTCAACCGGGTGTTCGCCGAAGGCAACCCGCCCGACGCAGCGGCGGTGGTCCGCCAGATGACCGCGAACGGCTGGCGGCCGGCCGAGTTCCGCGAGCTGTACGTGGTGGCCAACACCTACTACCTGGCGCGGCGCAGCGTCTGGGCGCTCGACAACATCGTCGACGGCCAGCCGATGCCCCTCCTGCCGGACGAGATCACCAACCTGGCGGCGCTGCGCGACGCGCTGTTCGCGATGCGCATGCACGCCGGGGTGTGACGAGCGATCACGGATCGCAGGCGCAGCCGGGCGGGGTCCGGCACACCCGATCGACGGGCAGACAGGTGTCGCCGCAGGCCCGACCGGTGCGACAGACCCGGCAGCAGCGCCGCTCGTCGGCCGGCGGCGGCGGTGACGGCGCCGCGCCGCCGAGGCCCTCGACCCGGTAGCGCCCGTCGGCCTCGACGCGCACGACGATCTCCCCCTGCTGATCGGTGCGCCAGATCGACCGGCCGCCGGCGGCGTAGTAGCGCAGCGCCTGATCGTGCGGGTGACCGTAGTCGTTCGGCGTCGCGCAGCTGATGACCACGACCTCCGGCTTGGCCCGGTGCAAAAGGAGCGGCGTCACCGCGTTGCGGCTGCCGTGGTGCCCGGCCTTGAGCAGGTCGACGTCGGTGATCAACCCGGCGGCGAGCCAGTGGTTGAGCTCCTCGACCTCGGCGTCCCCGGTGAGCAACGCACGGAAGGGGCCGCGCTCGACCACCAGGCCGAGCGAGCGGTTGTTCTGCTCGTCGCCGCCGACCTCGGCCGGCGGGCGCAACAGGCGCAGACGCCAGGCGCCGACCGCCAGCTCGGCGCTGCTCGCCGGCAGATAGGGGACGCCGAGCCGGTCGACCAGCTCGAGCACCACCTCCTGCAGCTTGCTCTTCGCCGGCCAGCCGTTGTCGACGTAGCGGCGCACCGGGATCGCCGCCAGCACCGCGTCGGCGCCGCCGAGGTGATCGGCGTGGTTGTGCGAGATGACCAGCGCCTCGAGCCGCGTGACGCCGAGCGCCACCAGACGGGCGACGATGGCGTCCGAAGGACCGGTGTCGACCAGCGCGGCGGCCGCGCCGTCGCGGACCAGGATCGCGTCACCCTGCCCGACGTCGAGGAAGCGCAGCTCCACCTCGCTCGCCGCCACCAAGGCCGGGGCGAGCCAGACCAGGAGCGCGAGGCGCCAGGCTTGACCGACCATCGCAGCGACTATACCAGGGGCAGCGAGCCGCGCGATGATCATCTCCGCCAGCCGACGCACCGACCTGCCCGCCTTCTACGCCGACTGGCTCGCCGCCCGCCTGCGCGCCGGGTCCTGCACCGTGCACAACCCGTTCAACCCGCGACAGCGGAGCTGCGTCTCGCTCCTCCCCGAGGACGTCGAGGCGATCGTCTTCTGGACCCGCGACGCCCGGCCGTTGTTCGATCAGCTCGACGGCCTCGAGCGGCGAGGCTACCGCTTCTACTTCCAGTACACGGTCACCGCCTACGGGCCGCCGCTCGAGCCGCGCGCGCCGCCCCCCGACCTTGCCGTCGCCACCTGTCGCACCCTCGCCGCGCGCCTGCGCCCCGGCAGCGTGGTCTGGCGCTACGACCCGATCCTGCTCGGTCCAGCCTTCCCCGCCGCCTGGCACCGGGAGCAGTTCGGCCGCCTGGCCCGCGCGCTCGAGGGCGCCTGCCGCCGGGTGGTCGTCAGCCCCCTGGTCCGCTACCGCAAGACCGACCGGCGGGTCGGCGCGCTCTACCGCTTTGGGCACGACCTCGCCGAGGAGGTGACCGGCGAGCCGAGCCTGCCCGGCCTGCTCGCCGGGCTGCGCGCCATCGCCGACGAGCGCGGCCTGGAGATCGAAGCCTGCGCCGTCGACTGGTCGGCGCACGGCATCCCGCCCACCCGCTGCGTCGACGACCGGCTGCTCGCGACGCTCTTCGGCGGGACGTGGCCGAACGCCACGGACCGCGGCCAGCGCCCCGGCTGTCGCTGCCTGCCGAGCAAGGACATCGGCGCGACCGACACCTGCCGCTTCGGCTGCGCCTACTGCTACGCCACCGTCAGCGACGCGGCGGCGGCGCGCCGGGCGGCGCGGCATGACCCCGAGGCCCCGTCCCTCGTTCCGCAGCCCCCACCCGGCCGAGGAGCCACCGATGGTTGATCGACGCCCCTGGTTGAGCCTGGTCCCCGCCTGGCAGATCACCGCGACGCGGACCCTGCTCGAGACCAAGATCTTCGCGCTGCGCGCGCGGACCAGCCACTCGCCGGCGAACCCGGCCAAGAACGGCGAGTTCGTCTACCTCGACTGCGGCGACTGGGTGAACATCGTCCCGCTCACCGCCGATGACCAGGTGGTGATGATCGAGCAGTACCGCCACGGCCTCGCGGCGGTGACGCTCGAGCTGCCCGGCGGGATGGTCGACGAGGGCGAGGCGCCGCTCGCCGCCGCGCTGCGCGAGCTGCGCGAGGAGACCGGCTACGTCGGAGAGCGAGCGCGGCTCATCGGCGCGGTGACGCCCAACCCGGCGATCCAGCGCAACCGCTGTCACAGCGCGGTGGTCTTCGACGTCGCGCGGCGCGGCGAGCAGCAGCTCGACGCGCGCGAGGAGATCGGCGTCCGCCTGGTGCCGCTCGGCGACGTCCCCGAGCTGATCCGCAGCGGCGTCATCCACCACGCGCTGGTGGTCGCCGCCTTCTACCACCTGCTCGCCGAGCGCCAGCGGTGAGCCTCACGGCCGCTCCTGGCTGAGCCGGTAGCTGACCAGGACGCCGCTGACCGCGTCGGCGTGCGCGCGCAAGGTGGCGCCGTCGAGCGCCGCCGGCGCCACGCGCACCTCGTCGACCCAACCGAGCAGCGCCGCCCCCTCACCGAGGTGGAGCGGCCACAAGCCGGTGAGCGTCAGCGCGGCGGCCTGCTCCTGGACCCGGGCGCCGTCGACAAACAACGCCGCGAGCCCGCCGCCGTAGACCAGCGCCAGGTGATGCCACCCCGAGCCCACCGGCGCGCTGAGGTGGGTGGTGCCGACGCTGGCGCGCACCCCGCCGGCCCCGAGCCCGAGGCCGAACCGCCCAGCCACCGAGAGCCCGGCCGCGGTCGGCGCCCCGAGCGTCACGGTCGGCCAGGCCCCCTCCTTGCGCACCACGATCCAGGCGTAGCTGGTGTTTTGGATGTCGTGGGTCGCGCCGCCGTAGAAGGAGCCGAGCGACAAGAAGTGCACCGGCCGGGCCAGCGTGACGTTGCTGCGCGAGGCGAGCAGGGTGCCGCCGGCGTAGTAGTCGACCCGACCGGTCGAGAGGACCAGCGTGAAGCCGATCCAGCCGCCGAGGCTGGCGCTGCCGAGGTAGTGGGCGTTGAGCTGGTCGTAGGACGCCTGGTTTCCGCTGCCGATCCAGCCGTAGATCCCTGTGCTCTGGCGCATCGCCATCACCGCGACGTTGGCGCTGGCGTTGCCGCCGGCGATGAAGCGCGCGTCGGCGACCAGAGGCAACGTGCCCGAGTAGGCGGTGGTGGTCTCATCGAAGCGCGCCGCGACGGTGATGATGTAGCGATCGCGCAGATCGAAGGCGAGCGGCTGGGCGAGGGCGACGCCTCCCTTCCCGAGCCGCAGCTCGCCGCCGGCGACCGCGACCTCGCTGCTGGCCACCGTCCAGACCGCGTCGGGCAGGCCGTCGGCGAAGCTCCACCAGAAGTCGAACACCGCCGCCGGGTCGTCGACCGTGGTCACGCCGGCGTTGCCGACCAGCATCCGCAGGCGCGTCGTGCCGGCCCGTGGCACCCTGACCCAGACCTGGCTGTCGCCGCCGGCAATCCACTCGCCGCGCCAGTGCGGCGCGACCCGCCCGTCGTCGTCGAGGAAGCAGAGGTCGAGGCCATTCGCGACACTGAGCCCGTAGTCGAAGGTGTCCGGCGAGAGCGGGACGAGGATCTGCATCCCGTCCCGGTCGGTCGCCGGGTTCAAGCTGACCGGGATGACCGTGCGCCAGCCCTCGGCCTCGGCGCGGGCCCAGGCCTCGAGCGTGAACGCGTCCGCGCCGACCAGCGCGCTCGGGTTCCCGACCCGGACGCTGTCGCCCAGCTCGACGAAGCCTTGCCCCGCGCCGATCAGGCCGCTCTTCGCCTGCACCGCGACCAGGTCGTCGGCCGCACGGCCGTTGCCGGTCGCGTCGCGATAGAGGCCGAGGGTGCCCCGGCCGGCGGCCTCCTCGCCGAGGTGCCAGGCGGCGCGGTAGCGGCCCCAGACGTCGACCGGCCGCGCGGCGCCGCTGTCGACGCCGGCGCCGTAGTAGAGGACGATGAACGCCGGCTCGTCGGGGAGCACCTGCGGCACCGAGACCCAGACGCTCGACTCGCCGCCGGGCTGCCAGGTGTCGAGCTCGTGGGCAAGCAGCGTCTCGCCGTCCATCGCGACGAACTGCAGGTCGGCGCCATCGGCCCGCGCCCGGCCGTAGTCGAACCGCTCCGGCGTCAAGCGGACGAGCAGGGGCAGATCGTCCACCGCGGCCGCGAGCAGCTCGGTGCGCAGATCGATGATCAGACGCAGCGGGTAGGCGTCGCTCCACCAGACCGGCAGGCAGGAGCCGAAGGCGCACGCCGGCGCGCCGCAGCGCCGCTCGCCGGAGGACGGGCCGACACCGACGTCGCAGCTCTCGACCTGGCCGAGCGCGCAAGCGAAGCCGTTGTCGACCGCGCCGTCGCAATCCTCGTCGAAGCCGCTGCACACCTCGACGCTGTCGCGCGCCGCGCTGCCGCCCGGCATCGTCGAGCAGCGCGTCCCGCTGGTCGCCTGCAGGTCGCACTCGAGCTGCCCGCCGGCGCAGGCGCCGGTGCCGCAGGCGTCGCCGAGCGGGAAGCCCTCGTCGGTGGTGCCGTTGCAGTCGTCATCCCGGCCGTTGCACTGCTCGTCGCCGGCAGGCAGGCACTCACAGCCGTTGGCGCGCTGGCCGTCGGCGTCGACGGCGGCGCCCCAGCACGCGCCGGTGTAGTCGCACTGCCAGAGCGCGCCCACCGCCACGCAGGCCGGCTCGGCGTGGCGCACGCTGCTGCGACAGTCGTCGTCGCAGCTGTGGCAGCTCCACGGCTGGCCGAGCACGCAGGTCGCCGCCGAGCAGTCGCTCCAGGTCCCATCCGGCAGGCAGGACCGGCAGCCGGCGAGGCAATCGCTCCGCTCCGGGACACAAGGGAGGAAGGCGCCTGCCGGCGCGCAGGCGTCGCCGGTCACCACGCGCCAGAGATCGGAAGAGCGTCG
>JBFYZW010000228.1:0-60500 GCA_041309305.1 Deltaproteobacteria bacterium | reverse complement strand
CCCGGGCTTCGGCGCCCGGCCGCCGCTCGACCGCCTGCAGGCGCCGGTCGCCGGCGACCTCGACGGCCCCCAGGGCGTCCCGCCGGGCGATCGCCGGGTCGACAACTTCCGCTTCCACCCCGACTACCGCGTCGACCGCATCCTCTTCCGCGAGATCATCGGCACGGTGACCGACGCGGTCTACCTGCGCCCGCACGGCCGGCTGCGCCTGCTCGACCTGCGCCACGGCCGGCTCGACCTGACGCTCGCCGCGATCGTCTCGCTGACCACCTACCGCGCCACCGCCCCCGGCGGCGCGCTGCCGCTCGGCGTCGAGGTGGACCCGGCGCTGCTCTACCACTCCGACGAGGGCTTCGCCGTCAGCCTCGAGTACGCGATCCTCTTTCCGCTCGCCGGGCTCGACAACCGCGAGCTCGGCCTCTCGGCCAAGACCGCGCAGCTCTGCCAGGTGCGCGCCATCTTCGGGTTTTGAACCATGCCTCATCGCTTCGCGCTGCCTCTCGTCCTGCTCGCCGCCTGCGGTGAGAACCAGACCACCCCGCGCGCGCCGTACGAGCCGCTGCCGGGGATGCCGCTCAGTTGCCTGCCGAACCTCGACGGGGTGATCGAGGGCGACGAGCTCACGCCGGCGCTCGGCGTCACCGCCTCGTACATCGCGACGCCGGCCTTGCCGCCGACCGCGACCAGCGGGCGCCCGGTCGACGTCATCGGCGCTGTCGATGGCGACGGCCGGCGGGTGTGGGACTGGCGCGCGACCGAGCCCAACGATCAGGTCGGGCAGCTCACCGCCCGGCCGCTGGCCGAGCAGTGGTACGTGACCCACTTCCCGCACGGCGAGCTCGCGGTGCCGGTGGACCTCGGCGGGCGCATCCACGCGATCTACTCGCACGACGACACCGCGCTGTGGCTGCACGGCACCGCCTCGAGCGAGGAGAACCCGCCCGACGGCCAGACGCTTCTGGTCTACGACAGCCCGATCCCGTTCCTCTCCTTCCCGCTCACGGTCGGCAAGAGCTGGAGCCAGACCGCCGAGGTGCGCTCCGGCGTGCTGCTCGGCCTGTCCCCCTGGTCCCAGGACGAGACCTACAGCGTCACCGTCGACGCGGCCGGCGAGTTGCGGCTGCCCGACTTCACCTTCACCCAGGTGCTGCGCGTGCGCACGCTGGTCAGCGTCGCCCCGAAGACCGGCGCGGTGCAGCCGACCAGCCAGCGCCAGGTCTCGTTCGTCTTCGAGTGCTTCGGCGAGGTGGCGCGCGCGACCTCGCTGTTCGCCTTCCCGCCCGCCCCGCCGCCGCCGGCCGACTTCACCGAGGCGCACGAGATCCGCAAGCTCGGCTGGTTCTGAGCGGTTGCTGCACATGCGAAAAGGCTTGACAGCTTTGCGCCACCGCGCTAGGGATCCGCTCGTGGAATTGCTGCACCGCACAAGTACGGCCGCGCTCGCAGAGCCTATTGGCCGTTCGACGTTGCTGCACTGCAGTGTCACGCCGGGACGACCTGAGGGCGTGGGTTTCTTGGTTGCTGCGTCGCACAACAACGGAGCGTGAACGTGCCCGACACCATCCTTCGCACCACCTCGCGCGAGGCCTTCAAGGTCGCCGCGTCGATGCTCGACGCGACCAGCCGGATGACCCTCGGCAACGTGCGCCACTCGCTCGAGGGCCTGCGCTACGCCAGCCACGGGGCCCACGCGCTGCTCGAGGGCGGGCTGGTACCGGCGGTCGACTCGATGGTGACGATGAACGAGCAGGTCGTGCAGTCGGTCACCCGCGCGCTGCGCGGCGAGGATGGCTGGCGCGACGCGCTCGGCGAGACGGTCGGCCGGGTGCGCTCGGGGGCGCGCTTCGCGCGGCTGGTAGATGGCTGGGGCAAGGAGCTGTTCGGCAGCGCGACCTTCGCCGGCGAGGTGGTGCTCGCCGAGGACGAGCACTTCCGGCTGGTCTACATCCCGCCGGCCGAGGGCGTCACCGAGCAGCCGGTGGCGATCTTCCACGCCGGCGGCGCCATCCCCTACGGCGATCGGATCTTCCGCCTGCTGCCGGAGATCAACTTCTACGATCGCTTCCGCGAGCGGGGCCTCGGCGTCTACGCGATGGAGCTGCGCGGCGATCGCCACCAGGCCAACTGCGGCCGGTTGACGATGGACGCGCTGGTCGACGCCACCGCCCACCTCTCCTCGCTGGCGCGCGAGCACGCCGGGGCGAAGAAGCTGGTGCTCGAGGGCTACTGCGGCCACGGCACGCAGGCGCTGGTCTACCTGGCGGCGATGCCCGAGGACGCGGCGCAGAAGTTTGCCGCCTTCGTCACCTTCGTCTCGCCGATCGACGGCTCGAAGTGCGACGCGCTGGCCAGCGCGGTGCAGGTGACCCCCGACCGGCTGCTCGAGCTGAACATGAGCGTCTGGGGCGCGTTCGGCGGCTACGTCCCGGGTGAGAGCACGCAGCTGGGCATCGACATGCCGCTCAAGGCAGTCTTCTACAAGACGCCGCTCGGCTACTTCTCGATGGGCTGGCAGCGCACCGACCTGGGCGCGATCGAGCGGTTCGCCGATCTGGGCGCGGCGCAGAAGCGCGACCTGGCCGGCACCTACTGGGTCTCGCCCGACAACGCCCGACGCTTTCCGATCCCTGTCGACCTGAGCCGCTTCACCGTCCGCCTGTTCAAGCAGGGCCTCGGCCGACGCGGCGAGCTGCCGTGGAGCTACCGCGGCCGACCGCTCTCGCTCGCCGACGTGGTCGAGAAGACCCGCTTCCCGCTGCTCGGCTTCTACGGCGGCAAGGATGCGGTGGTACCGGACAAGACGGCCCACGCGCTGGTCACGTTGTTCGGCCCGCGCTACACCCACGTCGTCCACCCCGAGGCCGGCCACATCTCGTACGTGCTGTCGCCCGACATGTGGGCGCCGAAGGGCAAGCGGGTCTTCGCGCCCAACCCGATCGACCTGTTGCTCGCCAAGCTCGCCGCCTGAGCGCCAGGGGAGAGATGCCATGGAGCTGACCAACCAACACAACGCCGCGTCGCTGTTCTTCTACCAGGCCAACCGACCCGAGCTGGCCCATCGCCCGCGCCTGTGGCTGCCCGACGCCGCCGGCGCCTATCAACCGCTGACCTGGACCCAACTGGCCGAGCGGGTCGCCAACCTCGCCGCCTTCCTGATCGAGCGCGGCGTCGGTCACGGCACGCAGGTGGCAGTGATGGGCAACACCCGGCTCGAGTGGTGCCTCGGCGCGCTCGGCCTGCTCGCCGCCCGCGGCACGCTGGTGCCGGTCTACCCGACCATCCCGCCCGACCAGATCGCGCACGTCGTCGGCCACTCCGAGTCACGGGTGCTGCTGGTCGAGAACACCGAGATGCTCACCCGCGCGCTTCGGACCTTCGACCGGGTGCGGCTCGACACCATCGTGACGATGGAGAGCTGCGACGTCGGGGCGGCCTGTCGCGCCGCCGGCGTCGACCCGGAGCGGATCGCGCCGATGACCCACACCCTCGCCGCCGCCGAGCAGCGCGGCGCCCGCCTGCTCGCCGACGACGCGCGGCTGGTGAGCCGGCGCCTCGAGACGATCACGCTGCAGGACGTGGCCTTCCTGGTCTACACCTCGGGGACGACCGGGTTGCCGAAGGGGGTGCCGCTCACCCACCTGAACGTCGGCGCGTCCGGCACCGACTGGATCCTCTCCAACGGCGAGCTGGTGCGCGAGGGGGACGTCGACACGCTCTGGCTGCCGATGTCGCACCTGTACGGCATGGGCCAGTTCTTCCTCGGCAACCAGTTCGCCTTCGAGTCCTACCTCACCGATCCGCTCAAGGTGATGGCGGTGATGGCGCAGGTGAAGCCGCACGTGTTCATGAGCGTGCCGCTCTACTGGGAGAAGATCATGCAGGCGGCGACGTTCGGCGGCGCGGACCAGGCGACGCAGGCGGCGCGCCTCGCGGCGATGACCGGCGGTCGGCTGCGCTTCTGCCTCTCCGGCGGCGCCGGCCTCGCGCGGTCGGTCAAGGAGTTCTTCAAGGGCCACGGGATCATGATCATCGAGGGCTACGGCCTGACCGAGTGCTCGCCCAACCTGACGATGAATCGGATCGACGACTACGACTTCGACTCGGTCGGCAAGCCGGTCCCCGGCGTGACGCTGAAGCTCGCCGACGACGGCGAGATCCTGGCCAAGGGCCCGAACGTCTTCGCCGGCTACTTCAAGGATCCAGCCGCGACGCGGGCGGTGTTCGACGCCGACGGGTGGTTTTGCACCGGCGATCTGGCCTCGGTCAACGCGCAGGGCTTCTACAAGATCATCGGGCGGAAGAAGGAGATCCTGGTCACCTCAGGAGGCAAGAACGTCGCGCCGGCGAACATCGAGCTCTGCTTCAAGGACTTCCCGTTGATCAGCAACCTGGTGGTCTACGGCGAGGGCAAGAAGTACCTGACCGCGCTGGTCGACATCAACGACGAGGTGGCCAAGGCGCAGCTGGCGGCCGCCGGCGCGCCAACCGACGGCGACCTGCGCGCGCACCCGCAGGTCCACGCCTGGGTCGAGGCGCGGATCGCCCAGGTCAACGAGACGCTGGCCAAGTACGAAACAGTCAAGCGGTTCGTCATCGCCCCGACGCCGTTGACCCTCGAGGGGGGCCTGCTCACCCCGACGCTGAAGGTCAAGCGGCAGAAGGTCTACGACCAGTTCAGAACCCAGCTCGAGGCGCTCTACGACTGAGCCGCCCAACACCATCCGGAGACAACCATGAAGCTCGACCAACTCAAGATCATCGTCACCGGCGCCGCGAGCGGCATGGGCGCCCACTTCGCGACCCGGCTGGCGGAGGCCGGCGCGCGGGTCACCGCCGGCGACGTGAACACCGAGGGCCTGGCCAAGCTCGGCCACGGCATCCACACCCGCCGGCTCGACGTCAGCGACGAGGGGGAGGTCAAGGCCTTCGTTGCCGCCGCCGCGGAGGCGATGGGCGGGCTGAACGCGCTGGTCAACAACGCCGGCATCCTGCGCGACGGCCTGCTGGTCAAGAAGGACCGGAACACCGGCGAGGTGAAGACCCTCTCCACCGCCGACTGGAACGCGGTGATCGGCGTCAACCTCACCGGCGCGACCCTGATGGTCCGCGAGACCGTCGCCCACATGGTCGCCCACGAGGCCCGCCCCGGGGTGATCGTCAACATCTCGTCGATCTCCCGCCACGGCAACCGCGGGCAATCGAACTACGTCGCCGCCAAGGCGGCGCTGGCCGCCAACACCGTGACCTGGGCGCACGAGTTCGCGCCGTACGGCATCCGCGTCGCCGCGATCGCCCCGGGGATGGTCGAAACGCCGATGACCGCGGGAATGAACGCCAAGGCGCTCGAGGCGATCAACGCCAAGATCCCGGTCGGCCGCATCGGCCAGCCCGAGGACCTCTGGCTGGCGGTGCGCTTCGCTCTCGAGTGCGACTACTTCAACGGCCGCACCGTCGACGTCGACGGGGGGTTGAGCTTCTAAACCGGAGCGTGGAGAGATCGATGCACAACCTGCTCATCGTCGCCTCGCTCCTCCTCGGCACGTCGCTCTTGACCGGATGTGGCCGACACACCGGCGGTGGGGCAACGGCGCCGCGTGAGCGCTTCGGCTCGGCCTCCTGTCCGCAGGGCAGCGCCACCGCCGCGCTCGGCGCGCGCTCCCTCTGGCCGACGCAGCCCCAGTGGCTGGTCACCGGTCGCTGAGCCCCGCCCTTCCCTGCCTGAGCGCCGGAGGGTAGGTGGACCCCAGTGGCCAGACATTGGCCTCCGCCGTTACTCTGCCGCGCGTGTCTGAGTCGCTTCACGTACGACGAAGCCCAGCCCGTCGTGAGGCGGTGGCGATGGCGTCGACCGCTTCCCCGCGTGCTGTGGCGTGTGAGCTTCTCCCCGCCCCCTTCATTCCCTCCCCTCCGGCCGTTCGGTCGCGGCTCCGGTCCACCCAATGGCCCCGGTTGTCATCGCGCTTGACGATCTGCCGGCGGCAAGGGGTTTCACGTCGGCCGCACGGAGCCTGCCGACGGCAACTCCGCAGAAGGACAGATCCTCGTCCGGGCACGAGGCCTGCACTTCACCATGCCGGAGGTATGCCGATGCACCAACCTCGCCGCCGGGCTGTCTCTGGGCTCTTGGTCACCGTTTGGCTGGCCGCGTCGACGGCACGGGGGCGGGCGCGGTGTTTGTCCTCCCTATCGGTCGCGCCGTCAGCCGGTTGCCGCGTATTTCGCTAGCCATTTGTGGTCGTTTCCCTGACAGACGCCGACGGTCGACCGCGGTACCTACGAACCATGTCCCTGCGCACGGCCTTGATCGGCGGCGCGACGATCCTGCTCCTCGGTGTCTTTGCCGTGCTCGGCGCGTTGGCGGTCTGGAGCATCCATCACGGCGTGGTGCGCGAGGCCCAGTCCCGTGTCGACCGCAACCTCGCGACCCTGGTCAGCTACTTCGCCGAGCAGGAGGACCAGCTCGCCGACCGCGTGATCGACGTCGCCCGGGGGTGGGACTTGCGGACCGGCCAAGATCGACTGCGCCGCGTGCGGGAGGATCTCGGCCTGACCGTCCTGAACGCCCGCCGGGTCGACGAGCCGGCGCTCGAGATCGACGCGGTGGTCCGTCGCGCCTTCGCCGGCCAGGCCACCCACGGGCTCGTCGTCTTCGACGAGGAGCGGCTGGCGCGCGAGGGCGGACCCGCGCTCGAGCTCGCCCTGGCGGTCGGCGGCGAACGGCGGGGGGCGTTGTTCTGGTGGGCGGCCGCGCCGGTGTTTGGGCCGACCGGCACGGTCGACGGCGTGGTGTACGGCGGCCGGGCGCTCAACCATCACCACGAGCTCGTCGACCGCATGCGCGACCTGTTGTTCGGTAACGGCCGCTTCCACGACAAGCCGCTCGGCACCATCACCATTTTCCTCGACGACGTGCGCATCGCCACCAACGTTCTCGGTCCCGACGGTCGGCGGGCGGTGGGCACGCGGGCCTCGCCGGACGTCCGCCGGCGCGTCATCGAGGAGGGCCTACCTTGGCGGGACCGCGCCTGGGTGGTCGACACCAGCTACCTCAGTGGGTACCAGCCGCTCACCGCCGCCGACGGCCGGGTCGTCGGCATGCTCTACGTCGGCCTGCTCGAAGCGCCCTACGTGGCCCAGAAACGGGCCCTGTTGCTCCGATTCGCCGCGCCGAGTCTGGCCGCCGTCGTCCTCGTCCTGATCGCGGTCTCGCTGGTCATTCGTCGGCTGGCGAAGCCGCTCCAGCAGCTGAGCGTTGCAGCCACCCAGATCGGCGAGGGCGAGTGGGACAAGCCGCTGGTTGCAGACCCGAGCTTCAGCGAGATCGACGCGTTGCAGCAGGCGTTCGTGCGCATGCAGGAGGGCATCCGCGCGCGCGATCAAACGTTGCGCACCAACAACCTCGCCCTCGCCGATCTCAACGAGCGCCTGCAGCGCACCAACCTCAACTACATGGAGATGCTCGGCTTCGTCACGCACGAGTTGCGCTCGCCGGTGGCCGCGATGCAGAGCCTGGCCGACACGTTGAGCGCAGGTCTCGCCGGCCCCTTGTCGGAGCAGGCCTTGCAGATCACGGCCCGCATCTCCCGCAACGGCGCCGAGTTGCAGGACATGGTCCGCGACTATCTCGCCCTCTCCCGGCTCGAACGCGGCGAGCTTGATCTGCGCGCGAGCCCGACCGACGTCGTCGAGGTTCTCGGCGACGCCGTGGAGCAGACCTCGCCGCTGCTGGTGGCGCAACGGATGCAACTGCGCCAAGACGCTCCGGCGACGCTCACCGCGGTCGTCGACCCTGACCTGTTGCGCATCGTCCTGGTCAACCTCCTCGGCAACGCCGCCAAGTATGGCGCGCCTGGTGGCGCCGTCCTCGTGACGCTCACCGCCGATGAGGCCGAGCTGGTCATCCGCGTACGCAACGACGGACCGGGATTCACCGAGGCAGAGGCAACGAAACTGTTCGGCAAGTTCCTCCGCTTGCGCAACCAGGCGACCCGCGGCAAACGCGGCAGCGGTCTCGGCCTCTACCTCTGCCAGGAGATCGCCCGGCTCCATGGCGGGCGCATGCGGGCCCAATCGCACCCAGGCGAATGGGCCGAGCTCAGCATCGAGTTGCCGCGGGGAGCCCACCGCGCCGCCGCACCTTGTTCCGCGCGCCAACGGCCGCGGTCGAGCGAAGGAGACCACCATGAGCCCAGCGAAACGAGTGTTACTGATTGACGACGACGAGGACATCCTCCTGGCGAATCGCCTGGCCCTCGAGGCGGCGGGGTACGCCGTGGAGACCGCCTCCTCGGGGGAGGAGGGTGAACGGCGGGCGAAGAGCGGCGCCTTCGCCCTCACCGTCCTCGACGTGATGATGGAGACGCGCGAAACCGGCTTCGAGGTCGCACGCGCGCTGCGGCAGTCGGCGGCCACTCGCGAAATGCCGCTCCTCATGCTCACCTCGGTGAACGAGGATGCCTCCCGCCGAGGCGGTTTCCTCGGCCTGAGCGACCGCGACCGCGATTCGAGCTGGTTGCCGGTGGACCGCTTCGTCGACAAGCCAGTCTCGCCCGAACGCTTGGTCGGCCTGGTCGACCAACTGTTGCGCAGGTGAAATACCGACGGCGCTCGGCGGCGCCTTCGGCCTCGGCGGCGTCGCGGTCATCGCCACGCTCTCGCGCCGCCGGGGCGTGATGGTCCACTGCACCGCCTACTGCCCGATCGGCTGGCTCGCGACCCGGCTCGGGAAGCTCAACCCGTTCCGCATCCGCATCGACCAAAGCTGCAGCGAGTGCATGGCCTGCACCCGCTTCTGCCGCTTCGACGCGCTCTCCGAGGCGAACATCCGCGCCCGGAAGGTCGGGGAGAGCTGCACGCTGTGCGGCGACTGCGTCACCGTGTGCAACAAGACCCTCGACATCCACTACGCCTTCCCCGGGCTCGGCCCGGCGCGTGCGCGGACGGCCTTGTTGGTCCTGGTCGTCGCGATGCAGGCCAGCTTCCTGGGCCTGGCGATAATCTGATGCGCCTTGGGCCCGTGGCGGCCTGCGCCCGCACGGCTGCCTCGCGCGGCCCGTGGCGACGGAACGCCGCGCCTTGACGCGCTCCGCCCATACCTTTAACGTTAGAGTGCGCATTGATTGCGCATTGTCTGCAAACAGGAGCACACGGTGAGGTCGCCCAGCCGTACGGGCCCGAAGAAGGCCACCAACCTGTCGGTGAGCGTGCGGCTGCTCAAGCAGGCCCGCAAGCGTGGGATCAGCCTCTCGGCGACGCTCGAGGAGGCGCTGGTGGAGAAATTGCGCGCAGAGGACGCCGCCGCATGGGCGACCGAGAACGAGGCCGCGCTCGAGCAGTACGCCGACCACGTGAACCGGGTCGGCGTGTTCGGCGATCACCTCCGCCGTTTCTGAGCCGCCGGCGATGAGTCAGTTCGCCGTGCACCGCAACACGAACCCCCAGACGAGCGCGGCCTACCCCTATTTGTTGGACGTGCAGTCGGACTCCGTGTCGCGGTTGCCCACCCGGATCGTCGTCCCGCTCTCCCGCGCCGCGCAATTGCCCTACGGCCGGATCACCCGGTTGATGCCGAGGGTGGACGTGCTCGGCGAGGCCTGCGTGCTGGTGACCCAGGAGTTGGCCGGCGTCTCCAGCGCCGCGTTGGGGCCGGTGGTCGGAGATCTGTCTGGCTATCGCACCGAGATCGTGGCGGCGCTGGACCTGCTCCTCACCGGGGTCTGAGCGACGGCTGAGCGACGTCTGTGCCCCGTTCACCGCGCTCGGGCGAAGAAGGAGCGGGGTGTGGCACGCTCGCCGGCACCCCGCCCCTCGCGGATCTGCGCTCAGTTGTTGCGCAGGAGCTCAGCCGCCCGGCGGGTCGCGTTGACGGCCATCTGCCGCCACTCGTCGGAGACGCGTGCAGCGTGCTTGAGCGAGTCGTTGAACCAGCGCGCCCGCTCCTCCATCGCGTGGTTCAGGGTCTCGAGCCCGTTCGCCTGCAGCTTGCCGCTCTCCTCCAGCCAGGTCGCCACCTGGTTCAGGGTCTCGTCGGTGACCTTCTTCCAGGCGTCGACCGCGGCCATCGCGTCGAACGGCAGGGTGTAGTCACGGGGGCTCTTGGTCTGGGTGGTGCTCTTGTCGGTCATGTCCCTCTCTCCTCTCGGTGGCCTCTCGAGGCCGGTTGTTCGTGCTGTCAACGGTCGGGATTATATGCGCCGCACCATTATTGTCAAGAAGAATATTGTGCGTTGCACCATATTGTTCGCGCAGCTCGTCGGCAGGCGGTTGCCCACCCATTTGACGAACCTATTGTTTTTAGGGTGTTATCCTACTTGTTCCCGCGCGCGGCCTGCACGAGGTCCCTCAAGGAGTCCTTGAGCTCGGCGAGCTCGCGGCGGAGTTGCTCGACGTCGGCCGTGTGATTGTGCTGCGCACCAACAGGCTCCTCGGGCGGCTCGGGGGCCTCGGGGGGCGGCTCGGGCAGCTCTGGCTCCCCGGCGACGGGGGCATCGACCGGAGCCTGGCCAACGCCGGCGGCGCCGGCGAACATCCGCGCCAGGTTGCTGGCCGCGGCGAACGGCGCGGCGGCGAACGGGTTCCAGGGCTGCAAGGCCTGTGCGCCCTGCTTGAGCTGCAGGTAGGCCTCGAGCGCGAAGGAGAGGTAGCGGCCGAGGAACTCGCCGAGCGCGGCGTCCTCCATGCGCACCAGCTGGGTGAGCAGATCGACCGGCAACAGCTGCGCCGCGCCCCGGCCGTCGAGGATGATCTGCATCAGGGTCTCTTGCGTCAGGTCGCGGTTGGTCTTCGCGTCGACGACGCGGACGTCGACCCCGCCGCGGATCTGCTCAGCGATGTCGGGCAGGGTCACATAGGAGCTGCGCTTGGTGTCGTAGAGCCGGCGGTTGCCGTACTTCTTGATCAGGACCACGTCGCGCTGCGTCCACTTCATCATCGTCTCGCCGTCTGCTGCATTGCACCACCATAGAACCGGCGGCCATGCTGCGATGCAATCATACGGCCGGGGCGATCCGCGAGGCAAGGGGCCCCGGGTCTGACTGATCCCCTCAAATCGGCGTCGCGCGCTTCGGCGTACGCGCGCTCCTGAACGAGAGCTTGGCGCCGCGTGCACTGCGTCTCCTCGGAGGGTGCCGAAGTGACCCCACGCCATGACCTGGCTTGGCAGGTCGTGGATGCAATGCACTTCATTCCGGCTCGGCCAGGCAACTGAGTCAGCGACCGACGAGGGTGTGCGTTCTGCGGAGATGGGTTACAGCTTGGTCTTTGCGGTTGGCCCTCGACTCCTCGACGCGGATGAAGGTTAGCTTCACGCCTCTTCGCTCCCGTTGGCCGAGCAGTTGTGGTCAGAAGAACAAAACCGAGTGACCTTCGACGTTCCACTCCAGGCCGAGCAATTCGTGACGAAGGACAATGCTGATGAACACCTTGTGGCCGTTTTGCGCCAAGCGTCCCCCTTTGTCGACGCGGCTGACCTCAACAAGCCCCGGGTCGGTGAGGTCTCGCCCCCATGGCGGGTCAGGCAGCTTGGTTGGCGACCTTGGATCAAGTGTGGAGCAGCACCCGATTCGCTTGACGGGTCCCCATGGCCAGGTTACAAACTTGATGGTGCTGGGAATCCACGAAAAAACAACGAAGAGGAGAGGGAGAGAACAGCATGAGAGAGTACCTGGTCGGATGGACGCTCGCAGTTGTGGTTGGGTTGACCAGTATCGCCTGTGGCGGTGGTGGTGACGACCCCCCCGACCCCGACACCGCACCGACGAGCATCCGCGGCTATCTTCTCGAACGCAAGCACGTCTCCATCTATCTCGATCCGCTCGAGTTCTTGCAGGTCGGAGACACCTCCACTGCCTTCCTGACCGAAGGCTATGCGATGACCGCGCCGAATGCGATCACCTTCGAGATGGTCATGACCGACATCGGCAATGCGGCCGGGTACACCCAGAACCAGTCGCTCTGTTCGGTCCAGGGCACCTATACCTTCACGGACGTCGCCAACTTCGATCCGCTCGTGCGCCAGAAGGTCAATGCCGCGTGGACAACCGATGGCTGCAACATCGGCTTGGCCGGCGTCAACAAGGACAAGATCGTGCACGCGGTCAAGCGGAACGCCGACGGCTCACCGGCCGCTCTCGCGATGTGGGTCGTGACCGGCACGGCCAATGACGCCGATCCGGTGCCGGCGCTGAGCCTGTATGAGGGCGGCGGCGTGGACGTGAAGTACGTCTGCCCTGCTGGTGCCGACTTCGGCGATGTGGGCTGCACGGGCACCTGCTACTTCCCGTTCACCGGGAATCCCTACGGTGACTGCCCAACCCTGGCGTCGCTGCAGGAGTAGAAGCCCCAGACGCGGACTGGATCCACCGGCGGTCGGTTGCTCTCCGACCGCCGGTGTCGTCTGGAAACCGCCGTCTTCAACGCGCTGACCTCGCGGCGCGGAAACGAACCGGCACCGTAGGCTCGCAGTTCAGCCCTGCCATCGGGGGTCTTGATTGTCGGCGCTGGCGCTCGTACTGACGGCTGAGCTGACGCTGGCACAGATCAGCGACCCCACGGCACCGCCCGCTGATCCGCCCCCCGTGACGGAGAACAACCGGAAGCAGGAGACCGCCACCTCCTTCGCCATCGACCTGAGCGAAGCGCTGGCGCGCAAGTCAGGTACAGAACCCCAGGCCTCCGCCGCGATCCTGACCAGAGAACTGACGCGGGACCTGCGCAAGCGCGGCTTCCTGACCCTCGGGCAATTCCTCGGCGCAACACCCGGCTTCATCCACGCACCGCGCGGGCTCGAGCAATCGCCGGGAGCGCGCGGGTTGACCGGCTCGGTCAACTTCATGATCGACGGCATCTCGTTGACGAGCCCCGTTGACTATCGCTACCCAGCTGGGCTCGGCCTCTTCCTCGAGGAGTTCGAGCGAATCGAGGCCATCAGCGGTCCCGCCGGCGTGCCGTGGGGCGCCCACGCGCTCCTCGGGACGATCAACATGCTGTCCGGCGGGATGGCGACCGAGTCGACCGAGGTCTCGATGACGCTGGGGAGCCGCGATCTTCAGCGCGTGACCGTAGCCGACGGCCATCGCCTCGGCCCGGGCGTGCTCAGGCTCTTCGCCGGTTACGCCAACGTCCGCAATCCAGTCATGCGGCCGCGTCTCCAATACACAGGCGTCCCGCCCTACACGCTGGACTGGTCGGTCACGGCCAACACCGCGGTCACCCAGCCGGCGCTCGATCGCTTCGGGGTCGTCTCGGCCCGCTATGCCACACCCTTGGTTTCGCTCTACCTCCGCCTGCCGTTCGCGCGCGAGCACCAGCAGATCTCCGACCTCGGCTCGCTCCTTCCGCCGAGGGGCGACGGCCGCCGCGACGTCGTCGATGGACTCGCCGCGGCCACCTTCCAGACCACCGCCCTCAACGGGCAGATCGCCATTCTGGCCCGTGGCGTATGGTACCTGCTGCGCGAAGAGGTGTACCGCCCTCTGCTTTCGACCGCGGCCCCGGATGACGACGAAGCCGCGTCCCTGCGCCGAATCATGATGAGCCGCTTCGCCACGATCGTCGAGGCCAGCCACCGCCTCCAGTGGCGCATGATCCGCTCCGACCTGATGCTGGGCGTCGAGGGAATGCTCGAGACGCCACACGGGACCCGGTTCATTGCCTCGGATCCCTACTTCGACAGCGCTCCCACCGACTACGGTCCGGTCCTGCGGGCCGCTGGCGACGCTACCGGCTCCGCCTATCTCTTCGAGGAACTCAAGCTCTGGGAGCGCCTCAGCCTGAGCGGTGGCGCTCGCGTCAACGCCGCGGGGACCTACAAGCCGACCTGGCTGACCCAGGCCAACGCCGCACTGCGGGTCTTTGGCCAGAGCTATGCGAAGTTCAGTTTCACGCAGGGGATGCGCCCGCCAACCCTCCTCGATCGCTACGGCGTCCAACCGGTCAAGGGAAACCCGAATCTGTCACCGGAGCGCTCCTGGGCCTACCAGTTCGAGGCCAACACCCGCTTCGCACTTCCGGGCATCATCGAGAAGGGCTTCGTCCGCGCCGACTTCACCCGGACTGACACCGATTCAAACATCTATCGCGAGGGCCTGCGTTTCAAACCCTTTGTGCAGAACGCCATCCCGCTCTACGGAACTACCGGCTCAAGCTGGGAGGCGCTGCTTGAGCTCGCGTGGCGCGGCAACGTCGACACCACGGTGTCTTTCTGGAGCAACCAGGTGTTCGACAAGCAGCGCGCGGTTGAAGGCGCGACGACGGAACAGCGCCGGCTCCGTTCTCCCAACCGCGGGCCGGCGCAGCGTTGGTACGGCCAGGCGCTCTATGCGCCGGTCGACTCCGTGGCCTTGCGCGCCAGCGGCACCGTGCAATGCCGCGGCAAGTACCGGTACCTGGCCGCACCACTCCTCGGTGACTCGACGCCCCAGGTCGTCGAGACCCGTATGCCGTGCTACACGACGCTCGGCGCCGGGCTCCGCTGGACCATCCCGGAGAGCGACGCCCACATCGACTTCACCGCCGACAACCTCACCGACGAGCGTCCCCCGGTCGCGCTCTACACCTTGCCGGAGCTGTTCGACAGCGAGCCGCGCGGGGGGATCGTCACTGGCCGCACGTTCTTCTTCACCCTCACCTGGAGCCCTCGCACTGTCTCGGCTCTGTGAGCCGGAGCAAGGAGCGCGTCCGTGAATCGTCGCTTCCTCTGCCACGCATGGATCGTCCTGACGACGGCCTGCTGGGGCGACGCAGGGCTTGGCCAGTCCTACCGCATCGTCTCCTCGCCCGAAGGGCCGCGCTACCTCGACGAGGTGCAGCTCACGATCGTCGATGAGCGTGGCCGGCCCGCTGCTCGCTCTGCAGCCTACCTGCGTCGCGCCCAATTCGAGCCGCTCGGCATCCTGGACGAGCTCGAACCCGGTCGCTATCGGGCCGTGGGAGCCGGCACGACGCAGGTCACCGTACGCTCCGGCGCCGTCGAGCTCACCCACCTCGTCGAGGTGGCTTGCCCGGTGGTCGACGACACCGCGGGTGTGTTGGAGCACGCCGGCGAGATCCGAAGCGACGAGCACTGGCAGGCCGACGCCGGCCGCCATCGCGTGCTGGGCGAGGTGCGGATCGGCGGTGACGCGACGGTCGTTGTCGGCGCTTGCGCGACCGTCGAGCTCGGCACGGACGCCAGCATCATCGTTGGCGGGGGCGAGCACGGTCGCCTCGTCGTCCGGGGCACCCGCGAGCACCCCGTACGCTTCACCGGTGTTCCGGACGACGGCGGCCTCCCACAAGTCTGGAACGGCATACGGCTCTTCCTCCCTGACGCCGCCGGTTCGGTCCTGCGCTGGATGCAAATCACCGACGCGCGCGGCGTAGTCGGCCTCGCCGAGCCGCGGCGTGCCGTGGTCGATCTCGTTGGAGATCGAGCGACGATCATGGACTCCGAACCCGTCGTGCTCAGCGGCGTTCGCATCGACGGCGGCGACGAGTTGGGCTTCAGACTGCGGGGTCTCTCCGTCGCGACCTGCGTGGGCTGGAACAACAACGCGGTGCACGCCTGCGGCGGGTTCCCGGTGAGCGTCGACGCCATGTCGATGGCCGCGACGCCGCGCGGCGACTTCGCCGGCAACGGCGTGGACCGGATTGAGGTGACTGGCGGCTGGACGGGGCCGAACTACCAAGTTTGGCGGAATCCGGGCGTCCCGTATCGCGTGACCAACTCCATGATCATCGGCCAGGAGCCGGGCGACCCCACGCCCGCCCCGGCCAACGACCAGCGCCTCGGCGGCCTCTACGTCCTCATCGAGGCTGGCGTGACGCTCCGCTTCGCCCGCGAGACCGGCCTGTTCGTCGGCAGCGACCTCGCCAGCGCGTCGGCGGATCTACCGCGAGTGAGGCTGATTGCCCACGGGACCCTGACGGCGCCGGTCCGCTTCACCTCGGACGCAGACCCCCCTTCGGCCGGCGACTGGATCGGCATCGTGATGCTGCCCAACACCAAGATCGACATCGGCATGGGGCAGGATCCCACGATCAGAAACGACAGCCGCTACGCGATGTCGAGCCTGATCGGCACGATCATCGAGTATGCAGGCGGCCCCAGCGGGCTCTTCGACGCCGAAGGGAACGAGCGTCGAGCCGGGCTCCTCCTCAACGGCTATACCGCCGCTGGACCGTCGACGTGGCTCTGGCTACTCGAGGCGAGCACGATTCGCCACACCCGTGGCCACGCGATCTCCGCGCCTTTCGCGCCGCTCGAGCTCTCTGCACTGCTGAACGCCGGCTCGGCCGATCGCTTCATACCGAGCTGTCTCTGTGGCAACGAGTTGGGTCCCCTCAGCCCCCCTTCGCCCGCCTCGGCGCCGACAGCTTGTCCCTGTCCGGGCGTGCGCTACTGGGCATACTGAGCCATGCACATGAGATCCGCTTCACTCCTCCTCCTCGGCCTATTCGCCAGCGCGTGCGCGCTCGAGGGCCCGACCTCCATCGCCCCTCCGCCCGGCGTCGCCGGTCGAGCGATGCTCGTGGCCTTCCGGCTGCACTTCGATCCGCGCCTCTTCGACCCCGAGCTCGACTCGCGCACGGCCTTCGCCGCTGGCAATGACTCGATCATCCTCATCAACACCTCGGGGACTCCGTTCCCGCAGAAATGGCAGTTCACCCAATCCTCGGAGATCGTGACCTCGGTGAACACCAGCTACTCGTTCATCTTCGGCGTCCGCGTCGACCCGCGACACCCATCGGAGGTCCTGCGCCTCGTCACCCTCCCCGCCTACCTGTGTGGCTCGATGATTGGCCTGCGCGACCATCGCTTCCCCGAGCCGGGCGGGATCACGCCGACCGCCATCACCGGGGAGTGTCAGGCGGTCCCACCGGAATTCGCCTCGATGTCGGCTGAGGAAGCCTTGCGCTACCTCCCCAACGACACAGGCGCCGTCGCCGAGACAGTAGATCTCACCTTCGACACCCTGGTCCGCAACGAGACCAGCACCGGCACCGGCGAAAAGACCGTGTTTCTCGACCTGGGGAACTTCGAGCGCTACGTCTACTCGGTGCGCTGATCGAGCAGCGCCGCCAGCGTCGACGCCACCTGGCTCACGTAGGGCTCACGCATGAAGACGAAGTGCGAGCCCTGCTCCACCCAGTGCTCGTGCACACCGGCCCGGGTGAACTCGCTCCACGCACAGCGCACACCGATCTCCCGCAGCCACCACATGTGAAGCGGCGCCGAGATAATCGGCGGCCGATAACCTTCGAACATCGCCCAGTGCGCGCTCGCGAGCGCGAGTTTTTTCTCGAACAGGCTCCAGGTCACCTCGGCGGGGATGTGCTTGTGCTCAATCAGCCAAGTGAATATCCCTTGCGCGCGCTCCTGTGGCTTCCAGGCCAGAAGGCGGCGTTGGTAACCCAGCAACTCCCGCTGCGACAGGCCGCTTAGCGCCCGCCCCAACGCCGCCCCGAAGAGCGGCTCGATGATCGACACCAGCCGCCCCGGCACCTCCTCGTTGGGCCGAGGGTCAGAGCGCGCTGGCAGCAATGCCGAGTTGAGCAGGCCCACGAACTCGACCCGTCGCCCACGCGCCTCGAGGACCGCGGCCGTGGTGATGGCGAGGGTGCCGCCGACGCAGAAACCGACCAGCCGAAACGCGCCCTCCGGTTGCCGCACCACGAGGGCATCGGCGTAATGCGCGGCCATCTCGTCGATCGAGCCCCACTCCGGTGTGTTGCCATCGAGCGCGATGGACTGCACCCCGAAAAGGGGCTGCTGTGGCTCCAGATGGCTCGCCAAGGCCGAGAACACGCCGACCTCGCCGCCCACGGGATGAAAGCCGAACACCGGTGGACGATCGCCGGTCGCCTTGATCCCGGCGAGCACACCGAACTTGCTGACCCCAGACACAACCTCTGCCAACCTCGCCACGGTCGGTGCGTCGAAAACCGCCGAAACCGGCAGCTCGCGACCGAAGGCCTTCTGGATCTTCGCAATCAGCGAGACGGTCAGCATCGAGTTGCCGCCCATCGCGAAGAAGTCGTCGTTCACTCCAACGCGCTCGACCCCCAGCACCTCGGCCCAGATGCGCGCCAGCGTCGACTCGGTCGGGCTCCGCGGCGGAAGGTAGCTCGCCACCGCCATGCGCGTCTCGGGCGCCGGTAGAGCTTTGCGATCGACCTTGCCGTTGGGGGTGAGCGGAAACGTATCGAGGAAGACCCAGATTGACGGCACCATGTAGTCGGGAAGGCGTTGGCCCACGAAACCCCTGAGGTCGTCGACGCTCACTCGAGCAGCCGTCTTGGCCACGAGGTAGGCCACGAGCACGGCTCCCTCCCCCGAGCTGCTGCGCACCATCACCACCGCTTGACGGATCGACGGCTGGCGCTCCAACACCGCCTCGATCTCGCCGAGCTCGACCCGAAAACCGCGAACCTTCACTTGAAAGTCCAAGCGCCCCAGACAATCGCTGCGCCCGTCCCTACGCCACCGCCCCAGATCACCGACCCGGTAGACGCGCGCGCCCTCACCCAGACCACAGCGGAATCGGTCGGCGGTGAGAGCGCAACGGTTGACGTAGCCCCGGGCCACACCGACGCCACCGATCACGATCTCACCGCTGCTCCCAACAACCGCGGCGCCGTCGTCCCGAGTCGACACTCCGATCCAGGTGTTTTCGATAGGCCGGCCGATCGTGATCTCCGCGGCCGGCCTATCTACCCGATCCACCGTCGACCAGATGGTCGTTTCGGTCGGGCCGTACATGTTCCACAGCGCGATCCCCTGGTGCTCGAGCCGCAGCGCCAGATCACGCGGCAGCGCCTCACCGCCACACAGCGCCTTGAACCCAGGCCCCGGGGACCATCCAGAATCCAGGAGCATGCGCCACGTCGCCGGGGTTGCCTGCAGCACCGTCGCCCCGCTGCTCCGCAATCGCTCGGCCAGCTGACGTGGGTCCATGGCCTCCTCGGCGCTGGCGACGACGACCTGCCCGCCACAGGTCAACGGCAAGAGCAGCTCGAGGCCGGCGATGTCGAACGAGACGGTGGTCACCGCCACCAGCACATCCTCGGCCGAGAACCCGGGCCGCTCACGCATCGAAGCCAAGAAGCTCGCCACGCCGTTCCGCCTCAGGGCGACGCCCTTCGGCCTCCCGGTCGAGCCCGAGGTGAAGATGACGTAGGCGAGCTCGTCGCCCTTCTCTTCGGCCAAGGTACCCCACTTCGGCGCCCCGAGCGCGGTCTGAAGATCGATACACCGCAGACCAGACACAGCATCGCCAAGCCCTAGCCCCTCGCCGCCGAGGATGGTCCTGATGTCGCCGTCCTCGATCATCATCCGCAGCCGGTCCACCGGATAGCGTGGGTCCATCGGCACGTAGGCGCCGCCCGAGAATAGGACCCCCAACAGACCGACGACCATGTCCGCCGAGCGCCGGACGCACAGGCCGACCAGCGTGTCGGGTCCAACGCCCAGCCGCTGGAGCGTGGCAGCAACGCGCTCGGCGCGGTCGATGAGCTCGGCGTAGGACCTTCGCGCCTCACCATAGACGACCGCGGTTCGCTCCGGGTGTTCGCGGGCGATCCTCACCATCGGAGCCGCAACCGAGCACGGCGGGTCACCCACCTCGCGTTCGCACCACTCGCGCGCCGGCTGCGCGTCCTGTGAGGCCGTGGTGAGCTGCAGCTCCCAGAGCCGCCGCTCCGGTCGCGCCACCACGTCGGCCAGCAGGCAACGCAACCAGCCGACCAGGCGTTGGATGGTGGTGGCGTCGAATAGATCGGCGTTGTACTCCGCGACGGCGGTGAGGTGGTCGCTGACCGGCCAGAACGTGAAGGTGAGATCGAACTTGGCGACGCCGGCATCCGCCTCGACCGTCGAGTGTGACACCCCGGACAGGTCGAGCGCACCGTCAGGGGTGTTCTGCAACATCAGCATCACCTGGAAGAGCGGCGAGTAGCTGAGGCTGCGCTCCGGCTGTAGCGCCTCGACCAGTTTCTCGAACGGCACCTCCTGATGTGCGTAGGCGACCAGAGCCCGGTCCCGGGTTGCGCGCAGCAGCTCGGTGAAGCGCGGATTGCCGTGCAGCTCGCCGCGCAACACCAAGGTATTGACGAAAACACCGATGAGCGGCTCGAGCTCTCGGCGAACCCGGCCGGCGACCGGACTGCCGACACAGAGATCCTCCTGACCACTCCACCGCATCAGCAACGTCTGCAACGCCGCCAACAGGACCATGAAGGTCGTCGCGCCGAATTGCTGGCCTAGCCGCTCGATCCCCCGCGTGACGCCCGCGCCGATGGAGAACGACACCGTCTTTCCCCGGAAGGTCTGCGACGCCGGGCGCGGCCGATCCGTCGGCAGCTCCAACAGGCCCGGGGCTCCCCGCAACACCTCCCGCCAGTGCTCGAGCTCCGTTGTCATCCGCGCGCCGGCAAGCTCGCGCCGCTGCCAGGCGGCGAAGTCGGCGTACTGCAGGGTCAGCTCCGCCAGCGACGACGGTTCTCCGCCCGTCCCCCGGAGGTAGAGCTCGCCCAGCTCGCGCAGCAACACGCTCGTCGACCACCCGTCGCTGGCGATGTGGTGCACGTTCACGACCAACAGAAGGCCGGCCGCCCCGAGATCCGCGCACAGGCTGCGCAGCAACGGCCCCCGCGACAAGGAGAAGGGACGCCGCGCCTCTTGCTCTGCCAAGCAACGCGCAGTCGCCTCCGCGTCAGGGGCCGCGAGAGCGGAGAGGTCAACCTGCGGCTGGCCAAACCGCGTGCTCGGCAGGACGAGCTGGTCCACGACGCCGCCCTGGGCACGAAACGCGCCGCGGAGGACCTGATGACGGCGACAGATCTCTCCCAGCCCTTGCGCGATCACCTCGGATCGGACCTCATCGGCGAGCCGCACCGCCAGCGGGATATTGTAGTGGGGCGCGTCGGGCTCGAACTGGTCGAGGAACCAGAGACGCTGCTGCGCGAAGGAGGGGGCAACACCGTCGCCCGTCCGCCGCAGGCGCGGGATCTCGGCCTCCGCCGCGGAGGTCGAGCGCAAGAGCGCGATGACCTCGGCCTTCATCGCCCCGAGCGACGCCAGGAGCTCCGGCACGAGGACCCCCCGCGGGGCGGAATAGCGCAGCCTGTCCGCCTCCACCCAGAGCCGTACGTCAAGGGATCGCAATCGGCGCAGGAGCTCCGCCGCGGTCACAATGTCCCCTCATCCCGGTCATCACCGCGCCGCGTTGCCTCGATGAGCTCGGCCAAGCCAGCGATGGTCACTGTCTCGAAGAGCCGTCGCATCGGCAACTCGACCCCGAGCTCTTTGCGAATCCCGCCGAGCACACGGGTGGCGAGCAGCGAATCGCCGCCCAGGGCGAAGAAGTCGTCTGTCACTCCCACGCGCGCACGCTGCAACACCTCGCACCAGATGCGCGCCAGGGCCGCCTCCGTGTCGTTCCGAGGCGGCACGAACTCACTGGCCGCGTCGATGCCCACCTCCGTCGGCGGCAGAGCCTTCCGATCCAGCTTGCCGTTCGGCGTCACGGGCAGTGCTGGCAGAAACACAAACGCCGGCGGCACCATATACTCGGGCAGCCTCGCCGCCGCGTGGGCCTTCAGCTCCGCAGCGGTCGTCCCGGCACGCGCCGCCACCAGATAGGCCACCAGGCGCCGTTGCCCGGGTACGTCCTCTCGCACCACGACCACGACCTCGCCGACACTCGGGTGGTCTCGCAACGCTGCTTCGATGTCACCAAGCTCAATCCGGTAGCCCCGCACCTTCACCTGGCTGTCGACCCGCCCGAGGAACTCGAGGTTGCCGTCCGGGAAGTAACGAGCCTGGTCGCCCGTGTCGTACAGGCGCTGCCCGGGCGCTCCGCCGATGGCATCGGGTGCAAACTTCCGGGCGTTGAGCGCCCAACCACCGAGGTAGTTGTCGGCCAGGCAGTCCCCCGCAATGAAGAGCTCGCCGGGGGCAAGCGGCGGTAATTCCCCACCCTCTCGATCGAGCACATGGTACCGCGCGTTGCTGATCGGCCGACCATAGGGGATGCTCCGCCAACTCCGCGCCACAGCGCCGATCGGGTACCAGTTCGACCAGACCGTCGCCTCCGTCGCCCCGCCCAGACTGATCACCCGCACCGCAGGGAACATTGCCCGCAGCGTGTCCGGCATGCCCACGGGGATCCAATCGCCGCTGAGATAGACCAGACGCAGCGACTCGCCAGCGACCCCCTCCGGCCGAGCCTCGACCACCTGCTGCATGAATGCAGGCGCCGAGTCCCAGAACGTGATCTGCTCCTCGCGAATGATCCGGAGCAGCGTCGCCGGTTCTTTCAACTCGCGGCTGGTCGCCACCCTGACGCACCCCCCGGCAGCCAGGGTCCCGAACAGGTCATAGACGGAGAGGTCGAAGCAGAGCGAGGTCACAAACAACAACCGGTCATTTGAGCCCACCGACTCCGTCCGGTTCACCCACTCCACGAGGTTGACCGCTGCGCGGTGGCGAACCATCACGCCTTTCGGGACTCCAGTAGAGCCGGACGTGAAGATGACATAGGCGAGGCCGTCAGGCGTCGCCGCGCTAACGGCGCCCCGCCCGGTCGGCGACCACGGTTGATCGACACAGACGACCTTCGGCACCACCGCGAGCCCAGCGACTGCAGCCTCCACGCTGCCGCGCAATGCCGCCTCAGTGAGCACCACCGGGGCGCCCATACCGTCCAGCAGCCCCCGTACCCGCTCGGTTGGCCACTGCGGATCGACCGGCACATAGGCGGCGCCGGCCTTCAAGACGGCCAAGAGCATCTCGGGCACCTGGGGACCACGACGCACGATGACCGCCACCAGAGTCTCTGGGCCGACGCCCCACCCGCGCAGCTGCGCCGCGAGCGACTCGGCCCGCCGCTCGAGCTCGCCGTACGAGAGATGCTCGTCGCCACAGACAACCGCGATCCGGTCCGGATTGAGAGCCACCTGGCGCTCGAACAGCGTGTGCACGCAGACCTGCCGGTCGTACGGCCCCGCCGTGTCGTTCCACTCGACCGAAAACGCGGCCGGCCCGTTGCTGTCATGGAGCGGGAGATCCCCGATGCGGGTCGCCGGACTCTCGACCGCCGTCTGCAGCAGCGAGCGAAACTGGCCGACCAACCGCCGGATCGTGCTGCCAGCAAAAAGATCGGTATTGAACTCGACGCTCCCTCTCATCACGCGCTCCTCCTGCCAGAAGGTGAGCGTGAGATCGCACTTCGCGACGCCGGTCTCCACATCGACCGGAGAGAGCTTGACGCCGGGCAGTTCCAACGAGGCACCCGGCGCGTTCTGCAGCACGAGCATGACCTGGAAGAGCGGTGAGTAGCTGAGGCTGCGCTCCGGCTGCACCAGCTCCACCAACCGCTCGAACGGGAGCTCCTGATGCGCGTAGGCGCCCAGGGTGCGCTCACGCGTTCGCGCCAGCAGCTCCGCGAAGTCGGGGTTCCCGCGCAGATCTCCTCGCAACACCAGCGTGTTGACAAACAGACCGATGAGCGGCTCTAGCTCCTGGCGCGCCCGTCCCGCGATCGGGCTGCCGACGCAGATGTCCTCTTGACCGCTCAGCCGCCCGAGCAACACCTGAAACGCGGCCAGCAAGACCATGAATGGCGTGACCCCCTCCCGCTGGGCGAGCTCATCCACGCCGGACGAGAGGGCCGCCGAGAGGTCGAAGCGCCAGGTCTGTCCGTGGAAGGTCTGGATCGCAGGTCGCGCCCGGTCGGTAGGCAACTCCAAGAGCGGCGGTACGCCGCGCAGCGCTTCGCGCCAGTATCCAGCCTCAGCCTCCAGCCCCCTCCCCTCGAGCCGCTGCCGCTGCCACACGGCCACGTCGGCGTACTGCAGCATCAGCTCCGGCAACGACGAGCAATCGCCGTTCGCGAAGCAGCCGTAGAGGTGGCCAAGCTCGTTCACCATTACGCCGACGGACCAACCGTCGGTGACGATGTGATGGAGGTTGCACGAGACGATCGACTCCTGAGGTGTCAGGCGCAAAACGGCGGCACGGAGCAGCGGGCCGGACGTGAGGTCGAACGGCCGCTGCCCGTCGTGACGCACCAACATCGCTGCTGTGCGCTCCCGGTCCGGCGCCGCTAGCGCGGTGAGATCCACGACCGGCAGCGCAAGCGGCACCGAAGCGCCGGCGCGCTGCCGCAAGCCCGAGGTGACCGTCACGAAGGTGGCGCGCAGCACGTCGTGCCGGCGCCAGATCTCGCCAAGCGCGGCGCGCAGCACCTCGGGCCGTTGTGCACCCTCGAGGCGGACCGTGACCGGCACACTGTAGAAGGGACTCTCCGGCTCGTATTGGTCGAGGAACCACAGACGCTCCTGCGCCGGCGAAAGCGGGGTCTCGCCGCCGCGCGCCAGTCGCGGAATTCGCGCCTGGTGGACTCCCTGCGCTTCATCCACGAACGACGCGAGGTCCTTCAGCGTCGGCCGGTCGAACAGCGACCGCAGCGGCAGCTCCACCCCAAACTGGTCCCGCACCCTGACCGCCACCTGGGTGGCGAGCAGGGAGTGTCCGCCGAGCGCGAAGAAGTCGCTCGTCCGGCCGATTCGCTGCACGCCCAACACCGAAGACCAGATACCGGCCACCGCGCGTTCGGTTGCCGACCGCGGCTCCTCACCGTCCGCCGCCTGGTCGTGCTCGGGCGCCGGTAACGCACGCCGATTCACTTTGCCCGTCGCGGTGTGCGGCAGGTCGGGGAGAAACACGAAGACGGTCGGAATCATGTACTCGGGCAGGTGCTCGGCGAGGAAGGCGCGCAGCGTCGCAGGATCGGGCCGCAACTCGTCGCGCCAGCCGACGTAGGCGACCAACTGCTTCCGCTCGGGCACATCCGCGCGCGCCACCACGACCACCTCGCGCACGCCGGGGAACCGCCCCAGCGCCGCCTCGATCTCGCCCAACTCGATACGAAACCCGCGGACCTTCACCTGATGGTCCGCGCGCCCGAGAAACTCGACGCTGCCATCCGGCACATGCCGAGTGATGTCGCCGGTCCTATAGGTGGTCTCTCCGACTCGGTGCGGCGCGCAGACGAAGCACGCAGCGGTTTGCGACAACCGGCCGAGATACCCTCGCCCAACGGGTCGGCCGATGATGCAAAGCTCGCCTTTGGCGCCGAGCGCAACCGGTTCGAGCGCCTCGTCGAGCAGCGGGGTCGAGCAATTGGCCACTGGACGACCAATCACCGGCACATCCTCCGGACGACCGTTGAGCACAGCCTGGTTGGACATCACGCTGGTTTCGGTAGGTCCGTAGAGGTTCAACAACTCGAGGCCCGGCCTCACACGCGGCGTCCGGTGCAGACGGTCCCCGGCGGTCGACAAGCACCGCAGACTGGTCGTACCGCCCCACCCGCCGTGCCACATCGCCTCGAACAAGGGCGTCGGCAACCAGCTCACCGCGATATCGTCCCTCGCGAGCAACTCCTGCATCTGTGGCGGCGACCGACGTGTCTCCTCCGCAGTGAGACATAGAGTCGCCCCCGAGCTCAAGGCCGGCCACACCTCGGCGGCCGCTGCGTCGAACACCGGGGCCGCCACCATCGTCATCCGGTCGCCTGGCCGCAGATGGGCCAAGCGCTGCCACTGCCCTACCAGGTTCACCAGACCCCAGTGACCATTCAGGGTCCCCTTGGGCCGACCTGTCGAGCCGGACGTGAATACCGCGTAGATGAGATCTCCGGGCCGCGCCGCCGGCCCGCTCCTCTCGCCGCCGCGACCTTCGTCGAGATCGCTGAGCGAAACGAGCACCGCCGGCAGCTCCGCCGGAAGATCTTCGCGGCGTTCGACCACGACGACGCTCAGCTGAGCCTCCTCCACCAGCAACCGCAGGTGCTCAACCGGATGCGACGGGTCGATAGGGACATAGGCTCCGCCCGCCTTCAACACCGCCAACCAGGCCACGACGAGCTCGGGCGAGCGCCTGGTCGCCACCCCGACCAGCACGTCTGGGCCGACACCGAGCGCGCCGAGACGCTGCGCGACCAACGTCGCGCGGCGATCTAGGGCACCATACGTCAGGTGCTCGTCACCGCAGACAATCGCCGTCCGCTCCGGCCAGCGCCGCACCGCTCGTTCCACCAGCTCGACCATCGACGCCTCGGGCTCGAAGTCGACGCCGGTGTCTTGCCACTCGATGGTCGCCAGGTGCCGCTCAGGACCATCGAGGCCAGCCAACTCCTCCACCCGCTGCGATGGGTCCCGCAAGACCTCCCCGAGCACCCGCGCGTAGAGTCCCGCGAGGCGGGCTGCCGTCGTGGCGTTGAACAGATCGACGTTGTACTCCAGCGCCACGCGCAGCTCGGCGCCGGCGTCCTCGACGTCAAGAGTCAGGTCGAACTTCGCCACCCCCACGTCGAGCTCACGCGGTCGCAGCACGACCCCCGGGAGGTCGAGCTCGCGAAGCGCGGCGGGCTGGAACGCAAGCATGACCTGGAACAGCGGCGCGTAGCTGAGACTCCGTGCCGGGTGCAGCTCGTCGACAATTCGCTCGAACGGTACGTCCTGGTGCGCGGAGGCACACAGGCTCAGCTCGCGCACCCGCGCGAGGAGATCACAGAATGGCTGCTCGCGATCGATCCGGGTACGGAGCACCAATATGTTCACGAAGCAGCCCAGCAGCTTCTCCGTTTCCTCCCGGGTGCGGCCTGCCACCGGCGTGCCGACGCACAGGTCATTCTGACCGCTCACACGGAACAGCACGACGTTCAGAGTCGCCAGCAGCAGGTGGAACAATGAGACCCCGCGGTCTTGCGCCAGGCGGCGCAGCCCGCTGGTGAACTCGGCGGGAATGGAGAAGCAGTGCCGGCGTCCGCGGTACGACATCAACGCCGGCCGCGGTCGATCGCTGGGCAACTCGAGCAACTCGGGAACGCCGGCCAGCGCCTCCCGCCAGTGCGCGACCTGACCAGCGCAAAGCGCGGTGAACTCGGCTTGTCGTTGCCACTGAGCCACGTCCCCGTACTGCAACGCGGGCTCGTCCAGCTCCGACGGTTGTCCCTCAATGCCACGGCGGTAGATGCTGCCCAGCTCGTTGAACATCAGGTCGATCGACCAGCCGTCGGAGATGATGTGGTGCATGGCGATCAAGATCGACGACTCGCACGCCGACCTGCGGATGACGGCGCAACGCCACAGAGGCCCCTTGCCGAGCGAGAACGTCGCCTGAGCGCAGTCACGCGCCAACCGTTCGGTCACCCGACCCCGGTCGGCCTCGGCAAGTCCGCTGAGATCAACGCTTGCCGGTGCCCAGCAGCCGCCTGATTGGACACGCTGTCCAGGAATGCCGCCCTCCTCAACAATGACTGACCGCAGCACCTCGTGCCGCCGCCGAACCTCAGAGAAGGCCAGCAGCAGGCCTTCCTGCCGCAACGTCCCCGTGCTCTCGATCACACCTGCCATGTTGTAGACCGGGCTGTCCGGCTCGTAGCGCTCCAAGAACCAAAGCCGGGTCTGCGCGACCGACAGCGGCACGATACGCCCATCACGGACGCAGCGGCGGATGGGGCGCACCGAACCCACACTCGAGGCCCCACGGAGCCGGGCTTCTAGCCACGCCCGCTGCGCGTCGCTCAACCCTCGGCGGCGCTCATCCAGCTTGGGATCCCGCCCCAACGTCATTGCACGATCCCCGACGACGCCATGCCCATCTCGTCCTCTTCTCTGCAGTCCGGTTCGTCAGAACCAGTCAGGCGTTGCGCGCGGCTTCGTCGATGAGGAGCTCTTCAATCAGCAGCGCCAGACCCGCGATGGTGGTCGCAGCATAGACGTCCTTGAGCGGCAGGTCGACACCGAAGGCGCTCCGGATCCGCGACAACAATCTGGTCACCATCAGCGAGTGGCCGCCGGCCTGAAAGAAGTCGTCCGTGACACCGACCTCCTCGACGCCGAGCAGCTCGCGCCAGATACGGGCCAGCACTTCCTCCGCCGGCGTGCGGGGCGCAACCCGCTCTCGCCGCACCTCGCCGCTCGACTCAGGCAAAGGTAACGCCCGGCGGTCGACCTTGCCGTTGGCGGTGAGCGGCAGCACCGCGATCGGCACGAACAAAGAAGGGACCATGTAGGCGGGCAACCGCGCCACCAACACCTCTCGCAGCACAACGACGGAGACCGCACCGACGACGTAGGCGACGATCCGCTGCTCCCCCGTGGGATCAGGACGCGCCACGACGACGGCAGCCTCCACACCTGGCACGGACACCAGCTGTGCCTCGATCTCGTTCAGTTCGACGCGGAAGCCGCGGATCTTCACCTGAAAGTCGGTGCGCTCGAGGAACTCCACCGTGCCGTCGGCGAGGACCCGCGCGGCGTCCCCCGTGCGGTAGACACGCTCGCCCACACCGCCGTCAGTCGAGCAACCGAAACCCCGAACAGTCAACGCCGGGCGATCGAGGTAGCCGCGCGCGAGCCCGGCTCCGCGGGCCTCGAGCGCCCCACGCTCGCCGATCGCGGCGCTCCGACCGGTGCTGTCCAGCACCCGCACACCGGTGTTGGCGATCGGTCGGCCGATCGGCATCAGCCGGCATCCTGCGGCCACCGATCGGTCCTCAGGGACCCGATAGCGCGTCACCTCCACCGCGCACTCCGTCGGGCCGTAGGCGTTGACGATCTCGCTCGCGCCCGACGACAGCGCGCGCCACGGCCTGTCAGCGTCGAGGCTGGCCTTGTCGCTGCCGATCACCGTCAACCGCACCGCCGCCGGCACCGACCGCCCCTCCGCGGCCAGCTCGTTGGTGAGCGCAGCCCAGTAGGGGGTTGGCAGGTTCAGCACCGTCAGCGCCTGGTCACCCACGAGCGCCATCAACGACGTCCCGGCCACCAACTCGCCCTCGCTCAGGACCACGGTCGCCCCCGCCGCCAGGCCGGCGAACAACTCCTCCACGGAGACATCGAAGGTCATCGCGGCGAAATGCAACACCCTGTCGGCGCTGGTCAGCCTCACGTCCTCGATGAAGCTTTGACACAGGTTCACCGCCCCCCGGTGCGGCACGAGAACGCCCTTCGGCCGGCCGGTCGAGCCCGAGGTGTAGATCACATAGGCGACAGCGTCGGCTTCGCCGCCCGCGGTCTTCGGCGACTGACCCCGCGCGATCAGGTCGCTGATCAAGACCGGCCGCGCGTCCATCAACGGGAAGAGAGGCGCCGTTTGCTCGGTCGCCAACACGAGGTGAAGCCGAGCGTCGTCGACCAGCAGACGCAGGCGCTCTCGCGGGTAGCTCGGGTCGAGCGGCACGTAGCCGCCGCCGGCGGCGAGGACGCCGAGCATCCCCTCCACCAGCTCCAACGAACGGTCGCAGCAGAGCCCGACCAGGGTATCGACGCCAACCCCGAGGTCGCGCAGGGATTCCCCCACGGCGTACGCGCGGGATACGAGTTCAGCGTAGGTGAGGTGCGCCTCGCCACAGACCAGCGCCGTCGCGTCGGGACGCGTCGCGGCCTGGCGCGCCACCAGGGCGAGTAGATCTGCGACTTCGCCGAGCGGGCGCTGCGTGTCGTTCCATTCTCGTTGGAGTTGCGCCTCGTGATCGGCGTCGAGGAGATCGATCTCGGCCAGGCGGAGCTCCGGCCGGGCCGTGACCGCCGCGAGCAGCTTGCCCAGCTGGCGGGAGAACCGCGCCACCGTCGTGCCATTGAACAGGTCGGTGTTGTACTCGAGGAAACCGCCGATCTCGTCTCCCTCCTCGATCAGATCGAGGGAGAGGTCGAACTGCGCCAGGTCTCCCGGGATCTCGATCGGCGTCAGGCTAAGTCCAGGAAGACGTAGCTCCGCGGCGCGGGCGTCCTGCAGGACGAACATCACCTGGAACAGGGGCGAGTAGCGCAGGCTGCGCTGGGGGCGCAGCTCGTCGACCAGACGCTGAAAGGGCACCGTCTGGCGGCCGTAGGCGCGAAAGGCCTGGTCGCGGGTGCGCGTCAGGAGGACGGCAAACGAATCATCCCCGGCGACGTGGGCGCGCATGACCAGGGTGTTGACGAACATCCCCACCAGCCCCTCGAGCTCACGCCGAACTCGTCCTGCGATCGGCGTACCCACGCAGACGTCCTCCTGCCCGCTCCAACGGCTCAGCAACACCTGGAAGGCGGCGAGGATGACTTGGTACAGCGTCGCGCCATGGCGCCGGGCGAGCTCGCGCACACGGAGCGTCTGCTGCGCGTCGAGACGAAAGGGGAGCTTCGCACCCCTGTAGCTCTGGATGTCCGGGCGCGGACGATCCCACGGCAGCTCGAGCAGCTCGGGCGCGCCGCTCAGTTCCTCATGCCAATAGCGCACCTCGGATTGCGCTGTCTCACTCCTCATCGCCCGACGTTGCCACACCGCGTAGTCAACGTATTGTACTGCCAGCTCGGTGAGAGGGCTGGCCAAACCCTCGAGGAAGGCGGCGCTGATCTGCGCCAGATCCCGAACCATCACGCCACGCGACCAGCCATCGCCGGCCACGTGGTGCATGCTGATCGTGACCACCGCCTCGTCCGCTCCGACCGTTACCAGACACGCCCTCACCGGCGGCGCCGCGGCCAGGTCGAAGGGCCGGAGCCCGAAGAGGCGCACGAGGTGGTTCACCGTCGCGTCGCGGTCAGCGACCGCCAACCCCGACACGTCAACCCAGGGCACGCGGTTGAGCTCTACCCCGAGCACCTGCGGCCGCGGCGTTCCTCCGTCCACGGTGAAGACCGTGCGCAAGGTCTCGTGACGCCGCCACAGCTCAGCGAGGCCTTGGTGCAGCGCCCGCAGACCCGCCGCTCCTCGCGCGCAAACGGCCGCGGTCAGGTTGTAGAACGGGCTCTCCGGCTCGAGCTGCTGCAGGAACCAGAGTCGTTCCTGGGCGAAGGAGGCGCACGACCCCGGCGCGCCGCGCGCCAATCGCGGTAGCGCCGCACGCCCCGAACGTCTCCGCTCGAGCAACAACTGCTCGAGCTGCGCACGCCGGGCGGGCGACAATCCGTCGCGTGGGTCCTCGCCTTCCGCCATGATCATCGAGTATCGCGCCCCTCCTGGCCCGATCAAGCGGCTTCCCCCTTGCGCTGAGGCGCCATGCGCCAGTATGTGGCATCTAGACGGACGGTTGCCCGGAGATGACCCGGAAGGGAGCTCGGCCGTGAACGATCTTGTCGCCCGTTTGACCAAGCCCCAGGAGATCGCGGTGTCATTCCGCCCCGAGCCGACTACCCGGCGGCTCGCCGAAGCACTCGAACGGGGTTATGTCTTGCTCCGTTTCCTCGCAACCGACACCGAGCTCGGTGTGCGACTTGACCGCTCACGCTGCGACGTCCGCGGCGCGGACTTTGCTGCCGGACACGGCCTGCTCAGGCTGGTCGGCGAGCTCGTGCTCGACTACACCCGAGTTCGATGTCACGCCGATATCGATCTCGCTCGACTCGCGGGCACTGGTCGACTCGAGGTCCTCGCCCAAACCACGCCTGCCGAGCTGGCTCAGATCCGTAGCGCGCGCTAGCTGGAGCCAAAGATGCATGCGGCGGTTGAAGCGCGCGACATCGTCAAGGAATACCGGCTCGGCAAGCAGGTCGTGCCAGCCCTGCGCGGCGTCTCCCTCACCATCGCCCACGGCGAGCTGGTGGTCATCGCCGGACCATCCGGGAGTGGGAAGACGACGCTGCTCAACATCATCGGCTGCATGGACCGCCCCACCCGCGGCGAGGTGTTCATCGAGAGTGAGGCGATCGCGACGCTGAGCGAGAAGACGCTCACGCGGTTCCGGCTCCGGCGCCTCGGGTTCGTGTTTCAGAGCTTCAACCTCATCCCGGTGCTCTCCGTCTTCCAGAACGTTGAGCTCCCGCTGCTGCTGCAGGGCAACATCAGAGCCTCCGAGCGCCGGCGACGCGTGGACGAGCTGCTCGAACAGGTCGGGTTGGCCAGTCATCGCACACACCGGCCGCTCGAGCTCTCCGGCGGACAGCAGCAGCGCGTAGCCGTAGCGCGCGCGCTCGTCACCCGTCCGGCGCTCATCCTCGCCGATGAACCGACCGCCAACCTCGACGGTGCCACCGGTGCCCAGATCGTCAACCTGATCGGCACGATGGCGCGCACCCGGCAGACGACGGTCGTCTTCTCCACCCACGATCCTCGCGTGATGGCCAAGGCGGATCGGATCATCGAAATCGCGGACGGGTTGGTGGTCGACAAGAACTCGCGCGCGGACGAGGTCCGATGAGCTGGGTCACGAACCTCTACCTCCAGCTCCGCCTCGCGTCGGCCAACCTCGCCGGGCGGCGGGCGCAGTCTGCGGTCGTCGCGCTGGTGATGGCGAGCGAGGCCTTCCTGCTCCTCGTCGGGCTGGCGTTGATGGGCACGCTCGATCTTGCCCTCGAGCGCAATGTCACGGCGACGTTGGCCGGCCACGCCCAGATCTACTCCGCCGATGCCCCCGAAGCGCTGCAGGTGTTCGGCGGCCACCAGGGCATTCCAGATGCCGGCGTCGTGCCCGACTTCTCTACGGTCGAAGCGGTCCTCGCCCGCGTCCCCAACGTCGCGGCGATCGTGCCGATGGGCTCTGGCCCCAGCTTCATCTCGGTCGGCAATCCCGTCGAGCGCAGCTTGACCGAGTTGCGCCAAGCCGTCCAGGCAAAGGAGCCGAGCCATCGCGCTGTGCTCGCCGAGCACAGCCGCGCGCTCATCGCCTACCTCATCGGCACCGAACGTACCAGCCTGTTGGCCAACGCGGAGGATCCCGACACCAGCGGCCAAGAGCTCGACCGCGCCACCTCGAATGCGCTCTGGGAGGAGTTCGAGCGCAATCCGCTCGACGTTCTCGATTTCCTCGACAACCACATCGCCCCGCTCGCCGGCGACCCCCGGTGGCTGCTCTTCCGCTACCTGGGAACAGACCTCGAGCGATTCGCCACCTACTTCGACCGGCTTCGCGTGGTTGAAGGCACGACCGTCCCGGCTGATCACCGTGGGGTGTTGGTCAACCACCTCTACCGAGAGAAGCGCCTCAAGAACCCGGTGGCGCGCGAGCTCGATCTCCTGGCAGAGGAGGCGCGTGACCTTCCGGCCGACACCTTCCGCGCCCGTGTTCAGGGTCTGCAGGCACGCGCACGCACGCTGCTGCGCGGCATCACGGTCGCGCAGCGCGATCAGCTCGAACAGGCCCTCGCAACGCTGGTTCCCGACCGCACCGGTGGGCTCGTGGCCGCGCTCGAGCGTTTCTTCGCGCTCACCCCCGGGAATATCGCTGCGCGCCATCGCTCCTTCTACGACAGGCTGGCACCCTCTCTCTCCCTCTACGACCTCGAGGTCGGCGATACGCTCGTCCTGCACGCCGTTTCGCGCTCGGGGTTCCCGACCGCAGCCCGCGTGAAGGTCTTCGGTACCTATCGCTTCGACGGACTGGACGGGTTCGATGCAGCCAACACCTTCAACCTCATCGATCTGACCACCTACCGGACGCTAATAGCCGAGCCTTCGCCCGACGATCTCGCTGAGATGACGGCCCTCACCGCCGCGATCGAGCGGTCACACGGCGGCAACATCGCCTTCGACGACTCCCTCTTCGATGCCCCGCCGACGCCCACGAAGGCACCGTCCATCGTCCGCGACCCGGTGGTCGAGGCCTCGCCATCGATGCCGAGAGCCGAGGCCACGACAGCCGCAGAGTCAGTCCGCCGCTCCAACCCGTTCGGCCATGCGGCCGTCATCCTCACCGACCCGCTGCGGCTCGCTGACACCAGGGCCGAGCTGCAACGCGCCGCCGACACCGCCCACCTCGGCCTCCGGGTCGTCGGCTGGCGGGATGCCGCAGGTATCGTCGCGCAGTACTTCGACCTGGTGCGCATCCAGCTCTACGTAGGTCTAACCATCATCCTCCTGGTCGCGCTGCTGATCATCAACACAGCCATCGTCATCGCCGTCCTCGCGCGAGTCCGCGAGCTCGGCACCTTGCGGACGATGGGCTGCACCCGCGGGTTCGTCATGGCGAGCGTCCTCATCGAGATCGGAGTCCTCGGCTCTGCCGCCATCGCGACAGGCCTGCTCGCCGCCGTCGGAACGCTCTCCGCAGCTCACGCTCAAGGCATCCCGGCGTCGGGGAACGTCTGGCGGTTCCTGTTCGGTGGGACCCACCTCCATCCTGACTTCTCTCTCGGCCAGGTTGGCGCCGCGTTCGCTACTGCTCTGGTGCTCGGCTTCGTCGCGGCGCTGTATCCGGCCCTGTTGGCGACACGCGTGCCGCCGGTGGAAGCCATCCGGCGGGGAGCGTAGACGTCCATGCAGGTCATCCTTCGCATCGCGGCTCAGAACCTGCGCCAGGGCGGCCGACGGGTGGTCATGCTAGCCGCCGCGCTGGCTATCGCAACCTGCCTTCTCGTGCTCGTGGTCTCACAGTTCGCGGCCGCGAACTCGCACCTCGTCGCCGCCGGCACCGCCCTGCAATCCGGAGATCTCAACGTCGGGGGAGCCTACCGCAGCTCGCCGACACGCATGTCGCCGCTCGTCATCGACGCCGCCGAGGCTGAGGCAAAGATCCGCGCCATCCTGCCGCCAGGGACCGGCATCGTAACCCGCCACACCGGCCAGGTTCGCTTGGTCAGCGAGAGCGGCATGTGGCGCACCTACGCCTGGGGCGTGAACATTGCGAATGAGCCGCGTCTCGCGCACCTGCTCGACCAGAACCTGGTGGCACACGCCACCGGCCCGACCGGCGCCGCGGCGGACCTGTCGCTCCCCCGAAGCGTCGTGCTGTTCGAGAGTCAGGCTACGAGGCTCAAGGCCCGAGTCGGAGACAAACTCACCGCCTGGGCCCGCAGCCCTCAGGGCAGGACCAACGCTCTCGACGTCACGGTGCGTGCAATCGCATGGGACCTGGGAGCCCTGACCAGCTGGACCATCCTTCTCGACGCGGCGACCCTCGCCGAACTGGTGCAGGCACCGCCGGCCAGCACCGCGCAGCTCTTGGTCTATCTCGATGACCGACGCCAGGTGGCCGCGTCGATGGTCCAACTCCGCGACGGCTTGACCCGGGGCGGTACTGAGCTGATGCCGTACCGGAACCAACCCTCGTACACGATCCTCGAGGCGGCCGAGACCGAGGACTGGCGAGGGCAGCGGCTGTTCGTCAACACCTGGAGCGACGAGCTTGCCGACTTCACCTGGCGGATCGCTGCCAACGCAGGGATCGCCGCGCTCTTGTTCTTCGTGCTCGTCGTCATCATCACGATCGGCGTGACCAACTCGATGTTTGTCGCAGTCCAGCAGCGGACGCGAGAGATCGGCACCCTGCGCTCCTTGGGCATGTCGCGCAGCCAGCTCGTCGCGACCTTCGTCACGGAAGGCATCCTCCTCGGTCTTTGTTCCGCCGGCGTCGGAGGTCTCGTCGGCGCCGCCCTGGCCATTGGGCTGGACGCACAAGGCATTGCCGTTGAATCGGCGGCCTTCCGCGACGTCTACTTCACCGACACCCTGGGGTTCACCGTCGATCCATACCAGGTCGCGGCGGTCGTTGGAATCTTCGCGCTGGCTGCGGGCAGCTCCGCGGTCTGGCCAGCGCTTCGAGCGGCCCGCCAAGACCCCGCAGCCGCGCTGCGGAACAACGGATAGGGAGAGAACGATGACGATGCGGTTCTTGGTTATCATGGCGGTGATGGCCGGCGGGGCCAGTGCGGCCCGCGCGGCGAGCAAGCCGGCCCCAACCCAGGAGGAGTTGACTGCGCTGCTCCGGCTCCTCGACGACAGGATGAGCTACCCGACCGACTACAGCGCGAAGGTCTACATGGAGCACAAGCGCAAAGGTCAGGCAGACCGAGTGTTCGAGATGAGAATCCTGCGCCGCGACCGCGACGACAAGTTGATCATCCTGTTCACCAAGCCGAAGACCCACGCGGGCAAGGGCTACCTGCGCATCGACAAGAACCTCTGGTACTACGATCCGACGGTCGGGAAGTGGGAGCGCCAGACCGAACGCGAGCGGATCGCCGGAACGGAGGCGCGCCGCCGCGACTTCGACGACTGGGATCTCGCTGCCAGCTACGACCCGACCTACGTTGGAGAGGAGAAGCTGGGCAGCTTCGTCGCGATGAAGCTGAAGCTGACCGCAAAACCGAACGCCGACGTGGCGTTCCCGGTGATGCATCTCTGGCTCGACACCGCGAGCAACAACGCCCTCAAGATGGAGCAGATGGCCGCCTCCGGGAAGACCGCGCAGACGACCTTCTATCCCGAGTGGGTGAGGTTTGAGAGCAAGCTGAAGACCAAGACCATCTGGTATCCCAAGGAGCAGCGCATCCGTGACGACATGAACGACGGTCAGCAAACCCGGACTCTGGTGCTCGAGGCCGTCGAAGGCCAACTCCCGGAGAACGTCTTCACCAAGGCCTGGCTCGAGACCCAGAGCCGCTGAGACAGCATGCGAGACCTGCCCCCAAAGCTCGTACGCATGGCTCTGCTGCTGACCGCGGCGAGCACCTCAGCGACGTGCCTCTCGCCCGACAACAGCCTCGAGGGTACGATCACGAGGGACTTCTCCCTTGAATTCGACGAGGTGCGCCTGTTCAAGCAGGGGTGCCTGCTTCGGATCGAGTACCTCTTGGAGACCAACCTGGGCCCGGTGGTACCTTGCAGCCTGAGCGTCGACACGGTCACGACCGCCCTTGCCCCCGACCTCGTCATCCAAGGGGAGACCTTCACCGCCGGCGTCATCCTGGAGCGGAGGATGCCAGCTGCGACGTCCTTCCCGAGCACGCGGTCAGGTCGGCTGGAGTTCACCCGCTTCAGCTTCGTCGCTGGCGCCAAGGGTCGCGGATCCTTCACCATCACCTTCGAAACAGGACAGGATCTGCGCGGCTCCTTCTCCGGCGTCCTCGAGGAGCCAGACCCCTCCGTCGTCTGCGACGTCCCGGCTGGCTAATCGCGCCGCCTCAGGGAAGTCCGGGGTTGGGGGCGCCAAACACGGCGTTCTGCTCGACGTAGTCGAGACAGGCAAGTTTCGTCCCGGCGATCCCGATATGGTACCAGCCGGCCGGCAGCGGCTTGTGATCGAGCCAGACCGCGAAGTCCCAACGGTCATTGCGCACGACCTTGTAGAGGCGGTCGTCCTCCTTGTCGTCTTGTCCCCGCGGCACCGGCTCGATCGCCACCGCCGCGAACGCCTCCGCACGGCTGACGAGCTTCTGCGGCAGACGGGCAAAGAGGTGCTCGGCGTCCTCCGTGGTCACCAAAGACCAACGATGCGGATCGGTGAGCTGGAAATACTTGCCCCGCCGGCTGCGGTAGAGGAATGAGAAGGTCTCGCCGCGCACCCATTCGTTCCGGTGATGGCTTGCGTCACACGCGATGAGCGACGCGGTCTCGATGCCGAAGACCCGGGAGAGCCAACCCGGTTTGTGTTCGCGCAATGACGATGCTCCGTCCGACGCCCGCTTGGCGGCGCTCGGCGCGCCGGCCCCCTTTTTCGTCGACCGCGGCTTGTTACGCGCAGCCGTTCGTTTCGCTCGCGGGGTACGTTTCGCCGTCACCTTCTTCCTCGCGACCATGCCTCAAACCTCCTGCCTCCGCGCCTGGAACGGCGGCCGCAGGTTCCTATCGAGGATGCCGGGCTCACGCAACCCGACTTGACAAGCAAAGCGCATCTGTCCAAGACTGCTGGCTCGACACAGCAAAAAGAGGTCGCACGGTGAAGCTCGGAGACGTCGTCAAGAAGGAACGGGAGGGTCTGACCGGGCTCAACCGTTCGCATCGCTTCACGGTGGAGGAGATCGCCACCCGGGTGGGCGTGACCGCTGATCAGTGGCGGGCGCTTGAGGCGGGCGACTCCCAGGCCGAGCAGTGGTTCCCCATACTCTGCCAGCTCGCGGTCAAGCTAGGGGTCCCAACCTCGCGCCTCCTCGCCGCTTCTGGTCGCAGCGCAGACACACAGCGAGGACAAGCTGCCCGGCTCATCCGCGAGAGACGCGAGGACCGAGGCAAGACCGTCGAAGAGATGGCGGCCGCGATCGGCATGACGGTCGAGGAGTACCTCCCGGTCGAGCGCGGCACCTCCCCGATCGAAGAGGTCGGGCCGTTGCTGTTGCGCTTCGCCGAGGCGATCGACCAACCGGTATTCAACCTCTATCTTCCGTGCGGCGTCCCGTACGCTGAGCTCGAGGACTACCCATGAGCGATACCGCCACCCCCCAGGGCGCTGCTTCGTCCGAGCCGCTTGACGAGGTGCAATACGATCCTGATCCGAACGCTCACAACCGGGTCGAGCCCGCAGATCGCGGTCCCGGGATGGATGAGCCTGTTCACTACACGTATGCCCGTCCGGAGGAGAAGCCGGCCGGTCGTGACACCCGGCTCGTCGACGCCGTCAAAGCACAGGACCGCACATTGGTGGTGAAACTGCTCGACGAAGGATGCGCCATCCATCAGCGCGCTGAGCAGGATTGGACACCACTCAATTTCGCGGCCGGCAAAGGAGATCTCGGCATGGTCGAGCTCCTCGTCGAGCGCGGCGCCGATGTCACCGTCGTCGGCCGCGACCAACGACGGCCGTCGGCCATTGCTCGCGCGGCCGGGCACAAGAAGGTGCTGGAATTCCTGACCGGCATCGAAAAGAGGCTCGGCGTATGGGAAGACCCGCTCAACACGCGCCCCTACTGCAAGGCCTACTATCTCCGTGACCTGCGCAAGTTCTCTGGTTGGGCTGAGGAGCGTAAGAACTGGAAGATCAATCGGTACTGGTCAGAGGCCATGAAGGCCGACTTCGAGAAGCCACTCGAAGACGCCGACGTTGTGTTCGTTCACCATGACCTCGTGGTAACCCGCTCGATGTGGCGGGATGAGCATGTGATCTACGACGCGATAACCCCGGCCTGGCAGGAGTTCTGTCACTCCCGACTCGGTTTCCGTATCCCCGACGATCTGCGCTAATCCATGGCCGGCGCGGCAACGATAGCGCTCGGCAGCCTGCTCTGCGCAGCGCCCTCTCTTCCCGTGGCAAGCGCCAGTGGCGCCTTTCTTTATCTCGTCGAACCGCAACCTAGCAGCTCACCCTTAGCCCTACGCCTGCTTGGGGGGTACGCCGCGAACCCGCCGAGCGCCGACGCGGGCCATGAGTTGACTACGCTTGAACTGAGCCTCGCGGCACGTCTGACTCATGAGTCAATCGTTGACGTATCTGCCTCTTCGGTCAGCATCGCCGACGATCCGCTCGTCGCCGGTCGATCGCGCCTCGCCGCGCGATTGCGCTATATGCCACACTCACTCGCACACTCCAGGCTGGCGCTCGCCGCCATCGCTGGCGTCGAGGCGAGCTCCAGCCTCCAGACCAGCGCCCCCGAACGAAGCGACATGCTTTCACACGCCGGCGTCAGCTTGGGCGGCGTGGCATCAGTACTGCGGTGGGTCGCGCAGGCGACGGTGGGTTGGACCAACTACCCCACGCCAAGCGGACGGCGCAACGGTGCTCTCGTGAGCGTAGGCGGTGGCGTCGCGATCCGCCTCCCTGTTGCTGGCGCCATCCTCTCGGCCGAAGCGGCGAGTGATCTCTCCGGCCTTCGCTCGGCGCGCGATCTGCGCGGGGTTGTGGCGCTCACCCTTTCTGCCGCCCCAACCGCATCGTTCAGTATGGCCGGTACCGCATTCTCGTCCAGTACGGGCGAACGGCGATGGGGCGGACTGCTCGTTCTCTCTGGCGTTCTCGGCACCGACGACAACGACAACGACGGCGTTCCGGATCGCGAGGACGCCTGCCCAGGCCTTCCCGGCAGTAGCCAGTATTTCGGTTGTCCTTTCGTTGACCAGGATGGCGACGGGGTTTGGGATCGGTTGGATGCTTGCCCGGATCGCCCTGGTCCAGCGAGCAATGCGGGCTGTCCGTTCGCCGATCACAACGGCAACGGTGTTCCCGATGTCGAGGATCCGTGCCTCGACCTCCAACGCTGCACAGACCAGTCGTGACCGTCACCCCACACGACAGGCGACGAGAGTGACATCGTCGATCCGCGGCGTGCCGGCGTAGAAGGAGTTGGCATCCGAGAGGAGACGATCGAGGACCTCCACCGGTGAGCCTTGCGCGTGTTTGCCGATGAAACGCCGCATTCGGCGCAGGCCGTATTCCTCACCCTCGGGGTTCGTACACTCGAGAAGGCCGTCGGTGAAGAACACAACCAAGTCCCCCGAGGCCAACGGGCGGGACACGGGAGCAAAGGTCGTGCCGTCGCCCAACCGACCGCCGCGCGCCACGAGCGAGCTGACTGGCCCCTGGCCGAAGACCATCGGGAAGTTGTGGCCAGCATTGGCGAACTCGACTCGAGACTCACGCAGGTCGAACAGAGCGGCGAAGAACGTCATGATCAGCTCGCCCTTCCCCGCCTCGCGAATCGTGTGGTCGAGCGATGCCATGAACCGCGCGAGGTCGGGGACCGGATGGTCGAAGAGATAGGTGTCGCAGCAGGCCTTCGCTGACGCGGTGAGCATCGCCGACGGAATGCCATGGCCGGTCACGTCACCGATACAAATCATCACGCGGTCGTCCGGCAACACATAGTGGTGCCACCAATCTCCCCCCATCTTGGTGGCGGCCTCGCAGAAACCCGCGTAGGTCAGGCCGCCGGCGGAGTACTCGCCCCGCGGCGGAACCAGGAGACTTTGGATGGCGTTCGCGCGCTCGATTTCACGGTCGAGCACCGCCTTCTCCGCGCTCTCGCGCATCAGGTTATCCACCTGGCCGGTCATCTCGTTGAACCGCGCACAGAGAAACCCGATCTCGTCGAACGTCGTCGGCGTGGCCCGCGCCTTCAAGTTGCCACGGCCGACCTCGACCGCGACTTGCGCCAGATGGCGAATCGCGCGACCGAAACGCAAACCTTGCGCCACTGCGAGCAGGATACCGATAAGCAGAGCAGCCGCGCCCAGCGCCACAGTCTGGACGATAGCGCTGGCCACCGCTCGTGCCCTTTCTACCTCAATCTCCCGCAGGACTTGAGCGATTCGGGCGGTCGACATATCGAGCACGAGGTAGCCTTCGCGGCGCATGGTGACGCCGCTCCCCGTCTCGATCGGAGCACCAAATGAAATCACCTCGGGAAGCGAGTCACTGGCGAGATCGGTCAAGGCCCGAGGTCCAGTCAACGCACTGAGCGCTTCCAGCAAACCGGTCGGCAACTGCCCACCGAGCCTCCCTTCCTTGGCCCGGGCGATAACCCGTCCGTTCGTCCTGGCAACCGTCGCGTCGACCAGCTCGCCATCACCACGCGCCACCGCAGCAACCATGTCGCCGATGCGCGCCACATCGCCGTCGATCAGCGCACCCACCATCCCATCCGCGAGGTTGCGGGCCGTCGAGAGCCCGCGTGTCGAGAGGGCGGCAATCTCAGTCGCTTGCTGGCTGGCCGCGAACTGCGCGTATTGTCGCTGCGTGGCGAGCACCCCCTCGGCGATGAAACCGCCCGACAAGAGCAAAACGAGGGCAACACTCGCTAGGATGAGCTTGAGCGCAATGGGGAAGCGCACACGGATTCCACGACTCTCGGCGACAGCGGTCGGAACTTGGTCCTCGGTGCTCACGGTCATGGTGTTCAACGGACAGTGCCACTCTATCGCCCGCGAGCCCAATGTCAACGGTGCGCGCGATTGAGTGTTGCCGCTGTACCAGGCTGGACATGCGCCCGCCAACCGCGCTAACTGGCGGATCATTGGCCGTCGAACCGGAGAAGCCGAGTGGGATCGCACCAACCATGAGTCCCAGCGGAGATGGCGCCCGCGCGGTCCTTCTCCTCGCCGTCGATGATGAACCGACCAATCTGGAGCTCTACCAGCGCGTGTTCCGCGCCCAACCCGAGATCCGGATCTTGGTGGCGCAGACCGGCCTCCAGGCGCTCGAGTTGTTGCGCCAGCACACGGTAGACATCCTCCTGGCCGACTTCTCGATGCCGGGCATGACCGGAGTCGAACTGTTGACCCACGCCAGACCGATCGCCCCCGACGCCATCGCCATCATGGTGACGGCGTATCCGCAGCTCGATCCCGTCATGAACGCGCTCAACCAAGGCCTGGTGAATCAGGTCGTCACCAAACCCTGGCGGGTCAGCGACTTGATGGACGCCGTGCGCCGCGCTCTCACGATCCACCGCCTCCGCACTGTTCGGCGGAACCTCGGCGACCACGGCAAGGCATGAGGGAAAACCTACCCGCAGCCCGCGGCCTTCCCGTCCTCCCCGTGCGGCAGCCAGAGGGTGAACGTTGCCCCCTCGCCCGGTCTGCTCCTGACCGTCAGCTTGCCACCGTGACCGCTGACAATGGAATGTGACAGCGACAAACCGAGACCGGTCCCCTGTCCTACCGGCTTGGTGGTGAAGAAGGGGTCGAACACCTTGAGCAGGTTCTCCTCGGAGATGCCGACGCCCGTGTCGGCGACGTCGACAGCAACGCCGTGGTCCTGTTCGCGGAAGCGCACGGTGACCGTGCCCTTCCCCGGCGTGGCCTGAACGGCGTTGACTAGCAGATTCATCAAGACCTGGTTGATCTCTCCCTCCTTACCCATCACCGGTGAAAGGTCGTCGGGCCCCTCCAGCCTCACGACGATGCGGTCCTTGGTTTCGTGGGTGAGGAGCGCGAGGGTCTGTTCGACACACCGGCGCAAATCGATCGGATTCTTCTCCTCGGGCCCACCGCGGACGAAGGACCGCAGGTCCCGAATGATCCCGGCGGCGCGGTCCGCGCCGATGCGTACCGATTTGAGCAACGCAATAACGTCGCCAACAATGAAATCGAACTCGATCTCACTGCGCAGGGCGGCGATCCTGCTACCATCAGCCCCCGACAAGGTCGCCGACTCGTAGGCGCGGATCAGCATGATGAAGCGCTCGACGTAGTCACGAAGGAACTCGATGTTGCCGTAGATGAAGTTGATCGGGTTGTTGATCTCGTGGGCGATGCCAGCAATCAACTGGCCGAGCGACGACAGCTTCTCCGACTGGATGAGAGCTGCACGTGTGGCCCGCAACTCATCGAGAGATCGCTCGAGATCCGCCGTACGGGCTCGGACCTGGTCCTCGAGAGTCTCCGCACGCCGACGCTCGTTGTCCAACAAGGTCTTGTAGCGCGCCTGGATCCGCGCCTCGGCGGTGACATCGCGGTAGGATTCCAGCACAGCCAGCACGCCGCCGCACCCATCGGGCACGGCAGATGCGCTGACGATGAAGGTGCTCTCCCCACCGTCAGCCACGGCCGCCGACCGGCCCACGATCTCGTCCATTCGCACCGAACGACCGTTCGCGAAACAACGCGCCGCGAGGCAATCCGCCGCGCACACTTCGAGGCGGAGCAGATCACAACAGCGTGTTGAGGCCTCCTCGGCACGCTTGGCGAGGCGACGCCCCCGCAGGCCCACCGTTTGGCAATACGCCGAGTTCCAAACCAGCGGTCGCAAGTCTCGATCCACTATGACTGCAGGGTCGATCTGGGCATCAACCCAACGCCGCATCGCATCACGCCGACCCTGCCCGTAGGCTGGCCATGGCGTCGCAGGCTGTTCCATCGAGATGCCCAGCTAAACGGGGGTTCGCGATTCGCGAACACCCCGTTTACGTCTTTCCCTCGGAGAAGTCACAATGGCCTGTTCGGGAATCACGATCGTCGGTTTAGAGGAGGAAGGAGAAGTAGCTCTCTTCGACGTCATCGAACTCCATGGCCACACCGCACCTGGGACAAACCACGACCCCCAACGCCGGTCGTTGGCCCTTCTCGACGTTGAGCAGCACACTCTCCTCATGATCACACTTCTCGCAGACGAAGGACGCCTGCACCGACAGCACCCGGGCGGTGCCCACGAAGTTGCTGATCATGTTCATCTGAGACACAACCACTGGACTGCAGCGTTCGATTTCGATGCGGTGTGGCGCGGTCAGCGAGCGCACGAAGTTCACCCACTCGCGTACACCACACGAGTTGATCCGGCGGATTCCCGCGAGGTCGAATCGGATGGTCGTCGCCGCACTGAGTTCCTTGGCAAGCGCCGCGAACCCCGAGTCCTCGTCGATCGAGCCCGTCAATTCCACACGGGTGACATCGCCGTCCAGCGTGACCGCCCAGGCGAGGCGTTCAGTCATCCGCTGTGCTCCTGCAGGAAGATGTTGAGCGACTTGGGCCGCTCGGCGAACGTCCGATACGAGCCGGAGATGTCCATCAGCCCGATCAACTCGGTCCGCTGGTGCGGCGCAACATTGATGATGAGGTGGTTGAGCGATTCGAAGACGCAATAGAGCCCGAGACCGGCGCCGCCATCCTTCTGGTCGATCTGGTCCGCTCCCTTCATGAAGCAACGCCGTAGGTAGGATGTGACGGTCCACGGGTCGAGGCGTCCGAACCGATCCTCGATCGACATCGCCAGCGTGATCCCGTCCGAAGCGAAGCGGAACCGAGCCTCCTCGCCCGGCTCCAGGTACACAACCTCCGATCGGGCCCGGGCGGCGTATTTCGGCTTGCCGTTCGCTTCCACGGGAGCGTTGTAGACCGCGTTCATGATGAACTCGTCCGCTACGCCCTTCGCCAACCCGATCAGACGCCGGTTGCAGCCGATGTCGTTCAGGTAGTTCCCGACACGCTCGAGAATCCGCTCCTTGTCTGCTGAGCTCCGGATCGTCTCTTCGGCCGGCGAGATCCCCCAAGTCAGATATTTCTCGAGCTTGAAGATGTCGTCGCGCAGTATCTTCTGCACGGTCACGATGAGCTCGTCCGGATCGAAGTCGATGTTCTTGGCCACCAGATTGGTCAGGCCATCCTGGGAGAGGAGCTCAATGAGATCGCTCTTGTCGCGGGTCGCGGTGACGACAAGCACCGCGGGCCCCGGCTTCACCGTGCCAACCTGGGTCATGAGTTGCCCCATGCTGGCCCGCAACGAATCGAAATCGAATACCACCAGCCGACAGTCGGCCGGGATTGAGAAGACGCCGTCAGTTCCGGGTATCTCACAGATGACCCGCGCGCCGCTCGCGCAGAGGATCCGCAAAAGGGCTTGGCGTTCCCGGGGATCGCTCCACACGAGGAGGACATTGGCGCGGCCGTCAGGCCGATGCAATGGGTTATCCATCAACTCGTTATGCCAACCCTGGTCTTTTGCGTCCGTCAATGGAGTGCTCGCGATCATATGGGCCGTGACGACAACGTGTCAAGGCGCTTTCCCCCATGACATAGACCTGATCCGAGGTCGTATCGTCCGGTTCTTGCTGGCGGGTCGGCATTGCTGTTAGGTTCACGCCGATGGCCGGCGAATCCAGACTCACATTGAACTGGGAGCTACGGCAGGGCGAGATCCTCGGACGCGGTATCGCGGGGAGTCTCGACGAGAGCTTCCGGGCGAGTGTCGTCGATCCAGGCGACGCACGACAGATGGTCCTCGACCTGTCGCAGGTGACGCACGCATCGTCATTCGGCGTTCGCGAGTGGGTGCGGGCCATCGGCGTCGCGCGTCAGGCGGTCGACGGACTCTTCTTCGTGCAGGTGTCGCCGCGGATTCTCGATCAGCTCAACATGGTCGTTGGTTTCGCCGGCGGCGCCGTCGTTCTCTCGTTCTACGGCATTCACGTCTGCGATGCGTGTGGTGCTGACGAGCTCTCTCTCTACGACGCGCAGCTCGATCGACAGGCGTTCCAAACTCTGACGCCACCGTTGCGGCAGTGCCGGGTCTGCGGCTCGGACACACAACTCGACGACGATCCGGCGGTGCTGTTCGAGTACGTCAGATCCGCGGAAGTCGTGAGCCCACCTGCATCGGTGGTCGGCTTCTTGCGCCAGCCCGGCACGCGCCTGTTCGAGGTGCCTGGCCTGCGTTTGGCGGTTCGCCAGACGATGGCCTTGAGCATGACCCGCTTCCAGTTCGCCGGCATCATCGACCAGGGTTTTCGCGGACGGCGGTTGGTGGATGCGGCGGCTCCCGCCGTCACGATCGACGTCGAACACGTGCGCCACTTCGACCCGAGCGGCTTCGTGCACTGGCGGACGGCCCTCGATGAGCTGGCGCGCCAAGGCCCGGTCCTCCTCGCTGGGTGTCCGCCGCCGATGATGAAGCGGATGAGCGAAGACCCTCGCTTGATCGGCCCCGCCCAGGTCCAGAGCATCTCCGCGCCTCTCGAGTGCCCCAAGTGCAAGACGTGTCGTTGGGTCACCCTTCCCCTGCTGACAACCGACCCCGCCGCCGCAGGACCGTGCGCCAAGTGCGGTGAAGCCGTCTCGGCCTTTAGGCAACCCGATCTGCTGGCGCAATTCCGCGACGCCTGTCGCAACGAGCCCAGCCGCAGCGCCCCTCTGATCCGTGTCTCGCCGGAGAAACCCCCGGACAGAGACGTGGCGACCAAGGCTTCCACTGGGCATGTCGAGCTGATTTCGGGGAAGTACGAGGTCCTGTGCAAGCTGGCTGAGGGAGGAATGGCTCAGGTGGCTCTGGTCCGGCAACACGGAGCAATGGGATTCCGCCGGTTGGCGGTGATCAAGACGGTCCGGGATGAGTTCCTCACCGACGATCGGCGTATCCGGCTTTTTCTCGAGGAGGCGAAGCTCGTCGCGCGCATCGACTACCCCCACGTCATCCGCGTCTACGATCTCGACCGGGTCGACGGCTCGTTGCTGATGGTGCTCGAGTTCGTGCACGGTCGAAACCTGGGCGAGATCATGCGGGCCATTGCTCCCGCGGGCACCGGCATACCGCCGGCCATTGCGGCGACGATTGTTGCGGATCTGTGTCTAGGGCTGGGCCGCGCCCATCAATCCGATAGCAGCGGGCGCGTGCTCGTCCATCGCGACGTCGCCCCGGGGAACGTGATGGTGACGTTCGACGGGGTCGTGAAGTTGGTGGACTTCGGCCTCGCTGCCTGGCAACGAAGCGTGGAGGAGAAGGACGTCTTGCTGGGGAACCCGTCATGGATGGCCCCCGAGTGCTACCAGGAGCAGGATGCGACGCCGCAGACCGACATCTGGGGGGCAGGGCTCCTGCTGTTGAGCACGATCCTGGGGAGGAATCCTTTTCGTCGCGCGACGGTGCCGATGACTGCGGTAGCCATTCTGCGCGAGACGCTACAGCTCGGAGGGTATGGCGCGACGCTACCGCGCAAGCTCCACCCGATCATCGAGCGGTGTCTTGATAAGGATCCCGGGAAACGTTACGCGGATGCTGTGGAGATCGCCGCCGATCTCCGGGCCGTCATCCCGAAGTTGGGCGAGGTCAACATCCCGAGCTGGATGGGAAAACTCTTCAGCGCCAGCCTCAAACGTGAAGAGGCGTTCGCGCGCTCGGTTGGGCAATCAAGCCTGATCGACGCGTTGCTCGTCGCTTCGCCCCAGGCGGTGGCACAGTACTACTCGACGATTGGTGTGGATCACTAGATCGGGGCCCCGAACACCAACCGGCGGCCCGCCGATCACGCGCCTTGCCGAAGGCAACCTAGACATCCCCACGGACCTGCCCTATCCTTGAACTGGTCCGAAGGAACGAAACACGGAGAGTCTCAGCGGGGTGATTGCGTGAGGCCGATCGCTGGGATACTCCGGGTCGAACGACGCGCTGCAGCTCGGCACAGCACTCAGCTCCGCGTCATCTATGTGGTGGGCGGTTGCGCGCTCGATGCCACAACCGTTGACATCTCGGAGACTGGGATCTGCCTGCAAACCGGAGTGGAGCTCGAACGCGGGACGACTCTGCATCTCCATTTGGAGCCGCGCGCGACCCTCGATACCCCGAGGGTCGAAGCGACGGTCGTATGGGTTCGGCGTGCCGCCGTCGCCGGCGACGAAGAGGCGTTCCTCTGCGGACTGCACTTCGCCCCGATGACCGCCGAGGTCAAGGTGCAGATTGGCGAGATCATCGGCATCCATGCCAAGATCGTCGACCTGCCCGAGGCCGAGCCCGCCGATGTTGTCGAGCTCGGCCCCCCACTGCCCGGCCCGGCGACGATCAACGCGGCGCTGGTGCGTGACCGCGAACAGCGTGCCTGTGACGAACGCCATGCGCTCCGGCTGCTAGGCAAGGGCCACGATGCGGCCCTCCGAGGTGACTTGGATTCAGCCGTTGTCCTGCTGGAACAAGCCGTCGATCAGATGCCCGACTCCGCTGAGGCGGTTGAGGAATTGGCGCGTGTGGTCTACATCCGCGGCGACGTAAGCCGGGCGGCCCAGCTCTTCGACCGTGCGCTCCGCCTCCGCCAGGAGCACCCCTAGATGGCCCCTCCTCCGCGCAAGTCATCACTCTCGATCGAGAGCCTGGCGCGCGGCCATATCAGCTATGTCAGGCTCTACGGCACCATCGATGAGACATTCGACCCGACGGTTCTTCTCGAGGCAGCGGTCGGTCGCGACCTCCTGCTCAACCTCAAGGCGGTCTCCCGGATTAGCTCCTTCGGGGTTCGCGACTGGGTGCACACCCTCGAGGCTCTGCGTCAACGAACCGATCGCATCGTGCTAGTGGAATGCTCCCCCGCCGTCGTCGCCCAGATGAACATGGTCGCGAACTTCGCCCTCGGGGCCACGATCGCATCGGTCCAGGCCCCATACTTCTGTGAGAAGTGCGGCTGGGATACGGAGGTCCTTGTCAACCTCGCCGGCGGCGAAGCCGGACCGCAACCTCCGGACACCACGTGCAAACGTTGCGGTCGTCCGATGGCTCTCGACGACGACCCCGAGTCCTATTTCGCCTTTCGCAAGGGCCTCCCCGCCCAGGTCGTCGATCCCGGGTTGCAGGAGTTCCTCGTCCGATTCGCCAACGCCGGGTCGGCCGAGCCGGACCAACCGCCCGTTGCGACAGCCTTCCGCGGCCGAGTGCAACGGAGCCTGACATCTGTTTCCGACCGACTTCGGCGGGCTTGGGTGTTTTTCGCCTCACGGATGAACAGCCGTCGCCGGCTGGCGGTCGGTATCGGCGTCGCCAGCGCTTTGCTCCTTGCCGTCGGGTTGGTGCTCATCTCCCGCCCGTCCGGGATCCCCCAACACCAGCTTGCGCGGTTCCACCAGCACCTGATGGCGGGTCAGTTCATCAAGGCCGAGGAGCTACTCGCTCAGTTCCGCCGTGATCGGCTGCTCTCCCGCGAGCTCCAGACGCTGTTGTCGGTCCAGGTCACCGAGGCGCGCACTCTCCGGGCGAAGCTGCACACCGAGGCGATCAGCGCCGCTGCGCACGCCAAACGCTTCGACGAAGTCGCGACCCTCGCCGATCGCCCAGTCGAAGGCGCCCCCATCGACAACAACACGCTCTTCTTGGTCGCTGAGGCACAGCGGCAGCTCGGGCGTTGCACCGCCGCGCTGTCAACCTACGGCCAGTTCGAAGCGGCGGCCGCCAAGCTAGACCCCGCCGACAAGCGCCTCGACGACGCCGTGTTCTGGCAAGGCGACTGCGCGCTGAAACTCGGTCGCACCGAGGCCGCGCGCGCGGCGTTTCGCAAGATTGTCAGCGAGTATCCGCGCAGCGATTTCCGCAACTCGGCGCTGGCGCGCCTCAAGACCATGACCAAGAAGTAGGCGAGGAAGCTCATGTTCGATGACCAGAAGGCCATTGCACGTCTTCGCCGCGTCTTCTTCGACTCCTACTTCATCGTCGATGCCGAGCGGCGAGTCCTGGACTTCAACGAGAGCTTCGTTCAACTCCTCGGATTGCGCCCGGCACAGCGCCGCGGCATCAAAGGCACCCCCTGCCACAAGCTGCTCAACTTGACGATCTGCCGCAAGGGTTGCATCGCCTTGGAGTGCTTGGCCAGGAACGGACCGGTGCGCAAGGAGGAGATCCAAGGAGAGACCCCGTCGCAGCGAACCTTGGTCCTCGAGCTCAGCGCCATTCCCCTTCGGGACGAGGCCGACAACGTCACGGGTGTCTTCGTAACCCACCGCGACGTCACCGACGAGCGACGCCTGAAGACGCGCTACCTCGAAGCCGTAGATGCCCATGCCAAGGAACGCGCCGCCCTGCTCAAGATCATCAAGGAACGCGAAGAGGAATTCGAGGAGCTCCGGCTTCGTGACCGGCATCGGCGCTGACCGGGTTGCGAAGTGGCGTTGGCAGCTTCCTTCTACCGGAACACAGGACCTGCCGCCTCAAACTCGTGATCGTCTCGGGCTCCACGTGGGTGCGCGATTCGCGCACACCCCGTTTGCGGTTCTTCCTCGAGCGAGGCCGCTGGTGGTGATCGGGAATCGTGACCGTCTGTCTAGATCGCGGCGTACACGCAGACGCGATTCCGTCCCGTCGCCTTGGCGCGATAGACCGCTTCGTCGGCTCGAGCAATGAGATCGGGCCGGGTTGCAGCGTCGTCCGGGAAGGTGGCCACCCCAACGCTCACCGTCAGACGCCCGCCCGGCACGCTCTTCTCGCCCGCAAACGGATGGGCTTCCACAGCTGCGCGCAGGCGCTCGGCCATGATCGCGGCTCCCGGCTTGCCGGTCTCGGGTAGAAGCATGACGAACTCCTCGCCGCCGTAGCGTGCCACGACGTCAGGTCTGCGCACCCGGGCCACGACATCGGCGGCGCGCGATCCCGAGGTGAGGATGGTGGCAAGCGTGACAAGCGCCTCGTCTCCTTGGGGATGGCCGTTGGCGTCGTTGTAGGCCTTGAAATGGTCCAGGTCGAAGAACGCCAGCGACAAGGTGTGCCCGAAACGGGCAGCGCGATGAAGTTCCTGCTCGGTGCGCTCCTGGAAATAGCGGTGGTTGAACAAACCGGTCAGGCCGTCGCGGACGACCATCTCCTCGAGACGCCGATTCATGGCGAGGATCTCGGCCGACTTCTGGTCGAGGTCCATCACCAGAAGCTTCTCCTTCTCCTCGAGTTGACGATTTCGCTCCTCCAGCGTGCGCAGCAACCACCGATTCCTGACCCGCAGGGCGTTGATCTCGACCGCGTTCGTGACCGCCTGTTCGATCTCGGCCGCCCTGATCGGCTTGCGCAGGTACCAGGAGACCGCCGCCCGGTTGATGGCGTCGATCGTGTCGTCGAGGTCTGCGAAACCGGTGAGGATGATGCGAATGGTCTCTGGCGCCAGCTCGCGTGCTCGCGCCAGGAATTCCACCCCCGACATGCCGGGCATACGATGGTCGGCGACGATCACCGAGAACTCGGTGCGACCGACCGCGGCCAGAGCCTCCTCGCCGCTCGCCGCGGCCACCACCTCGTACTTGCGCCCAAGGATCCGCCCAAGGTATTCGAGGTTCTCGAGTTCGTCGTCCACTGTCAGTATCTTTGCCCGTCCCTCGGTCATCTCATCCCCCAACCAACGACAACCCGACGCGCGGCGCCGGTCGGACGCGCTGTCTGGCGAAAGCGCCAGCGCACACGCCTGAAACATTGGCCAAGCAACGCACGAGCCAACTCCATACGTGGTGATGGTCCAGTCTGGCACGAAACCCCCGAGGGCGGCAATCGCAGAAACAGGTCCGGACTGCGGCCCGACCCTGCCCCGCCCACTCGTCGATCATCCATCACGGGACGGTTTGGCGCGCAGGGTCGGGCAGATCGGGGTATCGGCCCCCCGGCATCACGATGCTCGCCGGCAACGGCGGAGGCCCCGGTGGCGGCGGCAGCTCCGACCCGAGAAAGGTCCCGAAGGCCGGCAATGAAGCGAGCACGAGATCGCGGGAAACCGGCGACGCCCGCTGGCGCAGGCTCCGCGCGAGAAGCGCCAGGTTGCCGCCCCGTGTCGGCGTCCAGCTCTGGATGATTCCCGGCACCGGAGGAAGACGCACCGACTGGAGCAGGTCCGTCATCCGTTCCGCCGCGGCTGAACCGACCACCGCGCGATTGATGCCGAACACCGGCAGCGGCAACTCCTGCAGCCAGGAGATCTCCTCGGCGTCGGCCAGACGCGGATCAAAGCGCCCGTAGTCGGCCTGGTAGACTAGAGCGCCGTCAATCTCTCCCGCCGCTGCAGCGCTCAACGCGGCGCGCGCATCCCGCACCGTCTTGACCCTCTTCGCGATCCCCTCCGCGCCGGGCTCGTCGAGCAGCAGCCAGTAACGCAGGACCGCCCTCTCGACGCCCCCAGCATCCGGAATAGCGATAGTGCCCCGGGCGAGGAGCTCGAAGGCGTTCCTCCCCGAGGAAGTTGAGAACAGACTCACCGGTCGCGAGGCACCGGACGTCGTGGCGGCCTGTTGGAGCACCAACAGCGGCTCGGCGAGAGACGCCAGTCCGGCGTCGACGATCCACAATGGTTGGGTCCTCAGTTTCTGGGGGTCGGCGCTGAACGATGCCATGACCGGCGCGCCGAGCTTCTCGCCGATCGCCGTCTCGACCGCCGACAAGAAGATGGCCTTCTCCTCGGCCCCAGCGAAGAAGATCGAAGGCAGGTAGACCGCGACGCTCGTGGCCTCGGGCTCCGTCGTCGCTGCACCAAGGACGAGCCAGGCGATGCAGATCCCAGTCACGTCACCTCCACGCCACCCAACTTCCAGCTAAACGGACGGTCACGATTCCCGATCACCATGAGCGGCCTCGCCCAAGGAAGAACCGCAAACGGGAGGTGCGCGAATCGCGCACCCCCGTTCAGCGCGGTTGGGCCGAACTCCACCAGTATTGCAGCCTCACGAAGTCGGGATCAATGAGGACCCGCGCCAGCGTCACGGCGCTGCGCACCAGCAGCAGGCCGTAGATCACCCCGCGCGGTATGCCTCCCCGGCTCATGTCGCGGATATCACCGATCCCAACGCCGTCACGTGACCAGTAGTAGATGTCGCGAGCGATGTACACCACGGCGTTGAGGGTGTCGTAGACGACAAAACCGCCCACGAAAACGTCGCTCTTGGGAAAGGCCCCAAGACCCAGCATCGCCTCCGAGACCGCGGCCGAGAGCAAGAAGCCGCCAGCAGCGATGTTGCGGCGCACGGCCGGACGCTCACCGAGATCGTTCGGCGACACCGTCCAGTAGGGAAGGAAGAACTCGCTGCGCGCCAGATCGGTGGGCCAATTGAACGAGTATCCGTAACCCCAAGCCACCAGAGCATGACCAAGCTCGTGCGTGAGCGCCGCGGCCCACCACCCGGCGAGGAATCCGCCGAAGCGGCCGATCGTGACCGCCGGACCTTGCTCGAAGGGCCCGCGCCTTCGTTCGATGAGAAGGGCCCCCGTCTCCTCGCTGACGGACTCAGCGCCGAGTTCCAGCTGGGTGAGGCGCAGCGACACGTCGAGCCCAGCGACACGCGGCAGCTCGAGGTCCTTTGGTAATTCGAGCGAGAGCCTCGGCACAGCCTCCAGCGGACTGGCGAAGGCGCGAAACGGCGCTGATGAGACGAAGACCCAGATCAAGACCGCGTCACGACACCGGCGCGAGCTACACGACATGCGACCTCAGTAGAGCCTTCGCTTGAGGCCGAGCAGCGCCTCAGCGCGACCCCGAAGACCTGCCGGTGGGGCCAACTCGAGCAGCCGCGTCAGCGGCTCGATAGCCGCGCTCCCGTTGTCGTCGGTGCGATCCAGGAGCAGCGCCTGGTCGAACAGCGCCGCCGCCACCCCCTGCGCGCCGAAGGCCCGGCAAATCGCCAAAAGGGCCCGCGGATCCCTCCCGCCACGAATGACGGCTCGGTTGAACCGCTCCTCGACCGACAGGGCGGCCTCTTCCCCGCCCCCGCGCAACCGTGCCGCCGCATCGGCGAAGCGACCGCGCTCGAAGGCTCGCATCGCCGCGTCCGTGGCCGCCCGGGACCTGATCGCGTCGATGGCCCTCCCGGCCGGCAGCGATCTCAACCGCTTCAGCGCCTGCTCCGGCGCGCTCGCCTGCAGATCTCCGATGGCCAACAGCAACTGGTCGACGGCGTGCCGCTCACCCGCACCCCCGACCAGCTCGTCGTACCATTTGACTCCCACGAGCGGAGCTGCGCGCGCGGCGGCGGCCACGAGCGGGATACGTCGCAGCCATTGGCCGAACACCGGCGAGAAGCCCTCGAGGTCCTCACCGTCGAGAAGCGCTGCCGCCTGTGCCGGTTCGCCAGCGCCGAGCCGCAGCGCCGCGAGATCGATCAGCGCCTTGGCATACCAGGTACCGCTCTCCCCTCGGCGAGTACCCGGCCCCGGGAGCCGCAACAGCGTCAGCGCCTCCGCCGGTTGACGATCGTTGACCAGCGCGGCGGCCTCAAGCGTCAGCGCGGCCTGCCCGCCGCCGTTGAGCCGCCAATCGCGCGCGAGCCGCGCGGCCTCGGCATACTGACGCGCGGAGAACGCGACCCAGGCCGCGACGCTCGTTCGCGCCGCCGACTCCGGAAGCTGCCCCAGCCATTCACGGGCGGCCGTCAGGTCCCCCCGCCCGACGGCGAGCGCGGCCGCCGCCGCGATCACCTCCGAGTCCCCCGGAACCAGGTCCACGGCACGATTGAGTGACCGCTGCGCCGCCGACACGTCACCCTGCGTCGTCGCGCCCTTGGCGTGATCCAGGAGCGCGGCCACATGCTCAGCCAAGAACGCCGGGTCCGTGACACCGCTGGCCTTCTCCGCCACGGCAACCGCCTCGCCGGCACGGTCGAGCATCCGCAGCGCCCGCAGCTCGCGCACGAGGAAGGTCGGCTCGTCAGGGGCGGAACGACGCGCAGACCGATACTGCTCGAGGGCCTCGGCCGGCTCGCGCCGAGAGAGCCACGCGTCACCCACCGCAGCGATGAAGCGGGGATCCCGACGGACGTCGAGCCCTGCCGCCTCGGCGTAGGCGATGGCGTCGGCCGGCCGAACGTACGCATTGAGGGCGAGCACGTATTCGACGGCGACCTCAGCAGCCACGCCCGGCGCCGCGGCGAATGCGCCCAACCGCGACGGCCGGGGCCGGCGATTTCGCCGCTGACTGCGGGAAAGCTCCACCGCCGCGGTGGCGTCGTCGGGACTCAGCTCCGCGGCTCGCGCGAACGCGGCCTCAGCGTTCTCCTCGAGGCTCAACCGGCGAAAGGTCATGCCGAGCCCCATCCAGGCCGCCACCTGGCTCGGATCGGCCGTGACGGCGCTCTCATACGCTCCCAGCGCGCGGTCAGGTTGCCCAGATGCGAGGAAGAAGTCGCCGACCTTCAAGGCCAGGAGCGTGTCCTTGGGGCGTAGCGCGGATGCACGGGCCAGGTATTCGCCCGCGCAGTCAAGATCACCGATCGCCAGGCAGGCGTCCCCGAGCGCAGCGATGGACCCGAAGGAGTCCGGTTGGCCCCGAGCCGCTATGGTGAGAAACGGCACCGCTTGCGCAACATCCCCCTTCGCGTAGTAGTACGCACCCAGGAGCTGCGCGACGTCGCCGTCGGTCGGGCGAACCTCGATCGCTCGAAGCAGATAGAACACGGCCCGTTCCTGCTGGCCCAGCTTGTAAAGCAACCGGCCAAGAACGACGTCGAGTTCAGGGAGCGCGCCCCTCGCCTTGGTGGCCTGGAGTCCGAGCTCAAGCGCGCGGAGGTCATCGCCGAGTTCCTGATAGCGCTGAATGACCTCGAGCACCGCCGTGGTGGGTGCGTCGGCCAGCTGCGCGCAGCGATCCTGCTCGACGGCCAACCGCCGGCGCAGGAGCATCAGCCACTCCGCAGATGAGCGCCGATCCCGCTCGGCGGCAGCCAATCGATCGACAAGCGGCGCTAACGCCGCCGCACAGGCCTCAAAGGTGCCGGAGATGGCGCCGAGTCGGTCGCCCTGCGCCAATGCGTCGACAGAAACCACCAGCAAGGAGAGGACCAAGACGAACGTACGCCGCCACATGGGGTCCCAGGCTACCACAAACGGGTCCTCGCCGCGCAAGGGCCGTTCTCCATCGGGACCGAAGTCTGTTCAAGACTTGGCAGAGGTGTGCTATCGCAGGATTGGATTTCTGCCTCGAATCGATGACGACGCTCCTGACCACGGTCCTCCTCAGCAGCGGCATCGCCGGGCCGCCCAGGCTCGGCGAGATCTACGCGGCTTTCGACGGCGGAGCCAGCCTCGCAGAACGCCCCAGCGTCCGCCTCTCGGCGGGCGTCCTTTGGCTGCCGTTCGCCGAAGACGCGTGGGCGGGTCTCAACGAAGTCGGCGCCCGCGGCGAGGTCTTCTTCACCGCAGCCGCCGACGGGAACCTGGCCATCCTCTTCTGGGTGGGCTACGGCCGACCGAGAGCGCAGCTGTGGTTCGGGTTCGATGCGGGCATCGGCAGTGTTGTCGGCTGGCACCAGGGATCGGAGCGCGCCGAGTTCTTGGCCGCGGCCCCCCTCGCCGCCGTCCGCATCGGGTACGGCCCTGTGGGACTGCGTCTCACCGGCTTCATCACCAACCACGGCGGTGCGATCAACAATGGGTACTATACCTTGACTGTCGAAGGTCTTCTAGCACTGTGACCGGCTTGCGCACACCCCCGGGGCTGCGTAGCATCGGCCGGGTGAACGGCCACGCCCCTCGATCCTCGTTGTCGCCGATGCCGCCCTTCCCGTCCGGGCCGGCCATCGCGATGGTCACGGTTCTCGCCGCCGGAGCGCCAGCATACGCGCAGTCGATCGAACCCGATGGCGTGCCGCGCGTTGTGCCTTGGGGGGCCGGAGAACAGGCCTACGCCATTCCGGAGGACGGCCGCCTGACCCTGAAGGTTACCGGCCCCTGCAACGTGCTCCTCGAGTTGCGCAGTGAGCAACGAGGAAAGCGCGTCATCGTCGACATCGTAAGGAACGGCCGCGGCCGGTCTCGCAACCCCGTCAAGCTTCGACCAATGGGCGGTGGCAAACTCAACTACCGCTTCGGCGGGCTGCTGTCGCTGCGGGTCGCCGAAGGCGAACAGACCTTCGAGTTGTCAGCCCGCGGCGCCGAGCTCGTTGTCGTGCCTCGGATCAAACAACGATTCTTCAAGGCCTTCGGGGTCCGGCGGTTCGAACCGCTCCAAGTGGCACAGCCGGACGACCTCCTACTCGCCAAGGACGAGCCCGAGACCCCAATCGCCGAAGGCGAATGGGTCGACAGCCTGGACGCGGCCCTCGCGGAAGACAAGGGACTCGATGTCGCGCCCGGCAGCAGCGCTGGTTCGGAGTCGATCGCTGCGTTCGGCCCCGACGCCGCGCCAGCCGGCGAGCCGGTCCCTCCCCGCGAGACGTCGGGCGATGACGTCGCCGCGGTGCAGCTCGCAGTCACGGATGACGTGCTGTCGCTGGGCGGGCTGCTCTACACCCAGTTCCGCTACACGGGCCTGCTCGGTGCCTACACTGACGGCTCGCAGTTCACCAACACCAACCTCCTGGACGCCTACCTCGATTCCCGTCCGCTCGATGATGTGCGCGCCTATGCTCGGGGTCGCATCATCTTCACCCCGCGGTCGACCGACGCTCGGAACCGCCTGCCGAGCACCGATTCTCGCCGCACGATCCCATTGCTCGACCAGCTGTGGCTGAAGTTCACGCTGGCCCGCAAGGTCTTCCTGACAGTCGGCCAGCAGCCCCTGCGGTGGGGCAGCGGGTTCTTCTGGAATCCGACCGACTTCCTCAACCAGAGGAACCGCGACCCGCTCGCGGTCTTTGACGAGCGCACGGGCATCCCGCTGCTGAAGGTCCATCTGCCGATCGAATCGCTCGGCTGGAACTTCTACGCCCTGGCCGATCTCGACGACACCCGCGCCATCACCGACGTCGGCGGCGCCGTGCGGGCCGAAATGACGGTCTCCACCTTCGAGTTGGCGTTGAGTGCTGCCGCACGTCGAGGCGAGCCGATCCGATTCGGCGCGGACCTATCCGTCGGTCTTTGGGCCATGGACCTGTACGGCGAGGTGGCACTCCGCAGAGGCGAGCGAGCGACCTTCTGGCGCGGCCCGCTCGATCTAGACCCGACCGCGTTGCAGTTGCCCCAGGATTTTCAGCGCCGCGACGAGTGGCTCGCCCAGGCCATGGTCGGTGCACGGACCACCTTCAACTACGGAGCCAACAGCGCGCTCATCTTCGGCGCCGAGGCCTTCCACAACACCGCCGGCTATGGGTCCGCGCGCCTCTACCCTTGGCTGCTGCTCAACGACTCCTTCCGCCCGCTCTATGTCGGGAGGATGTACGCCGGTGGTTTCGTCATTGCCCGCGCCCCGTTCGACTGGACGGACACGACCTTCCTCCTCAACACCCTGGGCAACCTCAGCGACGGGTCATGGATCGTCCGTGCCGACTACCGCGTCGTGTTCCTCAGCAGCGTGAGCTTCGACGCCCACGTCAGCGGCAACCTCGGTCGCCGGGGCGAGTTTCGCCTGGGGCTCGACATCCCGCCTCAGCCCGGTAGCGAAGGGCTCGAGCGCGGCCTTGCGATCCGGCCCCCCGCCTTCGAGATCGGCTGCGGCATTCTACTCAACCTCTGAGGCTTCGGCTCAAACCAGGCCGTGGTCGATCGAGCTCTGCCGCGCCCGTGCCCGCGCGGCCTCGAGCTCTCGCGCCTCTCGCTCGCGCGCCGCGCGGGCCTCGTCCAAGATCCGCATCCCGACGACGTGAAGCGGGAAGGCGTTGCGCAGCGCCTCGCTCGGCACCCCGTCGGTGACCAGCGCCACGCAACGCGCCTCCGGCGCGACCTGATAGTTGGTCCCGTCTGCGAACCGTAGCTCCCCGGCACCGAACTCGGCGACGAGCTCGCGCAAAGGGAGGACGCAATCGCGCGCGCAAGACAGGACCACCACGTTGACGGCGACCAACCGTTCCCGCAATCCAGAGCGGAGGGCGGCAAGATCGGCGGTCGCCGGCAAGACCCAGATCTCCGGCGCGGCCTTGGCGAGCCCCGCGGCGCAGGCGGCCAACTCGTCCCGAGACGAGACCGTGCCGTAGACCAGGACGGCGCGAGCGCTGCGTAGCGCACCGAGCAGGAGCGTGCTTTCCCGGCAATCCATCGTCACCTCCTCACCGGCTTCTCGATACACCATTGGCGACGGGTTGCCCATTGTTCCCGCGCGCCAATCCCGCACCGCACCACCTGCTCAGCCGAGTGCGTCGGGTACCCTCATTTCGACCTGCCGAAGCGGGCGAACTGAGAGTCCCACCAGCACCGCGACCAACAACAACCCGGCGATCAGCAGGCCGGCAACGGCAGCGCCGCGCCGCGGTCCAAAGCCGATCTCCTGGGCAAACGGTGAGCCCTCAGCAAGGAGAGGCTCGAGGACGCGGTCCACGAGCGGGCCGAGGGTCACGAAGGCGAGTCCCCGCGCCGAGGCCAGCACGGTGGCCACGAAGCCGGCCACCCGCCCCTGCATCTCCGGTGCGACCTTGCGCTGGAAGATGGGGACCACGAGCCCATCAACGATCGGATGCAAGACCGCAAACGTGCCCACCCCAACGACGAGGAAGGGGATCTCGGTGCTGAGCGCGATGCCACACAACAACCCGGCCTGCAGCGAGGCCGCGACGCAGGCCGCGATCACACGCCGTCGTCCTCCCCCCCAGACGCCGATGATCGCCGTGCCGATGAGGAAGCCGGCACCAGCGGCGGCGAAGACCTTGCCGAGTTCTGCCGCGGAGTGGAGGCCGAGAACGAGCGGCGTGGCCAAGAAGACGGCGCCGGCGCTCGAATAGCACCACAGGCCGTACCAGACTGCGAGCCAGCCCAGCTCAATCCGCGCAGCGAGGTAGCGTCGCGCCTCATCCAGGTTGTGCAACAACGACGGGCGTTGACCCGACGCCTCGGCCTTCGCGACCTGCGGGAAGCGGACGGCCATCAGCGAGACCGTGGCGACGCCGACGCCGACGAAGCTGAGCGCGAGGATCCCTTCGAGGCCGATTGTCTCCAGCACAACGGGCGCGAACATCGGCGCCATCATCGCGGGCAGCATGAAGCCGAGAGTGTAGAGGCCGTAGAAGCGGCCCAACTGCTCCTTGCTGACCAACAGCGGCACGGTTGCGCTCCAGGCCGTTGCCCCGAGGGCGCCGCAGCTGGCGATCACGAAGTTGGCAGCCGCCAGGTGCCAAACATCAAGGATCCCGACGAGCGCCAGGCCCGCCATGCCAGCGGTCGCGACCCCGATCCCGAGTCGAGCGATGATCATGAGCCAACGGCGATCCCAGCGATCGGCGCAATACCCGGCCCAGGTGGAGAACAACACCGCCGGCAGAGCGGCCGCCATGTGGTACAGCCCCAGCTCGGTGGCGTTGCCGGTTCGTTGGAAGATCCAGACGCCTATGGCGAAATCGGCCATGCCCATGCCGAACTGCCACAGCACGGAGAAGAACAACACGAATGCCGCGAGCCGTACGCCGGGGGTCAGCGCTTGCCCCAGTCTCGTCGCCGTTCGGGGTAGGGTCTCTGGACCCATCAGTGTGCTCGTCCCGCGGCCATGTGGGTTGCTCTCCGTCTGTCGTCCGTCCGCGTGGTAGATCTCCACCGATCTGCGAACGCCTCCCGTAGCGCTAGCGCACGCCCGATGGGCCCGATACTCCCGTGCCCCACGGGCGCAGTGGAAGATCGAGAACGCACTCCAACCCAGTCATTCTCCCACGACTCCGGCACATTGGCTACGTCGAAGTCGAGGCGTCGAGGCGGGGTGTGATCGGTCGTGGTGACTCCTGAGAAGCAACCCCGTCTACGCGGCAGCTAGGCCAATCGACCGCACGGCCAACTCGGAGTAATGCCGTTGGAGCGCAACGGCCACCCCTGACGGCGGTGGCACGGGGCAGAAGC
>JBFYZW010000227.1:0-7859 GCA_041309305.1 Deltaproteobacteria bacterium | reverse complement strand
CGCAGCTCGGCGACGGTCAGGTGCGCCACAACATCGCCCAGCTTCGCCATTTCGACCTCCGGAAGGAGATCGGCGCCTTATGATCCGCTCGCGGATCGAGATCAAGCCGAATCCGTATTACTCCGCGAACAACGGGATTTTTCTGCAAGACACCGACAACATGATCGTGGAAGATTGCAGCATCTCCTGGATAGGCGGCATGTACTATGGGGGAGGTCCTGTCAGAATGGGAAACGGCATTCAGATGTGGGTCGGCAACTCCAACATTACGCTCCGCTACAATCGGATCGACCAAATCTACGACGCGGGGATTTCGCCGCAGGGCGGCGGCACCTACACCCAACGCAACATCCACAGCTATTACAACATCATCTCCAACTGCTGGTACTCCTACGAGGTATTCACCTACACAGGCTCCACGCTCGACAACGTCGACTTCGACAACAACACCTGCATCGGTGCAGGCAATCAGTGGAGCGCCAACCAGAGGCCGGACACCGGCAACGCCCGTCACGTGATCAATTGGGACGGCGGCGGCACGGTCACAGGTTGCAGCATCCGCAACAACATCTTCAAAGACTCCACCCATACGGCGTATCGCTTCAACGACGAGGTCGCTTTCGAGCTGGATCACAACCTTTACGAGGTGGACACCCTGGGGATCGTCGCCGGGTCCACCTGTACGACCTTGTCTGAATGGCAGGCGAGAACATCCGAGGACGGCAGCTCGTTGAGCGGCGATCCACTGTTCGTCTCGCCTGTCGATCTGCATCTGCAAGCGAGCAGTCCCGCGAGAGACGAAGGGGTGAATGTCGACTTGACGAGGGATTTCGATGGGCACCCGATCGTGGACACGCCGGATATCGGCGCTTATGAGTATCCATGAGCGGTCTCGCGCCCTCTGGGTCACAAGTCGAAAGGCATTGGCTCAGCCGACTGTCGCTGGTGTTGCCAACGCTCGTCTGGGTCTCGAGTCTCACGACTGGCAGCGGCTGCCACCCAGGCAACCTCGGGAACATCTGCGCCTGCCGATCCGCCGCAACCTGCCCTGCGGGGTGCCCAACGAGCGACGGCGATGGAGACAACAGCCCTGCAGACGGCTCGTCGTTGCCAGACGCCTCGGACCCGCCGCTGCCGGACGGCGACGCGAGCGCTCCGGGCGACAGTGGCGACGAGCCCCCTCCTGAGCCGTTGTTCAATCTCGATTGTGCACAGCATCCCGAGCTGCTGCATCCCATCTTCACTAGCCACATGGTGATCCAACGCAACGCCTGGGCTCCAGTTTGGGGCTGCATAACACCTGGCGGTGAGGTCTCGGTTGCGTTCGCCGGACAGACCGTGACGGCAACGGCCGACACCACAGGTTTGTGGAAGCTGCGTTTCGAGCCGCTGCCGGCGGGAGGCCCCCATACGCTGACCGTCACGAGCACCGAGAGCCGAACGCTCACCGACGTGCTGATCGGAGACGTCTGGTTGTGCTCGGGGCAGTCGAACATGGAGATGGTCGTTCAGGATGTGCTGAACGCGGCGCAAGAGATCGCTGACGCCGCCAACTATCCATCGATCCGGTTGTTCACCGTACCGGCCTTCAGGGGCTCACCCGTGCCCGAGCAGGTCTTCCGCTACGTGACAGGCTGGGAGCAGACCGATTCGAGCACCGTGGCCGGGTTCTCCGCGACCTGCTACTTCTTCGCCCGGGGCCTGTCGCAGCGCACTGCGGTGCCGCAGGGATTGATCAACTCGAGCTACGGCGGCACTGCCATCGAATGGTGGATGAGCGCCGCCTCTCTCGCCACAGACCCCGACTTCGAGGCCGAGATCGCCGAGATCGCCGCGGGCAACTATCCGCTGGACGATTTCTACCCGACCTCACTCTTCAACGGCATGGTCGCCCCGTTGCTTCCCTTCGAGCTGCGCGGCTTCGTCTGGTACCAAGGCGAGACCAACGCAGGCCGAGCCGTCCAATACCGCCGTTTGCTCGCCAACATGATTCTCGACTGGCGTTATCAGTTCGGCGGAGGAGAAAAGCCATTCCTCATCGTGCAGCTCCCACGATATGGGACACCCCAAACCGCGCCGTCCGAGGGCGGCTGGGCGGGGATCCGCGAGGCAGAGCTCCTCGTGGCCAAGAGCGTCCCTGGTGCGGGCTTGGCGGTGACCATCGACACCGGTGAGGCGGACTATATTCACCCCAGAGACAAACAAGACGTGGGCGACAGGCTCGCGGTCCTCGCCCGCGGGCTCGCCTACGGCGAGCCGATCGCGTTTCAAGGGCCCACCTATCGGAGCATGCAGATCGAGGGCTCTAGCATCAGGATCTCGTTCGACGGCGCACCGACCGGGCTCATGATCGGGAGCAAGCAACCACTCACCCCCGTGGTCGAGGACGCCACCGGCGAGCTCTCGGCCTTCGCCGTCGCCGGGGCGGACCGCAACTTTGTCTGGGCAACTGCGACGATCGACGGCGCTGACATCGTCGTCTGGGCGCCGGGCCTCGAAGCGCCGGTCGCCGTACGCTATGGCTGGGCCATCAACCCCGCCTGCAATTTGTACGGCAAAGAGGGCCTACCGGTCTCGCCGTTCCGCACCGACAACTGGTGATCCGGCAACTGCTCTGGTGCGGCTCCTGATGGCCGCAACCGGCTCACGACCAGGCGAGCAGTAGGTCAAAAGCTATGCGTCCAGCCCAGGACCTGCCGCGTGCCGGCCGGCACGATGAACCGCCGACTGACCGCTTCGTCGTCGCGGTTCGCCCTGACGATGACCTGCACGACGCCCGCCCCGACACCGACCAGCGCGCCACCGCCGGTCCACCAGGCCAGGTTCACCGGCCGGCGGTTGTCGGGGTCCTGCAGCAGGTAGATCGCGCCGCCGATGAGAAAGCCGACCAGCGCTCCCCCGAGCGTGTTGGCCGCGATGGTGAGCATATAGTTCGACTCGCTCGTCTCGGTGGCGACGTGCACATGCTTGGTGGTCGCGCCCAACAGCAAGTCATCGATCGCCGGATAGAGCTGGAGCTGGGAATTGGCTGGCGCCGGCAGCGCGGGGCCGGCCGGCCGGTCGACAGAGCTCGCCACGGCGGAACCGGAGGTCAACGAGACAAACACGAACGTCAATGCCAAACGAAACATGCGACCTCCTTGGTCAAAGCGGGATCCGCTCCTTTTGTGGTTCGGATGGTACGGACGTCGGTGGTCACTCGACTATGAGGAAATTGCACGGTCAGGAGTCGACAAACTCGACCGCTTGGCCGATGCCCGACTGGTTGTGCTCGGCGCCATCGTCGCCCACCCAATCGACCGGGGCAGACCCCGCGGCGCTCCCCAGCGACTCAAAGGAAGGCCAACGACTGGACAAAGCCGAGGTAGACAGTGACCGGCGGGTTGCGCCGACCAGGACATCGGACCAACGGCACGCCGAGGTCCACGGTGATCGCGACCGGCAGAACGCCCAAAGCGTCGCCGATGAAACGCATGCCGTAGCCGACGTCGGCGAACCAACGCTCGCCGCAACCACGCGGCTCGACGAGGTCGATATAGACGGCGTCGGCGAACAACGCGCCCTCCCAGCGAGTCCAGGTCACCAGACCACCGAGATCGGTGTTTGCATCGCCGGCCCACAGGTGACGATACTCACCGCTCGCCACCAGCCGGCCGCTCCCCAGAGCGTCGTCGCGCAGATAGCCGCGCCCGGCACGATACAGATCGCCGACGCCGAGCAGATCCTGCGGCGGGGCCTCACCCACATTCAGATCGCCGCGCAGGCGGCCCACCAACGAATGGCCGAAGGCCAAAGGCAGTATGCCGAGCACGCCGGCGCCGAAGTTGGCGAACGAGTAGGCGTCGCCGTCTACCTTGCGCCCCAAGGCCCAGGCCGCGTGCATCGACCAACCTGCACCCTCGAACGACCAGTAGGGGTTGAGGCGATCGTCGTACCGATAGAAGGCAAGGAGATTCGCCTGATCGCCGGGCCGTGCATCACCGCCGTCACCTCGCAGCCGCTCGTAGCCGAACGATAGGCCCAGGCGGTGCGCCAGGGTCAGAGGGGTGATCTCTGCCCCAAAACCCCAGCTGGCGCTGGTGGCGAGACCGAGCTTGGTCGGACCGTAAGCGGCGACATACTCCCAACGCCAACGCAGATCATGCAACCGTCTGAGCGAGAAGCTCGCCACGACCTCGAGCTCACGGTTGGTGGGCGAGACGACGCTGGCCAGGCTGGTGAGCATCAACCGTTGCGGCACCGGCTCCTGATTGTCGAACGCGGGTCCCCGACCTGGCGCGTGCCCGTGCTCCACCAACCGCTGTTCGGGGTCGAGCGTTACCCGAGTCGCCGGCCCGGGGACGAAGAAGCGCACCGTACCCGGCCCGAGGCGCTGCTGCCGGTGGGTCACCCCCGCGGCGTCCACCACCTCGACGGTGATCGGCTCGCGCAACCACGCTGCGTCGGGCCCGTCCGCCTCGACGAGGATCAGCACCGAGCCCTCCTGCTCGACCTGACGCACCGCATAGTTGACCCGCGGATAGGCCGACAGCCAGATCGCCAACCCATCGCCGACTCCAGGCCCGCCGCGGAGGTTGGCGACGGTTACGAAGGGCAGATCTTCCCGGAGATAGGCCGCGACGAGCTCGGTGACCGCGGCCTCGCCGAGGAGATCGACGAGCTTCTCGTAGAGCAGCTTGCCGCGCGGCATCGAGTGCTCGAAGTCGTCCAACCGCCAGCGGACTCGCGGCGTCTCGTCGATGGTGGCGAAGTAGGTGTCGCGAAAGGTCACCTGTGGCGCGAGAATGAGTGAGTCGATCTCGCGGGTGACGGCGAAGTCCTCGAGCAGGTCGGTCGCGTACTCGACCCGGCCGTACGTGTCGACCATCATTCGTTGGCGCAGGGCGCTGCCGACCAGATCAGCGACCAGCGTCGGCGGCCACTCGACCTCACGACGACGGCAGTCGGGTAGCGCGAGCAGGGCCGACTGTTCTCGCCACAGGGTGGCCCGGTGCAGCTTCAACAGGCGTTCGGCCAGCGAGTGGCGGAAGGCGCGGTCGGAGACCGCCAAGCCCCCGTCAAAGGGCTCGACCAGGTTCTCGCGCAGCGGCGCCAGCACAACCCACGGTCGCGCCCGGTCATCGAGGCCATGGCGCGACGCCGCTGCGGCGCCAACGACCAAGGTCGCCTCGAGCTCGGCGAGCGCCGCGGCGTCGCGCCCAGAGCCCATCGCGCGCAGCGGAGCTCCACTCTCGGTCGGCGCGAGAATGACCGCCGCCGGCCCGGAGTTGACCACCAGCTCGCGAGCGAGCACCACCGGAACGAACCGAGCGACGAGCTCGCCGCTGATCGTGCGCGACCCGAGGCGAGCGACCGGCAGACCACCGACCGAGCCGACCAGGTTGGGCGGGACGGTGACCGAGAACGAGGTCGGCAGCGCCGCCAGCGCGACCCCGTCACCAAATGCGGGATACCAGCCGCCCAGCAGGTAGGTGGCCAAGCGGCTCTGCCCGAAGGTGCCGTTCCGACGCGGCACGTCAGTGGTGAAGTCGAGCCGAACGACCTCGCCGCGGGCATGCGGCCCCAATCCAAACCACGGCCCGCACGGCTCCTGCCACCGCCCGTCGAGCTTCACCATCATCCGGGCCGGCGAGAACCCCTCGGGATAGAACCATTCGCGATTGACGTCATCGAGGCCGCGGTCCGCAGCCAAAATGGGGGGATACACCGCGACCCAGAGATCGCCATCGCGGCCGACGACGCAGGTCACCTCGCCCCGGACCTCCCTGCCGCCGGCGCCGATCTCGGCGCGCAGAGTGACCTGCTCGCACACCGCCAGGCTCGCCGCCGAGATCAAGAGTAGTGCCGAGACCATCCGCCACGACCGTCCATTCTGCTCGGGCTCAGCTCCGACGACCCGGGGCGGCTCACGGGATGATGATCAGGGCCACGTGGCCGGCGGCGGCCCACTCGTCGGCGAAGCCGTCATTGCCGTTCACCCGCAACCCGTGGGCGGGGTCGAGGGTGAGGATGCGCTGCTCGCGGCGATTGATGCCGACGACGACCTCGTAGTGGGGATAGACGCGCCGCCGATACGTCTTCATCACTCCGACGAGGACCGGGCGCTGCTTGGCGAGCTCTCGATCGAGATCGCTGAATCGACCTTCGATGACGAAGGCGCGCAGCCCCTGGGCCCGGGCGACCTCACGCAACGCCGCCGCCTTGATGCCGCCGTCGCTCACCGCGGGAGCAGCGGCGCGCACCTCGTCAAGGGTGAGCGGCCGCCCCCAGTAACCCAACACCATCCCCAAAGCGGCGGCGCCGCAGTCCTTCGGCGCGGACTGGCGCACCTCGGGCACGCCGGCGACGAGCACCCAGTCGCTGGCCAAGGCGCCGGCGTTGATGCTCCTGGCCGAGCCCAGATAACAACCGCTGGCCAGGAGACAGCCGAAGAGCACCAGGCACCCGGGGACCGCCCGGCGGGTGCTAGACCTGCTACAAGCCATCAACAGCTACAGCAAGACCAACACGAGTAGGACAACCAAGACCACGGTAACCACGCCGCCGCCGACGTAGTAGCCGTAGTGGCCGCCCTCGAACTCGCCGAGCGCCGGGGTCACGGCTTCGCGCGCCGCGTAGTCATTCACCGCGCTGGTGGTCTGACGATCGGTCGCCGGCGGGACCACCGCCTGGCTGGCCGTCGTCTCGGCCGGCGGCGGCAGAGCACGAAGGCCGCTCGCCTGGGCGATCCCTGGCAGGCTGGCGAAGGCGATGAGCAACAGACCGGTGATGAGCTTGTTCATACTTTCTCCTTTGACCCCCGACCTGGGGTCACGACGTACGTTGGTTCCGTTTTGACAGAATGGAATGCGTACACAGGTAGGGAATGAGAACGCCCAACGTCGAAATAGCCGACCGATGGCCGCGCGGCCCGGCACCCGGCCGGAGCTCAGCCGGCTGTCATCCGGTGACGTGTCGGGTTTTACGACGCATCGACTTCGAACTTCCTCATGGTCGAGGTTGCCCCCGATGCGTACAAGAAGAGAGGTGAACGCCGCCGCGCGGTCCGGTGAAGGCGCGGCGTTCGGCCAACCCAGCAGTCAGCCGGGAGAGAGGGTGCGCGATGAACAAGGATCAAGCGAAAGGCAAGTGGGATCAACTCAAGGGCCGGGCCAAGAAGGCCTGGGGTGAGCTCACCGATGACGACTTCAAGAAGGCCGAGGGCTCCGAAGACAAGTTGTTGGGCGTCATCCAGGAGCGGTTCGGTGACACCAAGCAGGCGATCAAAGCCAAGTTGGACAAGCTTCTCGGTTGACGCCGATCGCGACGACCGGGATCAACCGCGAGAGCGGACACCGTCGAGGAGGCAACCATGTGGCTGACAATCTTCCTGATCGTCCTCATCGTCCTGGCGCTCGGTGGCGGGGGGTGGGGCCACTCGCGCGGGGCCTACTGGGGTTGGTCACCCCTGTTCATCCTGCTGTTGGTGGCCGCGGTGCTGTACTTCACCGGTCATCTCAGCCTGCACGGTTGACGACAGCGCCCCCTGCCGGACCAGGAAGAACGTGGCATTCGTGCGCGACGGCTCGAGCGAGAAACCCCGACCGGCAGCCTCGACCGGCGAGCGGCGCTGAGGAAGCGCTGGTGCCAGCTTTGGCTAGACGGAGTCGGGCGCGCGGGCCTCCCGCAAAGCCGGCCTTTTGGGTGGCACACTCCGAGCCAACCGGTGGCCAGGCCGAGCTCCGTCTCGGTGGCACGTTGACCTTCGCCGACGCCGCGTCGATCTGGTCCGAGTTGCGCCTTCGCCTGAGCGAGCCGCAACTCGACGCGGTCCGGATCGAGCTCTCCGAGGTCGAGTCTATCGACGGCGGAGCGATGGC
>JBFYZW010000226.1:0-3543 GCA_041309305.1 Deltaproteobacteria bacterium | reverse complement strand
GGCCCAGGGACGGCGAAGCGCACCGCTCCCGGCCCGCGGCGTTGCTGCCGGTGGGTGACCCCCTCGGCATCCACGACCTCGACGGTGATCGGCTCGCGCAACCACGCCGCGTCGGGCCCGTCCGCCTCGACGAGGATCAGCACCGAGCCCGGCTCGTCGACCTGGCGCACCGCGTAGTTGACGCGCGGGTAGGCCGACAGCCAGGTCGCCAACCCATCACCGACGCCCGGACCGCCGCGGAGGTTGGCGACGGTCACGAAGGGAAGGTCCTCCCGGAGGTAGGTCGCGACGAGCTCGGTGACCGCGGCCTCACCGAGGAGATCGACGAGCTTCTCGTAGAGCAGCTTGCCGCGCGGCAGCGCGTGCTCGAAGTCGTCCAACCGCCAGCGTACGCGCGGCGTCTCGTCGACGGTGGCGAAGTAGGTATCGCGAAAGGTCACCTGCGGCGCGAGCATGAGCGAGTCGATCTCGCGGGTCACGGCAAAGTCCTCGAGCAGGTCGGTCGCGTACTCGACGCTGCCGTACGCGTCGAGCATCATCCGTTGGCGAAGGGCGCTGCCGACCAGATCGGCGACCAGCGTGGGCGACCACTCGACCTCACGGCGACGGCAGTCCGACAACGCGAGCAGGGCCAACTGCTCGCGCCACAGGGTGGCCCGATGCAGCTTCAACAGGCGTTCGGCCACCGAATGGCGGAAGGCGCGATCGGAGACCGCCAAGCCCCCGTCGAAGGGCTCGACCAGGTTCTCGCGCAGCGGCGCCAGGACGACCCACGGTCGCCCCCGGTCGTCGAGTCCGTGACGCGACGCCGCTGCAGCGCCGGCGGTCAGCGTCGCCGCGAGCTCGGCGAGCGCCGCGGCGTCACGTCCAGAGCCGACGGCGCGCAGCGGTGTCCCGCTCTCGGTCGGCGCCAGGATGAGCGCCGCCGGCCCCGCGTGGACCACCAGCTCGCGAGCGAGCACCACCGGCACAAACCGTGCGACCAGCGCGCCACCGATGGTGCGCGGCCCGCGACGCGTGACCGGCAGACCGCCGACCGCACCGACCAGCTCGGGCGGCACGGTGACCGAAAACGAGGTCGGCAGCGCGGCCAGCGCGACCCCGTCACCGAAGGCAGGATACCAGCCGCCCAGCAGGTAGGTGGCCAGGCGGCTCTGCCCGAAGGTGCCGTTCCGGCGTGGCACGTCAGTGACGAAGGCGAGTCGCACGATATCGCCGCGCGCATGCGCTCCCAACCCGAGCCACGGCCCGCGGGGCTCGTGCCACCGCCCGTCGAGCTGCACCAGCATTCGGGCCGGCGAGAACCCCTCGGGATAGAACCATTCTCGAGTGACGTCATCCAGTCCGCGCTCGTCGGCCAAGGCGTTGGGGTACACCGCGACCCAGAGATCGCCAGCGCGGCCGACGACACAGGTCACCTCACCCCGCACCTCTCGGCCGCCGGCGCCGATCTCGGCGCGCAGGGCGACTTGCTCGCACACCGCCAGGCTCGTCGCCGAGATCAACAGTAGTGCCGAGACCATCCGCGGCGACCGTCCATTCTGCCCGAGCTCATCTCGGACACCCCCCGGCGGCGGCTCACGGGATGATGATCAGGGCCACGTAGCCAGCGGCGGCCCACTCGGCGGCGAAGCCGTCGCTGCCGTTGACCCGCAACCCGTGGGCGGGGTCGAGGGTGAGGATGCGCTGCTCGCGGCGGTTGATGCCCACGACCACCTCGTAGTGGGGATAGACGCGCCGCCGGTAGGTCTTCATCACCCCGACGAGGATCGGCCGCTGCCGGGCGAGCTCCCGCTCGATATCGGTGAGGCGACCTTCGATGACGAAGGCGCGTAGCCCCTGGGCCCGGGCGACCTGACGCAACGCCGCCACCTGGATGCCGCCTTCTCCCGCCGCGGGAACGGCGGCGCGCACCTCATCGAGGGTGAGCGGCCGCCCCCAGTAGCCCAAAACCATCCGCAACGCAGCGGCGCCGCAGTCCTTCCGCGCCGACTGGCGCACCTCGGGCACACCGACGACGATCTCCCAGTCGCTGGCCAGGGCGCCGGCGTTGATGCTCCTGGCCGAGCCCGCATAACAGCTGCAGGCCGCCAGGCAGCCGAACAACGCCAGACCCCCGGGGCCAGCCCAGCGGCGGGTGGACCTGCTGCAGGCCATCACCGTCTACAGCAAGATCAGGACGAGCAGCACAATCAAGACCACGGTGACCGCACCGCCGCCGACGTAGTAGCCGTAGCTGCCACCGGCGAACTCACCGAGGGCAGGGTTCGCCGCTTCACGCGCCGCATAGTCATTGACCTCGGTGGCGGTCTGACCGGCGGTCGCTGGCGGGGCCACCGGCTGGCTCGCCGTCACCTCGGCCTGCGGCGGCAGAGCCCGAACGCCGCTCGCCAGGGCGGTCCCGGGCAGGCTAGCGAAGGCGATGAGCGCCAGACCAGTGATGAGCTTGTTCATGATCACTCCTTTGGTCCCCAACTCGGGGTCACGACGTACATTGGTTCCGTCTCGGCGGAATGGAACGCGCGCACAGAGAGGGAATGAGAGCGCCCGCCGTCGAGGAAGCCGACGGATCGCCGCGCGGCTCGACGACCGCCAGCACCCGGTCGGCGCCCGACCGGCGCGCGTGAGACGAAGGGTCGGATTAATCGACGCCGCGTCGTCGAACTTCCTCATGGTCGGGGTTGACCGCGATGCGTAGAAGAGAAGAGAGGCGGACGCCGCAACGCGGTCTGACGAGCGCGCCGCGTCCGGTCCGCCCGGGCTTCGACCAAAGAGGAGGGTGCGCGATGAACAAGGATCAAGCGAAGGGCAGGTGGGACCAGCTCAAGGGCCGAGCCAAGAAGGCCTGGGGCGAGCTCACCGATGACGACTTCAAGAAGGCGGAGGGCTCCGAGGAGAAGCTCTTGGGCGTCATCCAGGAGCGCTTCGGCGACACCAAGCAAGCGATCAAGGCGAAGTTGGACAAGCTGCTCGGTTGACGCTCATCGCGACAACCGGGCTCGACCGCAAGAGCCGGCACAACCAAGGAGGCAACCATGTGGCTGACAATCTTCTTGATCGTCCTCATTGTCCTGGCGCTCGGTGGCGGCGGGTGGGGCCACTCCCGCGGGGCGTACTGGGGTTGGTCACCGTTGGCGATCCTGCTGCTGGTGGCCGCGGTGCTGTACTTCACCGGCCACCTCCACCTACGCGGCTGACGACAGGGCCCACTGTCCAGCCAGGAAGGGCGGCGCCTCCGTGCGCGACCACTCGAGCGAGACACCACGACCTGCTGCCGCGCCCGGCGAGCGGCGCTGACGAAGCGCCGGTGCCAACTTTGGCCAGACCGGGCCGGGCCCGCGCGCCCCCTGCGCGGCCGGGCTTCTGGGTCGAGCACGTCGCGCCGACCGCCGGCCACGCCGAGCTCCGTCTCGGGGGTACGCTGACCTTCGCCGACGCCGCGTCGATCTGGTCCGAGTTGCGCCTTCGCCTGAGCGAGCCGCAACTCGACGCGGTCCGGATCGAGCTCTCCGAGGTCGAGTCTATCGACGGCGGAGCGATGGC
>JBFYZW010000225.1:0-2582 GCA_041309305.1 Deltaproteobacteria bacterium | reverse complement strand
GGTTGCGGCTTCCTCGCGCGGTGCCACCCGGGGCACCGCGGGGTGACCACGTAGGGGGGAAGGCGCCGGCGTCGGACCCGGCTTAATCTCCCGGCGCTGGATCGCCACCGGGCGGGCCGTCGTCGCGGTCGAAGCAGCGGGTCAGGTCCTGGGTCAACCGGAAGCCGTCGTCGAACACCTCGAGCAGGTTGCAGCTCTGCCCCAAATTGAGCGGCGTGCTGGTGGTCAGGGCGATGCGCTGGCCGAGGTTGCGCCGCCTGACCACGGTGACGTAGCTGCCGTCCCGTATCGACACGACGGTCTCGGCGCCGACTTCGAGGTCATTGTCAAGCAGGTCGGTCTCGCCGCTCCAGCTCGGCGTCGTGTGGGTGTACAGCTCCTGCAGCGCGTAGAAGTTCGGCTCGTCCGGGTTGGTCGTGCACCGGTTCCAGACCGTGACCTGGCGGGTGAGCGGCGGCTGCGGGGCGCCTTCGGCGCAGGCGGCGGCGCCGGCGCAGAGCGCCAACGCCAGCGCGAGACCAGACGCGCGGCGCTCAAAAGACGACGAAGATCGTCCCTTGGATGTTCCAGGCCTGCAGACCGACGTCATCGACGAACCTCAGCGGCCGCTCCCAGCGGTCGGTGTCGGGATCATACTCCGACGGGCCCTTCATCGGCACCTTGTCGGCGTACGCGAAGTTTCGGTAGAGCTCGTAGTCGTAGGCGACCCGCGCGCCGAAATGGAGCTTGGGGAACATCAGGCCGGTGACCAGCCCCAGCGCGCCCGAACGCAGAAAGTCGAAGCCGGTGGCGGTTTGATCGTAGTCCCCGACCCGGGTGCGCAGCGAGCGGTACTCGAGCAGGTTCAACCCACCGGTGGCGCTGAGGAAGAGCTCGACCCAGGCGTTGCCGTAGAGCACCTGGTAGCCGACCCGCCCGCCGAGGTAGCCGCTCATCATGTTCAACAGGTAGGTGTTTGGCGCGCCGCAGTCGAGCGCGGCGCCGGTGTCCGGGTCGGAGCAGGTCGGCTCGATGTTGGCCGGGTCGTTGTTCTGCAGCGTGTAGAAGCTGCCGCGGAAGTCGGCGATCGAGATCTCCTGGCCGACGAAGCCGAGCGACGGATACCAGAACCAGCCGGTGCGCCGGGGCGGGGTGTACAGCGAGACGCGGTAGCCCTTCTGCGTCGCCTGACCGGCGCCGACCTCGATCTCCTGACCGAGCTCGTCCTCGAACCCGGACGAGACCCGGGCCAGGCCGATGAACGCCGCGCCCTCGACGCCGCCGAGCAGGCGGAGCAGCCCGATCGGCGTCAGCGTGAACGGCGGCGTCTGGACCTTGTGCTTGACCCGCATCACGTCGTCGGGCGGGATGAAGTAGCGCGGCTTCACCCACTGACCGAGCCACTCCGGGCGCTCGGCGGTCGCAGCGCTCGGCGCGGTCGTGGCGCTCGGCGACGGTGAGCGGTCGATCGGCTGCTGGCCGGCGTCGCCGTCCGCGGCCGCGGCCGCAGCGACCACGGGCAGCTGGGGCGGAACGGTCGCGCCGGCGAGCGCCTCGAGGTCGGCCGGATTGACGAGGGCGGCGGCGAGAAACGGCGCGTCCCGCTGCAGCTCGGCGCCGATGCTGACGAACGCGGCCTCGAACAGGTCGGCGAACGCGTCCTCGATCGGCCCGGTCCGGTACCAGGAGTAGAAGATGCTGTAGTAGGTGCTGGTGACCGAGCGTTCGTAGACCGCCAGACGCCGGCCGTCGGGGGCGCTCAGGCGGACGACGATCTTCGCCCGCACGTCGCCCCAGGCGGGCGTGAAGACGCCCCACAGCGGCGGCAGGACGTTGAGCGCGTCGAGGATGACGGTGGCGCCGCGGGTGCGGTCGAGCTTGAGATCGAGGTCGAGCCGCAGGGTCGGCAACGTCGGCCGGCGCCGATCCTCCGCCAGGCCCAGCCCGCGGAAGCGCACGGCGTTGTCGAGGTAGCGCATCAGCGAGCGGGCCACCCGCCGGGCGTCGGCCTGGTTGTCGATCGAAGCCTCGCCTTCGACCCGGACGTCGCCGAGCGCGAGGTCGACGTGGCTGAGGTCGCCTACCGGCCGCCCGGCGCCGGGCGCCGGCGGCGGCACCAGGTGGTGGGCGCAGCCCCACAGGTTGCCGAGGAGGAGCACGATGACGAGGGAGCCGGAGCGCCAATCCATCGCTCGGGGAGTCTACTCCTCTTCGCCGATCGGTGCACGTCGAAGCGAGAGGGTGGAGAAGTGGTTGACGCATCGTGCGGGCCCTGCTACACAGGCTCCCCCGTTGGTGTGGGGCTGTAGCTCAGCTGGGAGAGCGCCGCGTTCGCAATGCGGAGGCCGAGGGTTCGATCCCCTTCAGCTCCACCAACCAACCTTCTTCACCGAGTCACCTTGCGGTGGGCAATACGGGAGGCCGAGGGTTTGATCCCCTTGTGGCTCCACCAACCAACCTTCTTCACCGAGTCACCTTGCGGTGGGCAATACGGGAGGCCGAGGGTTCGATCCCCTTGTGGCTCCACCAACCAACCTTCTTCACCGAGTCACCTTGCGGTGGGCAATACGGGAGGCCGAGGGTTCGATCCCCTTGTGGCTCCA
>JBFYZW010000224.1:0-55523 GCA_041309305.1 Deltaproteobacteria bacterium | reverse complement strand
TCAACTGGTGCAGCGTCGGCCGATCGCGGTCTTCACCGACGTAGCGGCGCACGTCCCGCTCCTCCTGGGTCTCGGTGCGCCGCGTGTCGTTGAACTGCAGATACAGGACCTCGGCCGGCAGCGCGCTGTGCTCGCCGGCGCGGATCGGCCGGCCGGCGCGCTCGCTGAACAGCCCGCTGAGCGCGGCGGTGAACGCCTCGGCGTTCTCGGCCGGCGTGCGGGTGAAGAGGTTCAAGGTCGCCAGGCGCTGCCAGATGGACGGATCCGGGGCCGCGCTCTGGGTCTGGATGTAGTGCCAGGCCTCGGCGAGGGTCAGCTGCCCGTCGCTGTTGCGGTCGCCGGCGCGCAAGAGGGCGGCGTCCGTGCGCGGGCCGAGGGTCGTGAGGTCGATGGATTGGTCTCGGCCGACCACCAGGTTCCAGTTGCGCGTCAGCTCGCCGACGTCGACCTTGCTCATCGCTGCTCCGTCACTGGTTGGGCCAGGCCATTGCGCTGCCGAACAGCCGCCATTGTAGCCGATCTCGGGCGTCAGGGGTACAGCCGGCCGGGGATCAGCGCGGCACGCTGTCCTCTTCGGGCAGCGGGCGCTTGGCCGGGTCGCGCACGGTCAGCACCGGGCAGGGGGCGCGCCGCACCACCTTCTCGGCCACCCGGCCGACGACGAAGGCGCGCAGCACCGTGCGGCCGTTGGTGCCCATGATGATCAGATCGACGGCGCTGGTGGCGGCGACCTCGAGGATCATGCGGATCGGGTCGCCCATCGACAACCGGGTGGACAGCTGTACGCCGTCCGGGATTGAGACGCTGGCGACGAAGGTTTCCAGCTCCTTCTCGGCCTGCTGGCGGGCGAACTTGGCCAGCGATACGCGGCTCTGCCCGGAGACGTCGACCATCACCTCGGCGCCGGGGTAGGAAGGCGGCTGGCGGATGACGTGCAGCACCTCGAGCGGGGCGCGGAAGCGCTGCGCGACCAGCAAGGCGTAGTCGAGCGCGGCGCGCGAGCAGCTCGAGAAGTCGACCGGGACGAGGATCTTCTCCAGCTTGGCCATCGGCTCCCTCCGCGTCGCCGTCACGCGACCCCTTTTCTAACACGGCGGCGATGGGCAGAATAGGCGGCGTCGCATCATGCCCGAGTTCCCCGAGGTAGAGACCGTGCGGCGGGCGATGGCCCGTCACCTCGTCGGCCGCACGGTCGCCGGCGTCGAGGTGCGTGTGCCTCGGCTGCGCGCGCCAGTGGCGGCGGCGACGCTGCGCCGCCAGCTGGTTCGCCGCCGGGTCGAGGCGGTTCGCCGGCGTGGCAAGTACCTGCTGGTCGACCTGAGTGGGAGCCGGGTGCTGCTCATCCACCTCGGGATGACCGGTCACCTGGCGCTCGTCGCCGCGAGTCGACCGCGCGGTCCCTACGATCACGTCGTGCTCCGCTTGCGTGGCGGGGACGAGCTGCGCTTCAGCGACCCGCGGCGCTTCGGCCTGGTCGAGGTGCTGCACCGCGCCGGCGAGGCCAGCCACCCGCGCCTGGCCCGCCTCGGGCTCGAGCCGCTCGGGCCCGAGTTCGACGGCGCCTGGCTCTGGCAGCACACCCGCGGCGTCCGCCAGGCGATCAAGCCCTGGCTGATGGACGCGCACCGCGTGGTCGGGGTTGGCAACATCTACGCCAGCGAGGCGCTGTTCGGCGCCGGCGTCGATCCGCGGGCCCCCGCCGGTGCGCTCTCGCGCGTGCGCTGCGGGCGCGTCGCGACCGCGGTGCGCGGCACGCTCCGTCGGGCGATCGTCCAGGGCGGGACGACGCTGCGCGACTTCTTCAGCCTCGGGGGTGAGGCGGGCTACTTCGCGGTGCGGCTCCGGGTCTACGACCGCGCCGGTGAGTCCTGCCGCCGTTGCGGCGCCCGCGTCCGGCGCGTCAGGCAGGCCGGGCGCAGCACCTACTTCTGCCCGGGGTGCCAGCGGTGACCGCGGTCGCTGCCCGAGGGGGCTCTTTTGCCCTTCCTTTGCATGACGCGTTGTGCCAAAGTGTCGGCGCCCAGAGTCTGGACTCATCATGTCTGCGTGGGCCCTCCGCCCACGACCGAGGGGGGATGGTCGCAGCAGGCGAGTTGGTTGTGACGCCCTAATCTATGCTCAAACGTTTCGGGGTCATCCACCTCGGCTTCCTCGTCGCCGTGGGGCTCACGGGTCTGGTGGCGGTCACCGCGGTGACCGCCTGGCCGCCGACCATTTTCCGCCCCTGGGACGTGACCTGGGAGCTGTGGGCGATGCTCTGCCTCGGCGTCGCCGCGCGCTTCCTCGCCTTCAAGGTGTTTCGCCGGGTGCGGATCGCGCTCGATTCGGTCTTCTACATCGCCACCGCCTTTGCCTTCGGCGTCGTGCCGGCCGCCTGGCTGGTGCTCATCGTCCTCAGCGCCGACGCGCTGGTGCTCTTGACCCGGGATCGGAGCACCGCCGGGGAAGAGGCGCCGTGGTCGATCCAGCTGGCGCGGATCTTCTACGCCGGCGGGCTGCCGGCGCTGATGCTGCTCGGCACTGGCATCCTGCTCGACATCGACGGTCTCTACCCACGTGACGACCTGACGCTGGCCTGGTTTTTGCCCTTGTTCACCGTCACCTTCCTGGCCGGGCACTACTTCTTCGCCGGCGGCTCGCACTGGTTCGAGGGGACCCCGAGCCGGGACGCCTGGCGGGGCTTCTTCGTCCGCGTCGTCCCGCTCGAGCTGAGCACCACGCCGTTCACGCTGGCGATGGTCTACGGCTACATGCACCAGGGGATTGTCGAGCTGCTGCTGCTCGGCGCGTCGGCGCTGATGTTCAACTGGGCCTACCGCCGGGCGCACATCGCGCGCGACAAGCTGCACGATCGGGTGCAGGAGCTGGTCACGCTGGTCAAGCTCGGCCGGATCATCTCCGCCAGCCTCGAGCGGCGGGTGTTGCTCGAGAACATCTCCACCGAGACGCTGCGCCTGGTCGGGCCGAGCTCCCGGTTCATGATCGGCCTTCTGCACCCGGAGACGCAGCAGGTCGACTACGAGCTGTTCGACGAGACCGGCAAGCGGTACCGACACATCTCCGCGCCGGCCGACGAGGGGCTCTCCGGTTGGGTGATCGCCCGCCGCGAGCCGCTGCGCCTCGGTGACGTGCAGCGGCAGTACGCGTCCTACGCGAAGAGCGGCAAGTACAACGACCCGCGTTTCCACTCCTGGATGGGCGTGCCGCTAGTCACCTACGACGAGGTCATCGGCGTGATCTCGGTGCAGAGCGAGGAGCGCCGCGCCTACAGCGAAGATCACCAGCGCGTCTTGACCGCGATCGCTGACCAGGCGGCGATCGCGCTCGAGAACTCGCGCCTCTACGAGCTGGCGACCATCGACGGGCTGACCCGCCTGCTGGTCCGACGCCACTTCGACATCCGCCTGCGCGAGGAGTGGGCGCGGGCGACCCGTTACCACAGCTCGTTCGCGATCGGCATCCTCGACCTCGACAACTTCAAGGAGCTCAACGACACCTACGGCCACCAGGCCGGCGATCAGGTCCTGCGCGCCACCGCGGCGACCGTGCGGCGGAACATGCGCGGCGCCGACCTGGCCGGACGCTACGGCGGTGAGGAGTTCGTCTTCCTCCTGCCGCGCACCTCGCTCGACGAGGCGCGCAGCGTCGCCGAGCGCATCCGCTCGGACATCGAGGACCTGGTGGTGCACAGCGGCAGCCTCGAGCTGCGCATCCAGGCCTCGATCGGCGTCGCCGCCTTCCCGGAGTCCGCGGTCGACCAGGTCGAGGAGCTGGTTGCGCGTGCCGACGAGGCCCTGTATCAGGCCAAGCGCTCGGGCAAGAACCGGGTGGTGGTCGCCGCGACGCGACCCCCCGAGCGGCGCGCGTCGATGGCCGACGCGTGACGGACCCTCCGGTGGAGCACGCATGAGCGAGACCGCGAGCCTCAGGGCGGTCAAGGGGATGAACGACATCCTCCCCGGTGCCAGCGAACCGCACTTCGACAGCGCGGTCTGGCAGCACCTGTTCGACGTCTGTGGCGCCCACCTGGGGGCGCACGGCTTCCATCAGGTGTTGCTGCCCTGCGTCGAGGAGACGGCGCTCTTCGCCCGTGGCATCGGCCAGGAGACCGACATCGTCAGCAAGGAGATGTACTCGTTCACCGACCGCGGCGGTCGGGCGCTGACGTTGCGGCCGGAGGGTACCGCCGGGGCGGTGCGGGCCTACATCGAGCACAACCTGGGCAAGACCGAGCCGCTGCAGCGCTGGTGGTACGGCGGGCCGATGTTCCGCGCCGAGCGACCGCAGAAGGGCCGCTACCGGCAGTTCTACCAGATCGGCGCCGAGCTGTTCGGCTCGGCGTCGCCGACCGCCGACGCCGAGCTGTTGCTGCTGCTCTGGCAGCTGTGCCAGCGGCTCGAGCTCACCGATCTCCGGGTGGCGGTCAACACGGTGGGCGACCGCGAGAGCCGCGATGGCTACCGCGCCCAGCTGCGCACCTTCCTCGCTGCGCACCAGGGTGGGCTCTGCCCGAGCTGTGTCCGTCGGACGCAGACCAACCCGCTCAGGGTGCTCGACTGCAAGGAGTCCGGGTGCCGGGACATCATCGCCGACGCGCCGGATATCCTCACCGCGCTGACCGGGGCGTCACGCCAGCACTTCGAGCGGGTCTGCGAGCTGTGCGCCGCGCTCGGCGTCCCGCTGCAGCGCGCGCCGCGGCTGGTGCGCGGTCTGGACTACTACACCGGCACGATCTTCGAGTTCGTCACCGGCGGCCTCGGGGCGCAGGACGCCGTGCTCGGCGGCGGCCGCTACGACGACCTGGTCGCCGAGATGGGCGGTCCGCCGACGCCGGCGATCGGCTTCGCCGCCGGCGTCGAGCGCTTGGCGTTGCTGTGCCGTCAGGCGCTCGACGCCGCGGGCGGGCCGGCGCTCTACCTGATCCCGATGACCGGCAGCGAGGAGACGGCGCTCCGCCTGGCCAGCGGCCTGCGCGAGCGTGGCCATCGGATTGAAGTCGACGTCGGCGAGCCGCGTCTGAAGCGGCAGATGCGCCGGGCCGACCGCCTGCGCGCCCGTTCGGCGTTGGTGCTCGGTGAGATGGAGCTTGCGTCCGGGCGTGGAAAGCTGAAAGAATTGGCTTCGGCCCGGGAGATCGACGTGGCGCTCGACGCCGCGGCGGTCGACGAGGTGTTGCGTACGATTCAGGCGAGGAAGCCAAACCATGGTTAGACAGCTGGTGAGTGTCCTGGTGGCCGGAGTCGTGGGTGCTGCGGCCGGTGGCGCGCGCGCCGAGAAGGATCGCCTCGACGTCGGCGAGCCGGTGAAGAACTTCACTCTCAAGGTGGTCAACGACGACGTCTTCGGTGACGCCTTTGTCGGTATCGACCGGTACGTCGGTCCCGAGGCCAAGGAGGCGAAGAAGGCCGTCCTCCTCTCCTTCTTCGCCACCTACTGCGAGCCGTGCAAGCGGGAGCTGCCCTACCTCGCGGCGCTCTACGACCTCTACCGCGAGAAGGGCCTGATGATCATGTCGATCTCGATCGACAAGGAGCAGGAGAAGATCGACGAGGCGAAGGCGCTGGCCGGCAAGGCGAACGCGAAGTTCCCGATCCTCTCCGATCGGTTCAACATCGTCGCCAAGCGCTTCTTCATCGAGAAGCTCCCCTGCGTCTACCTGGTCGACGGCGCCGGCAAGGTCGAGGTCGTCCACGTCGGCTACAACGACGACATCTCGAAGAGCCTGTTCGACACGATCCGCAAGCTGGTCGGCGAGTCGACCTCCGATCCGGTGCCTGACGCGCTCGCGCGCCACATGACCGGCAACACCGGGCCGAGCAGCGTGTCGGTCCCGGTCGAGGACGCCGCCAAGCCGCCGCCCGCCGAGGTCGCCGACGCCGGCGGTGAGAAGCCCACGGCGCCCGACGAGGCCGCCGCCGCCGCCGTCGAGGAGGAGAAGGGCAAGGGCAAGGGCAAGAAGAAGACCAAGGCGGTAGGCAAGGGCAAGAAGAAGGGCAAGAAGAAGTAGCCCGCGGTGGTAAGTCTTGATCGGTAGGTCGACCGAGCCGGCGAGGCGCCCTCGTCGCTGCTGGCCTGGGAAGCTGGGCTGGTGCCTCTCCCTGTCGGCCGCGGTCGCCGCCGTCCTGCTCTGCGGCGCGACCGGCTTGGCCGCGGACCCGCCACCCGGCGCGGCGTGGGATGAGCGGCTCGCCGCCTCCCTGCACACCTCGCTGTTGTCCGGGCGCGTCTGGGTCGCGCTGCTCGCCGCCTGGGTCGGCGGGCTGCTCACCTCGTTCACCCCGTGCGTCTGGCCGCTCATCCCGATCACCGTCCGTTTCTTCGCCTCGGTGCGCGGCAGCGGCAGCAGCCGGGGCCGCGTCGTTCGCCTGGCCCTGGTCTACGTCGCCGGGATGTCGGCCTTGTACGCGACGCTCGGCGTCCTGTTCGCCTCGTCGGGCAAGCTGTTCGGCTCGCTGCTCGCCAGCCCCTGGGTCGCCGGCGCCTTCGCGCTCTTCTGCGCCGCGATGGGGCTGTCGATGCTCGGCGCCTTCACGTTGCAGCTGCCGTCGAGCCTGAACACACGGCTGAGCCAGGTCGGCGGCAGCTCGCTCGGCGGCGCGCTGCTGATGGGGCTGGTCAGCGGCCTGATCGCCGCGCCGTGCACCGGACCGGTGCTCGCGGTCGTGCTGGCGTTGATCGCCAGCACCGGGCAGGTCCTGCTCGGTTTCTGGCTGATGGTCAGCTTCTCGCTCGGCCTGGGGCTGCCGTTCCTGGTCCTCGCCATCGTCTCGGGGCGGAAGCTGCCGCAGAGTGGCGTGTGGATGGACGTGGTCAAGACCGTCCTCGCCGCCGCGATGTTCAGCGTCGCGGTCTACTTCCTCGTCCTCGCGCTGCCGGTGATCGGCACCCTGGTGCACGCGATCCCGGCCGGGGCGCTGCTCGGCCTGCTGGTCGTCGCCGCTGGGCTCGCGGTCGGCGCCGCGACCTTCAACCTGCACGACCGGCCGGTCGGCAAGGTGGCGCAGGCGGCGACGGTGCTCTGCCTGACGGTCGGGGTGACCCTGGCGATGATGGGCAGCCGGGCGACGCGCGTCGACCCCGGGGTTCCGGGGATCAAGTGGCTCGGTGACCACGACGTGGCGATGGCCAGAGCGCGCGCCGAGGGCCTGCCGGTGATCATCGACTTCACCGCCGATTGGTGCGCGGCCTGCAAGGAACTGGAGCACAAGACCTACGTCGACCAGCGGGTGCGCGCCGAGGCGACCCGGTTCGTCACCGTGATGATCGACGCGACCCGGGAGACCGACGCGATCACCGCGTTGTTCGAGCGCTACGGCGTGCTCGGGTTGCCGGCGGTGATCTTCATCGACAGCGAAGGGAAGATCCTCGACCAGCCGCGGGTCACCGGCTTCGTGCCGCCGGAGCGTTTCCTCCAGCTGATGCAGCAGGTCCACTGAGCCGGCCGCGCCGGCTCAGGCGATCAGCTCCCGGGTCAAATCGCGCGGCGCGCCGCTGGTGCAGACGACGTCGTCTTCGACGCGAATGCCGCCGAGCGGGCTGAGCCGGTCGACCAGCGGCCAGTCGACCAGCGGAGCGGCCGGGCCGGCGCGCAGCTGGTCGAGCAGCACCGGGATGAAGTAGAGCCCCGGCTCGATGGTCACCAGGTGTCCGGCAGCGAGCCGGCGGGTGTTGCGCAGGAAGCGGTGCTCGGGCGGTGGCGGGCGGCGGTCACCCGCCGGGGAGGCGAGTTGACCGCCGACGTCGTGCACCTGCAGGCCGAGGTGGTGGCCGACCCCGTGGGGGAAGAAGGCGCGCGAGACGCCGGCGCTGACCAGCTCCTCGACCGAGCCGCGGGCGACGCCGGCCTCGACGAGCAAGCGGGCGATCTCCTGGTGCGCCGCGAGGTGGATGTCGACGTAGTCGCGCTCCGGCTCGACCAGCGCGACCAGCCGGCGTTGCAGGCGGTCGACGCCGGTGAGCAGCGCGGCGAAGGTCGGGTCGGCGTCCGGCCGGACCCAGGTGCGGGTAATGTCGGCGGCGTAGCCGTCGCACAGGGCGCCGGCGTCGACCAGCAGCGTGTGGCCGGGGGACGGTGGCGCGGCGTTCTTGTGCTGGTAGTGGAGCGTCGCGCTGTGCGCGTCGTAGGCGACGATCGTCTCGAACGGCATCTCCCGCTCGAGCGAGCGGCTGCCGCGCAGGTAGGCCCAGTGCACCTCGAGCTCGCTTGCGCCGGCGGCGAAGGCATCGCGTGCCGCGCGGTGCCCGGCCGCGGCGCGCTCGGCGGCACGGCGCACCAGGGCGATCTCGAGGTCGGTCTTGGTCGCGCGGTGCCAGTCGAGCGCCGCGACCAGCGGGGCCGGCTCGACCAGCGCCGCGGGCACGCCGAGCTCGGCGGCGGCGGCGGGCGCGTTGCCGAGGTAGGCGAGGCCGCGCGTCGAGCCGAGCTCGCGCACCAGCTCGGCGAAGCTCGCCACCTCACAGAGCTCGAGCTCGGCCTGCCAGTAGGACGCGGGCGGCTGGTCGACCGCGTACCAGAAGTCGCGCGGCGCGACGCGCACCAGGCGCGGGCGCTGGCCCGGGCGGACGACGAGGCAATGGTCCGGCCCGTCGAGCGGCAGGTAGCGGGCGAAGTGCGGGGTGGGGTGGAACGGCGCCTCCTGGTCGTCGCGGTGGTGGACCAGCGGGCGGCCGGCGTGGAGCAGCAGGCCGTCCACCGCGACGCCGCCGCGCGCCGCCCAGGCGAGGGCGTCCTGGAGCATGCGGTCGAGCGTCGCCAGGTGGTCGCGATAGAGCGTTGGGGTGGTCATGGACGCATATTACGGATCCAGGTCGGTCGCGCAACCGACCGGCCGTCGTCCGCTGGATGCGCCGGGAATTTGCCAACCCGGTCGCGCCGGTGTTCAATCCCCACGATCGTCGTCGCAGCCACACGAGGGATCACGATGAACGGACGTCAGCGTTTCGCCAGCTACACCGAGTTTCGCCGCGAGGTGCTCGCCCGTCGGGCGGCGCTCGCCGACGCCGTCGAGGAGATGGCCGACGAGCTGTACCAGCGGCAGGTCAGCGACGAGTTCGACGCGCTGTGGGACTCGCCCGACGACGAGGCCTGAGGCGCCGGGGCGGCGCGGGTAGGTGTCCGCCCGACAACGAACGGCTTTCGATACCCCCCACCGGTTGTGATATGAAAGGTGGCGAGGGGTAGCAGAGCATGTCGGACATCTGGAGCGGTATCGGCGTCGAGATCTCCAAGGTCGATGGGGAGTGGCTGTTCCGGGTCGGCAGCGAGATCCGCGGGCCGGTGCCGCAGAAGGTGCTGATCGACAAGCTGCTCAGCGGCGAGATCGGGCTGACGACGTTGGTGGCCAAGGAGGGGGGCGAGTTCCATCCGATCGCCCAGATCAAGCTGTTCGCCACCCACGTGCAGCAGGCGAAGAAGCTCGCCGCGCAGCGCGCTGCCGGCCGTACCCGCCGCATCGTGCTGTTCGTCGTCCTCCTGGTCGCGGCCGGCGGCGCGGTGGCCGGCTACTTCATCTGGGAGGCGCACAAGCAGGCGGTCGCAGCGCAGGAGCGCGAGCGGCAGGAGAAGCTCGCCGAGCTCGAGCGGCAGCGCAAGGAGCGCGAGGCGGTCGGGGATCTGGGCCTGGTCGCGCTGGTCAGCCTGGGCAAAGAGGAGGAGGTCAAGATCCGCGGCGAGCCGCGCCGGGTGACCAAGATCAAGGGCTCGCGCGAGCTGCCCGAGCCGACCGGGCCGGGGAAGGAGCCGGAGACGTTCGTGTCATCGTGTGAGCGCAGCGTGCCGTCCATCCTGGCCGAGCTCGGCCGCCACGTCGGCAAGCTGAACGTCTGCGTCCAGGAGGAGAAGAAGGGGCCGCAGGGCAACCTGCTGCCCGAGCGGTTGGAGATCGAGTTTGTCGTCACCCCCGAGGGCAAGGTGGTCGACTTCGCGGTCGCCAACCGGCACTACCGGACCGGGCTACTCAAGAACTGCATGACCAAGGTGTTCATGGGCATCCGTTACCCGCCGGCCAAGGGCAGCAACTGCCCGGTGACCCTGCCGATCAACATCGGCAAGTAGCCGCGCTCAGGGTTCGGCGCGCCGTTGGCGCACGACGCCGCGCTTCCAGTCGACGATCAACATCAGGTTCTCGCCGGCGGGCAGCGTGAGCACCTCGCGCAGCGTGCCGCTCTTGTCGCTGACGAACTCGAACGTCCGCTCACCCGCCGGCAGCGCGACGGGGAGGAAGTCCGGGGTGCGGCCCACCTCGAGCCCGTCGACCAGCACGCGCGTCCGCTCGGTGGCGCGGACGATGATGCGACACGGCGCGACGGCCGGGGCGGCGGCGCTCGAGGGGGCCTGCGTGGCGCAGGTGCGCACGCAGAGCGCGGTCAGCGCGCTGCCGGTGACCAGGCCCCCGAGGGCTGCCGGGAGCACCCAGTTGCGCCAGCGTGCCATCATCCGCCGGCGGCGCGCCGCGCGGACCAGCCGTTCGGTGCCGGTGACCCGCTGCGCGTCCTGGTTTCCGGGGTCGAGGATGCCGATGCGGTTGCGGATCGTGTCGACGCGGACCGCGTCGCCGTCCCGGACCGCGAGCTTGAGCTGGCCGAGCAGGTGGCCGACGACCCGCCGGGTGTCGACCGCGCGGAAGCCCTGCGGATCACGCTCGAAGGCGGCGAGGATCTCCCGCGCGTCGCCGGCGGCGAGATCGTCGAGCACCCCGCGCAGGCGGCGGTGGACGGTCGCCGCGTCCGGCGGTCGGAGCGCCGGCTCGACGAACAGGCAGTCGTGCACCAGCCGGACGATCGCGTCGCTGAAGTCCCGACGCAGCTCGCCGAGCGGTTGCGGGCGGCTGTCGCGGAACTCGCGCACCAGCGCGTAGGGGCTTTCGGCAGTGAACGGCAGCCGGTTGGTGGCCAGGAAGTAGAGCAGCGCGCCGAAGGAGAAGATATCGGTGCGCCCATCGAGCGGCTCCTGAGCCAGCTGCTCGGGCGCCATGAATCCGGGGGTGCCGATCACGTCGGTGCGCGGTGACGCGGCCGCCGAGCCGAGCGGGTTGTCGGCGGCGATCGCCTTGACGATGCCGAAGTCGGCCAACACCAGGCGGCCCCGGTCGATGAAGACGTTCTCCGGCTTCAGGTCGCGGTGGATGATCCCGTGCCCGTGTGCGTGCTCGAGCGCAGCGGCCAGCTCGAGGCCGACCGCGGCCAGCACCGACTCGGTGAACGTGCCGTGCTCGCGGCACAGCCGGCCGACGTGCGGGCCGTGGATCAGCTCCATCACCAGGTAGAGGTGCTCGTCCGGCGAGCCGCCGAAGTCGTAGATCTCGACGATGTTCGGGTGCTTCAACGCGGCGATGGCCCGCGCCTCGCGCTCGAAGCGCGCCCGGTGCTTGCCGCTCTGCGCGAACTCGCGCTCGAGGATCTTGAGCGCCACCTCGCGGCCGATCTTGACGTCGCGGGCCCGGTAGACGCTGCCCATCGCGCCGCGCCCCAAGCCGCTGAGCACCTCGTATCGGTCGATGACCGGTCCGCTCATCGGCGCTCAACCTGTCGCGCTGGAACCGAAGCGCATGCGATCGCCCTCAACGGCCCATCTCGATGATCACCTCGTCGGCGCCGACGAAGCCGAGCTCGTCACGGATCACCCTCTCCTGCACCTCGCGGCGCTGGCGCAAGGCGCGGATCTCCTGGCGCAGCGACGTGGCGCGGTGCTGCAGCCGATCGTTCTCTTCGCGCACCGCCTCCAGGTCGTCTCGCGCCTTGGCCCGGCTGGTCCAGCCCTCCGGGTCGAACAGGGTGTGCAGGAGCAGCGCCGCGCTGACAGCGAGCAACAGGGCGATGAGCAACGGCCGCGCGTAGCGCATCGGCGCAGCGTAGCAGATGCGGATCGCCGAACCAACCGTCCGGGCCGGCCGGCGGGCCGGATCACGGTCCAGTGTCGACGAGCTCGACCTTCTTGTCGAAGTTGCCGAACAGGTTGCGGCCGTTGACGAACTGCACGGCGAAGTCACCGTCGATGCGCCCGTCCTCCTTGAACTCGAAGCTGATGAAGTGGACCGAGCCGCTCTGCACCTCGGGGAAGTCGCCGCCGGTCGCGGCGATGCGCTGCACTGAAACCGTGCCGTCGGCGAAATAGTCCTTGCCCAGCTCGGTGTTGTCCTCGATCTGCAGGTTGCGGGTGTTGACCGCCAGCTTGCACACCTTGTTGTCGCCGCCGCCGGAGAGCTTCTTGACGTACTCGACCCGCAGCTCGAGATCTGCTTGAGGATGCTCACCCGGTCGAACTCGAGCGGGAACGACTCGTCGATCGAGCCCCATAGATCGTTGTCGGCCTCGCCGCAGGCGGCGGTGGCGAGGAGCAGGACAAAGACGACTCGGCGCATCGCTGGACCTCGTCAGTTGAAGCGACCCTGGGCGACCACCGCGGTTCCATGGGTCTGGTTGTGGTAGACGATCGTCGGCTCCTTGGTCGTCGGGTCGACGGCGATGTCGGTGTATAGGCCGCTCGAGGTCAACGCGTCACCGTGGACCGCGAACTCCCACCAGCGCAGCTCGCTCTCGTCCCACCAGGCGAAGCGCAGGCCGTCGTAACGGATGTTGCACTCCTGATTCGGGCCGCAGTTGTAGTAGCTCAGGTAGGGGACGTTGTCGGCGTCGTAGGTGAGGCCCGGATAGCCGCCGAGGTGATCGAGCTGCCCGAGCCGCCGGCACGGCCGCAGCCAGGTGACGCCGGCGTCGGGTGAGACGCAGTAGAAGAGGTCGTTGACGACGATGCCGTTGCGATCGGCCTTGGCGTGGAAGGCGAGGCCGAGGGTGCCGTCGGGGGCGACCGCCATGCGGATGCGCTCGCCGATCGCCCAGCCGCGGAACAGCGCCCCGACGTCGACCGTCTCGTCGGCCGGCAGCCAGTCGTTGCCGTCGTTGTTGTTGCTGCCCCGGCGCAGCACGGTCAGGCCGTTGGTCTTGTAGCCGGTGAAGGCGGTGACCGGCGTGTTGCCGACGAAGGCGAGGGCGGCGAAGTTGCCCATACCGCTCCACGGGCGGACGCCGCGGATGCCGCCGTCGATCCAGATCTCGTAGCCCTGGTGGTTCTGGCCGTCCTGGTCCCAGTAGTTGTGGTGGTCGGTGAAGGCGATTGCCAGGTTGCCGCTCTCTGAGCGGGCGATCGCCGACCAGGCGCCGACGTCGCCGGGGCCGGCGTTGGTGCAGTTCACGTCACCGCAGTAGTCGAGCTGGTCGACGGCGGTGATCGGGTCGCGCACCGTGCAGCAGTGGCCGGAGTTGGAGGCGACCGCCTGCACCTGCCAGGCGTTGGCGCCGGTGCGCGTCGCGCGCACCGCGTCGGTCGAGCCGCACTGGGCCAGGCCCGGATCGCCGGCGGCGAGTACGAACACTGGGCGGCCGGAGCTGTCGAGCGTGCCGTCGATGCCGAAGCGCGAGGTCGGGAACGAGGGCGCCGGCAGCCCGGAGAAGTCGACCGTCTCGACGGTCCAGGTGTCCGCCGCCGGCGCGCGCACCGCGACCTTGAGGTCGAGCCTGGGCATCGGCGAGACGCCGATGCCGAAGGCGGCGATGGTGCAGGTGAGGGTCGGGTCGAGCACCTTCAGGTAGGCGTAGAAGAGCGTCCCGTCGTTGCCGCGCAGCAGCCGGCCCTGGATGCCGGCCGGCTTGGTCGGATCGCCGCCGTCGATCTGGGTGAAGGTCCAGGTCAGCGTGTTCCACGGCGCCGGTGGCTCGTCGCCGATGAAGCAGGGCGGGGTGCAGCCGCCGCTGTCGCCCGGGTCCGGATCGCTCTGACCGGGGGGCTTGGGCGGATCGTCCTGCGTGCAGCCGGTCACGCTGATCGCGGCCGCGCCCAGAGCCAGGGCGGTGACGAGGTGGAGACCGAGCGGCTGTCGCGTTGCAGACATGGTAGACTCCCCGGGGAGTGGCTGAGTTGGCAGAGCAAGGTTAGCCGGAAACGCGGTGGTTGTCACTCGCGCGCTGGCCGTGGTATCCGAGGGCGAACCGGTCGAAGGGGTGTGAACGATGCAAAGAGTGAGCCTGGTCGCGCTATCCGCTCTCGGCGTTTGTCTGGCGGCGGCGTGCAACGGCGATGGCCCGGCCGACTCGGCCGACCTGCCGAGCGAGCCCCAGCTGCTGCCCAACTCGCAGGCCGGGATCCTCGGCTTCCGCCTCGTGCCGCGCAACGAGTCGAACCGCGTCGAGGCGGTGTTCATCAACGGCGGGAAGAAGACGCTGAAGGTCGACCTGACCCGGCTGCGCCTCGAGGGGCCGGGGGCCAGCGCGTTCACGCTCGGCGCGGTCGTGCCGGCCTCCGGTGAGGTGCGCAGCAAGGAGGCGATGGGCATCCCGATCACCTTCACCTCACCCGGCCGCGGCGTCTACCTCGCGACGCTGGTGGTCGAGAGCAACGCCGAGAACCTGCCGGTCTATCGCCTCGACCTCGTCGGGCCGGGCGGTGACTTCGTCATTCCTGACGCCCCCGACATCGCCTTCTTCGAGGACCCGGTACCGATCGAGCAGGAGACGGTGTTGCCGGTCCCGGCCGCGGTGGTGCGCTTCTACAACCTCGGCGGTCGCAGCCTGAACGTCTACGAGTACGAGCTGAGCAACACGACCACCTTCCGCCTGCTGCGCGGCACGGCCCAGCCGGGGGTGGTCTGCTCCTACGGCGCGATCTGCGGCCCGGGCGACGGCCTGGAGCAGGGCTGCTGCGAGGGAGGGCTGCGCTGTCGCTGCAACGACTACTACCTCGACGGCAGCACCTGCGTCTGCGTGACCCCGTCGTATCCGACCGAGCCGCCGCCGGCCAACGTGACCTGCGAGCAGCGCGACGCCACCTGCGCCGACGTCATCATCACCAGCGGTCAGTTCAACGCGCTGGCCGTCGTCTTCACTGATCCCCCGCCCGCCTCCGGCACGCACACCACGGAGCTCCGGGTGCACAGCAACGACCCCGACAGCCCGATCGCCGTGGTCGACGTCACCGGCCAACCCTGAAAAAAGGGGTCAGGAACCTTTTTTAGACCAAGCTTCGAGGAGGGCGCCCGCGTCGATGTCGCGGGCGCGTCCGTCTCGTCTCGGACCGAGTTGCGAGTGAACGGGGAGCGAAAAAGGTTCCTGACCCCTTTTTTTAGTTGCAGGCGAACGGGTGGCAGTAGTCGGCGCAGCCCTCTTCGAAGGTCCACGAGATCTCGTAGTACTGGCCGTCGTCCCAGTCGTCGTGGTTGATGTCGTTGACCCAGACGTTGAAGTAGGTGCCTGACGAGGTGACGTAGTAGCAGCTCGAGCCGCCGGTGATGGTGCACGGCGCGTTGCAGTCCTCGATGATGATGCCGCACGAGCCCGTGCACCAGCTGTTCGAGCTCGATTGGCGCGCGATGCCGACACGCGCATTGATCGCACCCTTGACGTGCAGGGTCGCGGTCATCGTGCCGGCAGCGACGCCGCTGAGTGACGGCACCTGGACGGTGAAAAAGTCGGCGTCGCCCTCGTAGCTGATCCAGCCCCGCGCGGTGTTGTTGCGGTTGTAGGTGAGCAAGAGCGGCTCGCGCGGCGTGACCACGAAGGTGGCCGGGATGTAGGCGGTGTTGCCGGCCGGCGGGCTGATGGTCAGCACCGTCAAGCCGGGGCTGGCGCCGCCGGAGAGGATGTAGAAGCTCTGGCTCGTCTGGCCGGCCATGATCTGCAGCTGACAGCTCGCCGGGCCGTTGGTCTCCGGGCAGGGCGAGGTCAGCCCATTCTCCTCCTGGCAGGCCGGTGGGTTGCCGAACTGGTTGCCGCAGGTGATCTCGCCGTTGCCGACCGAGATGGCCATCCCGAGCACCAGGTTGGCGCTTGGCGCGGAGGGCACCGTGATGTCGAACGCGCCGAGCACCGCGTTCAGGTTGCCGTCCTGCGGCGCTGGCACGCCGAGCGGCACCGGCGCGGTGCCGGTGTAGGCCAGCGTGTGGAAGGTGATGGGCGTGCCCATCGAGGCGACGATCGTGCCCGCGCCGGCGGCGTCGGCGCGGATGTACGGCGCCTCGCCAGGGAGCGCGTAGCTGTTGTCGGCCGGCGCGGTGGTGCAGGCGGCGTCGGTGAACAGCTGCGCGCCGGTGGCGGTGATCGTCACCGTCCCGGCGCCCAGGGTCTGGGCCAGATCGTCGTAGAGCGCGAAGGCGAGCTGTGTGCACGCGCCGACCGCCAGCGCCGGCGAGGAGGTGAGCACCGCGAAGCTCTCGTTCGAGCGCGCGCCGCCGGTCAAGGTGGTGTCGTTGGTCATCGACCGGTCGGCGCGGTGGAAGCTGCTGTAGCCGACGCCGTCCTCGCCGACCAGCGGCCGGGTGACGATGTGGTTATCGGGCGTGTTCAGGTCACCCGGGTCCGGCTCAACCTTGTGGTTCAGGGTGAGCGTGTAGGTGGCCGAGGTGCTGTAGCCGAGCTGCCCAGACGGCGTGCCCTCGATGTGCTTGACCTGCAGGAGCACCGGCCCCTCGCTCGCCGGCGGGATCGGGATCTGGGTGTGCAGGTTGTTGCGCTCCGGCTCGCAGCCGCCGAACTCGTAGGCGCAGCTGGTCGGCGCGTTCTCGGGCAGCTCGATCTTGGGGCGCTGGAACCAGAGGTAGCACCGGCCGACGTCGGTCAGGCAGATCTCCGGCTTGCCGGTGAGCAGCTCGTCCTGGCACTGGGTGGTCTCGGTGCAGGTGGTCGTGCGCGGGTAGTAGGCCTGCACCTGGAGCAAAAACGGCGCCGGCGTCGCGTTGGCCGCCAGGCGCAGATCGAGCAGGCTCCAGGACGAGCCGGTCTTGGTCAGCGAGTACCAGTCGTAGTCGTTCTCGGCGACCAGGCGCTGGGTCACGGTCTGGGTGCCGCTCCCCGGCGCGCCGATCGAGACCACCCGCGGCGCGTCGGCCCGGTCGTCGCGGGTCGGCTCGTCGGCATCCTGCAGCACCCGCACCGTCAGGGTGTAGGCGTGGTTCGGGGCCAGGACGCTGGGGGTGGTGTTCCACACCTCGACGTCGATCGGCTCGGCGCTGCCGAGCACGCGCGCCGAGGCCCACAGCCGCCCGGTGACGGTGTCGACGACTGCGGCGCGCGGCGTCGATGGCGGACCGACCGCGGTGAACACCTGCCCGCCCTGGCTGACGCGGAAGGCGGGGACTGCCGGCATCCCGTCGGGGTAGAACAGCTCGACGTAGACCACCGCGGTGCCGGCGAAGCCCGGGGTGATGCGGAACCAGTCGACGTCGTTGACGTACGAGAAGGTGCCCGACACTGGCGTGCCGTCGGTGAGCGGCGTGGCCAGGAGGGGGGCGTCGTTGGGTTCGTTGACGTCGGTGTCCTGGCGCGTCGTCACGGTGAGCTGGTACTCGGTCGTCGCGTCCTCGACCGTCGAGATGCGGTCGTAAATGCGCAGCGCGTAGGTGCCCTCGCGGAAGGCCGGGAAGATGGTGGCGATGCGGTGCTGCGAGCCGCCGCCGGGGATCTCGAGGATCGGGCCCTGCAGCGCGTCATTCTCGGCCACGGCGCAGGTCTCCCCCGGGCAGTTGGCCGGACCGAAGCAGAGCGGCGCGTTCGGCGCGCGGCAGCCGCCGCGCGCCGGATCGCAGAAGCTCGCGCCGCACTCGCTGCTCGCGCTGCAGCTCTGCGGCGAGGTCGGCACGCACAGGCCGCGCGGCCCGAACCAGTCGATCGCCAGCTGGATGTTGCCGCTCTTGTTGTAGGTCGCCTGGACGTCGACCAGCTGCCGCTCGCCGGTGACGACGAGCTTCCAGAAGTCGGAGTCGTACAGCGGGCAGAGGGTGTCCGAGACCGGGGTGCCGGCGGCGATGTCCGCTGGCGAGATCTCCCAGGCGCTCTCGAGGTCGCGCGAGGGGTCCTCGGGCAGACAGGCCGAGCTGTACCAGTCCTGATCGGCGTTGACGTCCGGCACGCGCACGTTGCCCTGGCAGCCGGTCGCCAGGGCGAGGCCGCAAACCGTCAGCGCGGTCGCAAGCAGTCGACCTCGGGCCGGAAGTCGCGCGGGAAGACGAACGTCTGCTGATCGCAGGCGCCGCTCGGCAGGCATTCGCCGAACGGACACAGGTCGCTGTGTGTGCATTGATCCTCCTGTTGATCCGGCATGCACCAGCCGAGATCGGGATCGCAGGTGCCCTCCTGGCACGGCTCGCTGGGGTTGCACTGGCGGGTGAAGTAGATCGGCTCGAGACAGAAACCGCGCTCGGTCGAGCAGTAGCTCCCCGGGGCGCAGTCGCGATCCGACGCGCAGGCCTCGCGCGGATCGATCGAGCAGTAGCCGATGTCGGTCTGGCAGACGCCGGCGCTGCAGTTGGCGTCGCTGGTGCACGCCGTGATCTGCGTCGGGTCGACCGGCCTCAGGCACCAGCCGGCGGCCGGGTCGCAGAGCTTCGGCCCCGGATCCGGGAGAACGGCGCAGTCCTCGTCGCGCAGGCAACGGACGCACTGGCCGCGGGTCGGGCTGCTCGGGACCAGGTCGCAGATCGAGCCACGGCACTCGGTGTGGTCGGTGCAGGCGCGGTTCTGTGGCGCGTTGTTGCCGTCGAGGTAGGGGATCAAGCTCGAGCGGGCCTTGCAGCGCCCGGCGCGGATGTCGCACTGGCCGGGGACGTAGTCGGCGAAGCGCTGGCACGAGAAGCAGGCCACCGGCCCGTCCTCGTCGATGTCCTCCGGATCGGTGCAGCCCGGGTCGGCCATATCGGTGAGGCCGTCGCCGTCGTTGTCGACGCCGTCGCGACAGCCCGGCAGGCCGTTGTGGCGCGAGTCGGTCTCGTCCGCGTCGCTGGCGGAGTGGCAGCCGGGATCACGTGGGAAGTCGACCGCGCCGTCGGACGGGTCGTCGTTCTCGATTCCGTCGGAGCAGGCGGGCAGCGTCGCCGGATTGGTCTCGTCCGGATCGTTCCAGTTGTCGCAGCCGGGGTCGAACGGCCAGTCGATGCTGCCGTCGCTGTCGTTGTCGACGCCGTCGGAGCACTGGTCGTCGTTCGCCTCGTTGTCGAAGACCGAGTCGGCGCAGTCCGGGTCGTAGGGGAAGTCGGTCTTGCCGTCGCCGTCGTTGTCGACGCCGTCGGCGCACTCGGGGCAGGGCTGGCAGTTGATGCTGTCGCAGAAGCGCACGCCGTTCTGCTGGACGTCGCGCAGGCAGATGCCGCCGCCGCACTGGGCGTTGCTCGAGCAGGTGCACACGCCCGAGGTCGCGGTGCCGGTGATCGAGCAGGTGCCCCCGCCGGGACAGGGGTGGGAGGCGCTGCAGGTGGGCGGCTCGCAGCAGGTGCAGCTCGAGCCGTCGTCGGCGAACTGACACCACCGGGCGCCGAGGCCGCAGTCCTGGTTGTTCGACACCTGACAGGGCAACGGGTTGGGGCCCAGCACCGGCGCCGGCGCGTAGGTGTCGGAGACGCGGCGCAGTGGCACATCGATGACGCCGCTGGCCGGCACCTTGAGATCGCGCTCTTCGACGTAGCGCGCCTCGACGCAAGCGACGCGGTAGAGCGGGTCGGCGAGCGGGTCGTCGTAGGGCGTCTGGGCCATGTAGAGCATGGTCCGGTTCCAGCCGTCGGCCTGCTTGGCGTTGCCGCACCGATCGGCGCCCAGGCAGTCCTCGTCGCCGTAGCACCAGGGGGCGCCCGGCAGGTGGCACAGGCCGTGGGTCAGATCGCACTCCTCGCCGGTCGGGCAGGGCAGCGTGCGGCTGCAGGCTGCCGCCGCGGCGCCGACGCAGAAGCCCTTGCTCCACTCCTGCGGCGCGCCCCGGGTCGAGGCGAGCGCGATGTTGGTGACCTTGAACTCGTAGCAGGCCTGGCCGGTGGTGATCGGCAGCTCGCGCTGGTCGTAGTCATAGGCGATCTCCGCCCGCTCGGCGACGTCGTCGGCCTTCGGGTCGGTGTGCCAGCGCAGCTCCTCGCCGTTGGTGCCGCCGTCGGCGTCGGCGTCGGCCTGGTGGTCCTGGATCGGCGTCGCCGAGTTCGCGTCCGCGCCGGCGAGCAGCTCGACGGTGTCGGGCAGGCCGTCGGCGTCGCTGTCGAACGAGCGCCGGTTGGTGCCGATGAACGACTCCTCGCAGTCGAAATAGCCGTCCGCGTCCGAGTCGACGCGCTCGAAGATCTGGCACTGGGCGTCGGTCGGATCGAGCGGGTCGAGGCCGGTGAGGCGGAAGCGCTCCTCGACCCCGTCGCTGAACCCGTCGCCGTCGGAGTCGCGCAAAAAGGGGCTGGTCCCCAGCGCGGTCTCGTAGGCGTCGGTCAGGCCGTCCCGGTCGCTGTCGGCGTCGACGTGGTCGACCGCCGACTTGGCGCTGGTGTTCGCGGCGATGAAGTAGGACATCGCGTACAGGCGGCGGCTCTCGGAGAACTGGAACTCGAGGAAGTTGATGTCATCGCCGTTGTCGAACTGCTTGAACGTGCCGCCGCCGGCGAGCGCCATCTCGTAGAGCAGCTTGCGTGTCACTTCGCCCATACTGATCGTCTGGTAGCAGTCCCCGACCAGCGAGATGGGCGAGATGTCGACGCCGAGGCAGCAGGACTGGCCGGTCTCCTCGCCGATCGGCACCGGGGCGTCGAACATCGCCGGCACCGCGGCGAAGGCGGTGTGGACGGTGATCTTGACCTTGTGCAACGCCTCGAGCGATTTGATCCGTCGGGTGGCGCCGACCGCCGAGCGCAGCGAGTTGGCCTCGTCGTAGCAGTTGTCCGGGAAGGGCAGGCCGTCGGAGAGGAAGAAGACCTCGTAGCGTGACAACGCGCGGGCCTGATCGTCGAGCCGCGCCATGTCGGTGTCGAGCACCTGGAAGGCCTGCGAGAGCGCCTTGTCGTAGCCGGTGTTCGAGCTGGTCTGGGCGATGCGGAACAGGTTGGCGAGGATCTCCGGCGTGTCGCGCGAGAAGCCGTTGAGGCCCAGCTCGTTGCGCGTGTGCACCGCCGAGTCGCCCCAGAAGCTGATCAGCGCGATCTCGACCCCCTCGCGCATCGCCAGGGTCGTCGGGTTCTCGACGAACTGGTCGACGACCTTGGCCACCGCCGAGACGCGGGCGTTGTTCGGGTCGGTGACCTGCATCGAGTTGGAGCGGTCGATGATGAACATCAGCTTGAGGTAGGCCTTCAGGCTGTCGGCCCCCTCGGCGCAGAAGCCGCCCTGGACCAGCACCTTGTTGTCGAGCTGCTGCTCGAGCACGATCGGCGGGACAAAGAAGTTGGACTCGGTGCAGGCGGCGAGCGTGACGGCGAGGGCGGCGGTGGCGGCGAGCTTCATCGCGGGACCTCTTCAGCGGAGGGTGATGCAGCCGTTGCGGTGGGCCGGCGCGGTGACCGCTTCGTCAAAGGAGAGCACCGGGTTGAACATGATGCTCGGATCCGAGTTGAAGGCCGAGTCCTCCCGGTTGTGCAGGTAGTTGAAGTCGGACTCGCTCAGGATCACCGCCCCGGTCGAGGGCACCTTTCGGGTGGGTGGCACGTACTGGGCGCGCACGCAGGCGGTGCGGATGAGCGGCGGGCCGGAGAGGTTGTCGGCCATGTTCTCGAGCAGGTAGAGGCGGATCTCGTTGTAACCGACGCCGCTGAGCGCCGGGGGCAGGCTCCCGGAGTCCTGGGTGTAGCCGAGCTGGATGCGCCGGACGGCGAAGTCGAAGCAGGAACGGCCGTCGAGGGTCTTGCCCGTCTCCGGCCGGTCGTAGCGGTAACGCGCCCGCGCCTCCTGGTCCGACTGGGGCAGCAGCGGGTTCAGGTGCCACTCGACCTCCAGGCCGTTCGGCAGGCCGTCCTTGTCGAAGTCGGTGTCGTTGTCCCAGCGGCGTGGATCGGTGCCGAAGATGAACTCCTGCAGGTCGGGCACGCCGTCGTGGTCGCTGTCCGGCACGTCGTAGAGCGTGCCGAGGATCCGCTCCTCGCAGTCGTGCAGCCCGTCCCGGTCGTAGTCGGCGAAGTAGAACGGCGGCGTGTCCGAGCAGGTGCCGAACGCGGTGCTGCAGCCGTTGGTCAAGAACAGGTCGCTGTAGTTGCAGGCCACCTTGCGCGTGGCGAGGGGCTGGTTCGGGTCGGTCTGGATGTCGGGCGGTGAGCAGGTGCCGGCGCGGATCCGGCCGTCGCCCATCGCGTCGTCGATCGGCGGCAGGCAGGGGTCGCGCGGATCGAAGGAGAAGCCGGCCATGCGCACCTCGAGCAGGTCGCTGTAGCCGTCCCGGTCGGTGTCGCGCTGGGTCGGGTCGAGGCCGAGCTCCTGCTCCTCGGCGTCGGTCAGCCCGTCGAAGTCGGTGTCGACCTCGAGCCCGTGGGCGCGCATGCGCAGCGCCAGGTTGTCGGCGAAGAAGCCGCGCACGACCCGCTGCTGCTTGATCGAGTCGTAGTTGATGTTGAGGAAGTCGATCGCGTCGCCGCCGTAGAACTCCATGTACTGGCCGGTGCCGATCTCGGCCACCTGCTGCATCAGCGGCGCCGCCTGCGAGGCGTCGCCGAAGATGGCGATGACGGCTGGGTCGGCCATCGGGTCGAAGACCAGCCCGGCGTGCAGGCGGATCTCGCCGACGTTGTACCGGTCTTGCAGGTCCATGATCTCCTGCACCTTCTGGAGGATCTGGTAGGGCTGGTTGTAGTCGCCGCCGCCCTGCAGCCCGTCGCCGGTCAGGTTGCCGAAGATGGGCGGGATGAGGCAGCCGAACTCGTTGGCGGTGCAGTAGTCCGGATCGGGGGCGCACAGGTCGTTACACACCGCGGCGCCGTAGCCGCAGCCATCATCATAGCCCTGGGCAGGACACTCGGTGCCGCCGGCGATGCCGCAGTCGCGCTTCATGATGCAGTTCATGAAGTCGACGTTCTCGCACAGCAGGTAGGGCTCGGTCGGGTTGACCGGGTCGAAGTCGTTGCCCAGGCCGATGGTGCACTGAGGGTCGGGGATGCCGTCGGAGACGAAGATGATGACGTACTTGGTGCGCGCGAGCTCCACCGGCGGGGTGAAGCTCATGTCGGTGCTCAGCGCCACGTAGGCGTAGGAGAGCGCGCCCTGGTAGTCGGTCAGGCTGTCGGCCTCGGCCAGGTTGCCGAGCGCGGCGATGAGGTCGGAGGTGCTGCGGGTGAAGATCGGCCCGGCCGGGCCGTCCGGATCCTGCTCGTAGTTGGCCGGGGTCCCGGAGACCGAGGCGTTGAACACCGCCACCTTGAAGTAGGTGTTGCCGAGCGGCAGGAGCGTGTTGATCGCCTGCTCGACCGCGATCACCCGCTGGCGGTTCTGGTCGGTGAACTGCTGCGAGCCGGAGCCGTCGATGATGAAGAAGATCTTCACCGGGTACTCGACGTCGCCAGCCGCCGAGGTGCAGTAGCTGCCGGTGATGTTGAGCTCGTTGTCGACCGCGGCGAGCAGCTCCTCCTCGTCCGGGTACTCCAGGCGGACGTCCGAGCAGGCGAGGCCGAGGCCGAGCAAGACAAGGATCACCTGGCGCATGTTGCCTCCGTGCGTCAGCGGCGAGCGAACAGTATAGCCTAACCAGAACGCAAAAGCCCCCCCCAACCGATGGTTGGGGGGGGCCTTTGGTTAGAGCTCAGCTGAGCTGCAGCGACCTAGCGCCGACGACGCCACCCGGCGAGGAGGAGGCCGAGTGCCAACGCCGCCAGACTGCCCGAGGTCGCCGCGCAGCCGCCCTTGGCCTCGCCCTCGACCTCCGCGACGATCGTGTAGGTCGCGGTGCTCGGGCCGAGCGGGTCGTCCTGCTGCAGCGAGGCCGTGACCTTGATCACGTACTCACCCGGCTGGTCCGGCGCGAACCGGATGTTGTTGGTCTCGGTGCAGACGCCGTCCTGGGTACGCAGGCAGTTGACCACGTGGGGGCTCGACGGCTCGGTGCCGGCGGAGCCCTTGGCGTTGATCAGCGAGGCGTTGCTGCCCGCCGGCATCTCGGCGAAGCGAGCGGTCCAGGCGTGCGCCTGGCCGAGCCGGTTCGAGAACAGCGCCACGGTGATCTCCTGGTCAATCTGGAACTTGCCGGCGACGCGCTCGCCGATCAGGCTCAGGTAGATCGAGAAGGCCTGCTGCGGGTCGAGGCAGTTCGCCTGGTCACCGCCGATGACGTAGCACTCGCGAGTGTCGCACGACTCGGCGCCGCCCGCCCAGTCACCCGCGTCACCGAAGCCGTCCAGGTCGATGTCGACCTGCGACGGGTTGAAGACGCCCTTGCAGTTGTCGTCGAAGTTCAGCACGCCGTCGCCGTCCATGTCCAGGTCGCAGGCGTCGCCGATGTTGTCGAGGTCGACGTCGAGCTGCACGCCGCCGGCGCCGACCGGGTTGAAGACGTACGGGCAGTTGTCGCCGCCGCTGTTGATGCCGTCGCCGTCCGGGTCGTCATCGCAGAAGCCGGTGCCGGCGCCCGCCTCGAGCCGGCAGGGGTCGAGCAGGTCCTCGATGCCGTCGTTGTCGTCGTCGGCGTCGCAGGCATCGCCCATCATGTCGGTGTCGGTGTCGGTCTGGGCGGTGTTGGGCATCAGCTGGCAGTTGTCGGCGGCGTTCAGGATGGTGTCACCGTCGATGTCGGTGTCGCACAGGTCGCCGGTCTTGTCGCCGTCGATGTCGCTCTGCAGCGGGTCCGCGGCGTTGCGGCAGACGTCGCAGGCGTCGCCCACCAGGTCGCCGTCGGCGTCGGCCTGGTCATAGTTGGCGCTGAAGGCGCAGTTGTCGAACTCGTCCTCGATGCCGTCACCATCGAAGTCGTCGGCGAACTGGTAGGTGTCACCGCGGTCGGTCATCGCCACCAGAACCGAGCCGCAGCCGCAGCCGCAACCACCTCCTGACTGGTTCGGGGTACCGCACAGCCCGCCCGAGCACTCGGCGCCCTGGCCGAACGCCACGTTGGGCAGGAAGGCGATCGCAAACGCCATCGCTCCCAGGATGCTGATCAACTGACGCATGTTCTCCTCCTCAAAGAAACGTTTTCGGTTCCGTTCGCTCGTTCTCTCGAAGGCACGATCCTCCGGTTCACCATGTTCGACATGCTAGATCCGGGCCAAGGCCCCAAATCCGGAGAACCAGATCGATTTTCCACATTTTTCGGGATGTTGAGCAGACAGCCTCGCTCTGACCGTGGGGAGCTCATGTGGTGTGAAACCCCCACTTGCAGCCGAGAAGCGGGACCCCTGTGGGCGCGATCCCACGGATCGGCCCCGGTAGGCGCGATCTCGACCGAATTTATCGTTAATAAACAGAATGTTATGTCACGTTCTCGCCGGGCACGAACGGCCGCTCCGCAGCGGCCGCCGAGCCCGATCAGCTCACGACGGAGTTTTCTATTCATTCCATTATGTTGAACAGCCATGTGGTCGGCACACAACAGAAAGTGTTGTCTTGTGTCTACAGGCATGGCGCTGTAGATCCTGAGCCACACAGCATCGAATAAGTCCGATATGATTGAATATTGTGACGTCCTCTCAAATCGTGTGGGTTTCGTTCTACAGCCAGCCCGACGCGGGTCAAGCGGGCATGGTCCGGCGCGAAAACGCCGCCGCGAGGAGGGCTCGGTGCTCGTCCGCCCCGGCGAGCGTGAGGGCCTGGCGTTGGATCTCGTCGGCGCTCGCATCGCCACCGAGCGCCAGGAGGATGGCTCGCTCGGTCACGACGTTGGCGTGGTGGGGGTAGCTCTGGCTGGCGAGCTCGAGCAGCGCGAGGGCCCGGTCGAGCTCGTTCGCGCGGCGCGCCAGCCGGGCCTCGGTGGTCAAGGCGAAGAGCCAGGTGGGCTCCAGCTCCAACGCCACGGACAGAGCGGCCGCTGCGTCGTCGAGCTCCTCGAGGCGTTCGTGCACTGCCGCGAGCTCAGCCCAGCAGCGCGCCGCCCGCGGGGCGAGCTCGAGGCCACGCTGCAGCTCGGCACGAGCCTCGGCCAGGGCCTCGGGCGTGCCCGGGGCGCCGAGGGCGAGGGCCATTGCCAGCAGGGACTCGGGGTGCTTGGGAGCGGCCCACTGCGCCGCCTTGGCGGCCGAGAGCGCCTGCGGTTGGCTTCGGCCGAGCGGCGCGCCGAACAGGCGATGCCGCTGGGCCGCGGCGCACCCCTGGCCGGCGAAGGCCTGGGCGCGGAGCTCGACGCTGTGGGTCACCGTCAGCTGGCCGTACAGGTCGAAGGCCAGCTCATTGTCGTCGCAGGCGAAGCGCAGGTAGGCGCGGTGCGCCTCGGCGAGGCCTTCCTGCTCGTCCTCGCTCGCCGCCCGCCCAGCCAGGCCGCCGCCGGCGCGGGTGCGCTTCTGCTCGATGTCCATCGCCAGCCAGGTGTTCATCCCGCCTTGCCGCGCGGAGGTGGTCGGCGCCTCGAGCGGCTGCTGGCGCTTGGCCGATCGCCCGCGCAGAAAGCCGTCCGGCACCTCGATGCGCTGCTCGCGTGGCAGCACCGCCTCGGGATCGCTGACGCCGGCGTGGCGCTGCAGCTCGTCGAGTGGCACGCCGAGTCGCTCGGCGACGACGCGCAGCGATTGTCCGGCGGGGAGGACGAGCAGCGACATCGGCGCGAGCCTAGCACAGCCGTGGCAGCGCTGTCCCTTGACCGCCCCGGGGCGGCACGGCATGTTCCGGCTTGCCTACGGGCAAAACCCACTTTGGAGTACCCCATGCACGACTTTTTGCGCGAGCTCGGCATCGAGGAGACCAACTTCGGCGCCTCCGCCGGCGAGTTCTTCGCCACCGGCGGCGAGCTGATGGAGGTCAAGACCCCCATCGACGGCAGCGTCATCGCCAAGGTCAAGCAGGCCAACGAGGCCGACTACGAGAAGGTGATCAAGGCCGGCCTCGGGGTCTTCGAGAAGTGGCGGATGACGCCGGCGCCGCGCCGCGGCGAGATCGTCCGCCAGATGGGCGACGTGTTGCGTCAGAAGAAGGAGGCGCTCGGCAAGCTGGTCACGTTGGAGATGGGCAAGATCTACACCGAGGGCCAGGGCGAGGTGCAGGAGATGATCGACATGGCCGATCTCGCGGTCGGCATGTCGCGCCAGCTGTGCGGCCAGGTCTTTCAGTCGGAGCGCGCTCGCCATCGGATGACCGAGGTCTGGCACCCGCTCGGCACGGTCGGCATCATCTCGGCGTTCAACTTCCCGGTCGCGGTCTGGTCGTGGAACGCCTTCGTCGCCGCCATCTGCGGTGACGTGATGGTCTGGAAGCCGTCCTCGGAGACACCGCTGACCGCGATCGCGGTGACCAAGCTGATGAACCAGGTGCTGGCCCAAAACGGCTTCACCGGGGCGATGAACCTGGTGGTCGGGCCCGGCCGCAGCATCGGCGAGAAGATGCTCAACGATCGGCGCATTCCGCTCATCTCGGCGACCGGCTCGAACGTGATGGGCGAGCGGGTCGCGGCGGCCTGCGCCAAGCGTTTCGGTCGGACCATCCTCGAGCTCGGCGGCAACAACGCGCTCATCGTGATGGACGACGCCAACCTCGACCTGGCGCTGCGCTCGGTCCTGTTCGGCGCGGTCGGCACCGCCGGTCAGCGTTGCACGACGACGCGGCGATTGATCCTGCAAAAGGGCATCGCCAAGCCCTTCGTCGAGCGCCTGGTCAAGGCCTACGGCCAGGTGCGCATCGGCGATCCGCTCGACAAGGACACGGTGATGGGCCCGCTCGTCAACACCGGCGCCGTCGACGACATGATGAAGGCGATGGAGCAGATCAAGAAGCAGGGCGGCGAGGTCCTCTGCGGCGGCAAGAAGCTCGAGGGGCCCAAGTTCAAGGGCGGCTGCTACGTCGAGCCATGCATCGTCAAGGCCCGGCCCGAGATGGCGATCGTGCAGGAGGAGACCTTCGCGCCGATCCTCTACGTGCTCGAGGTCGCCGATCTCGACGAGGCGATCCGGGTGCAGAACGGCGTGCCGCAGGGCCTGTCCTCCTGCATCTTCACCACCTCGCTCTCGAGCGCCGAGAAGTTCACCTCGGCCGAGGGCTCGGATTGCGGCATCGCCAACGTCAACGTCGGCACCAGCGGCGCCGAGATCGGCGGCGCGTTCGGTGGCGAGAAGGAGACCGGCGGCGGCCGCGAGGCCGGCTCCGACTCGTGGAAGCAGTACATGCGGCGGCAGACGCAGACGATCAACTGGTCGAAGGACCTGCCGCTGGCCCAGGGCATTCAGTTCGGCTGAGGCCGAAGGAGGAGCCGATGCGATCGATCAAAGACCTGCAGCTCGACGGGCGCGCGGTGCTGATGCGCCTCGACCTGAACGTCCCGATCAAGGAGGGCAAGATCAAGAGCGACGCGCGCATCCGCGCGGCGTTGCCGACCGTCCAGCACGCGCTCCGGGCTGGCGCGCGCCTGGCCCTCTGCTCCCACCTCGGCCGGCCCAAGGACAAGCCGGATCCGGCCTTCAGCCTCGAGCCGGTGGCGGCGCGCCTCCAGGAGCTACTCGACCAGGAGGTGGTCTTCTCCCACGACTGCATCGGCGACGGGGTGCGCAAGTTGGTCCAGGAGCAGAAGCCCGGCGGCGTGATCCTGCTCGAGAACGTGCGCTTCCACAAGGGCGAGAAGAAGAACGAGGCGGCCTTCGCCAAGGAGCTCGCCGCGCCGTTCGAGGTCTTCATCAACGACGCCTTCGGCTCCTGCCACCGGCCTGACGCCTCGATCGTCGGCGTGGTGCCGCTGGTCAAGGACAAGGGCGCCGGCTTCCTGCTCGAGAAGGAGGTCGCCGCCCTGTCGAAGCTGCTCGAGAACCCAGGCAAGCCCTTCATCGCGGTGATCGGCGGGGCCAAGGTCGAGGACAAGGTGGGCGTCTTGAGCTCGCTGCTCGGCCGCGTCGACGCGCTGTGCATCGGCGGGGCGATGGCCTACACCTTCCTGAAGGCGCGCGGCGACGAGATCGGTACCTCGAAGGTCGAGAACGACAAGTTGCACGTCGCGACCGAGATCATGGACCGGGCCAAGGCGCGCAAGGTGGAGCTCCTCCTGCCCGAGGACCACGTCGTCGGCGCGGCCTTCGAGGAGACGACCAAGCCCGAGACCGTGGCCGCGGTGGCCGTGCCCAAGGACAAGATGGGCCTCGACATCGGTCCGAAGACGCGCGAGAAGTTCGCCGCCCGGGTACGCGGCGCCAAGACCGTGTTCTGGAACGGCCCGATGGGGGTCTTCGAGTGGGAGGCGTTCGCTGGCGGGACGATGGCGGTGGCCAAGGCGATGGCCGAGTGTCAGGGCTTCACCGTCGTCGGCGGCGGCGACTCGGTGGCGGCGATCGAGAAGGCCAAGATCGTCGACCGGCTCGGGCACGTCTCCACCGGCGGCGGCGCCTCCTTGGAGCTGCTCGAGAAGGGCACGCTGCCCGGCATCGACGCCCTGAAGTAGTCCGTTCGCACTGACGGCCGCTCGCGGCCCCTTCCCCCGAGGAGAGCATCATGGCTCGCCGACTGATGATTGCCGGCAACTGGAAGCTGCACAAGACCATCCATGAAGCGACCGAGCTGGTTCGGGAGCTCAGGCGCCTGCTCGCCCAGGTGCGCGACTGCGATCTGGTGGTCGCGCCGCCGTACACCGCGCTCGCCGCGGTGCGCAAGGCGCTCGAGGACTCGACCATCGAGCTCGCCGCGCAGGAGCTGTTCTGGGAGGACAAGGGCGCCTTCACCGGCACGGTCAGCGGGCCGATGCTCAAGGACGCCGGCTGCCGCTACGTGCTGGTCGGTCACTCGGAGCGGCGGCAGTTCTTCGGCGAGACGCTCGAGAGCTCGGGCAAGCGGGTGCGCGCCGCGCTGCGCGCCGGGCTCGTGCCGATCTTCTGCATCGGCGAGACGCTGGCCGAGCGCGAGGCGGGCAAGACGCTCGAGGTCGTCGGCGCTCAGCTCGACGCCGGGATCAAGGACCTCAGCGTCGCCGAGCTCTCCGGCATCGTCATCGCCTACGAGCCGGTCTGGGCGATCGGCACCGGCAAGGTGGCGACGCCGCAGCAGGCGCAGGAGGCCCACGCCGCGATCCGCGAGCGGCTGCGGGCGCGCGATCCGGGCGCGGCCGAGGCGATCCGTATTCTCTACGGGGGCAGCGTCAAGCCGGACAACGCCGGCGAGCTGCTCGGCCAGGCCGACATCGACGGGGCGCTGGTCGGCGGCGCCAGCCTGACCGCGGATCAGTTCGTCGGCATCGTCAAGGGGCGACCCGGGGCCAGGTAGCTACGGGGCGGCCGGGGTCGGGGCCGGCGCGTCTGCGGGCGCGTCGGCAGCCGCGGGCGCATCGGTGGGCGCGGGTGCATCGGCGGGCGCCGCTGCCGCATCGGTCGGTGCCTCACCCTCAGCCGGGGCGAGCGCGGCGTCGAGGGCGACGTCGGCCGCCGGGGCCTCGCCGGCCTCGGTCTTGGTCTGCTTCTCCTTCTTGTCCAGCTCGCGCTCGAACGCCGAGCGCTCGCGCGAGCCGATCATCGACAGGGTCAGCGAGGTCAAGAAGAAGATCACCGCCGCGCCGGTGGTGACGCGGGCCAAGAACGGGGCCGCGCCGCGGCCGCCGAAGATCTGCTGCGACGCGCCGCCGAAGGTGGCGCCCATGCCGCCGCCCTTGCCGGCCTGCAGCAGGACGACGACGATCAGGAACAACGAGACGACGATGTGCACGATGATCAGCAGGGTGGACATGGGGTTCCTTCGCTGCGCAACACGCCACACGAGGAGGCGAGGGGATTTCGGGTGGTGCGGCAGGGGAGATTTGAACTCCCACGGTGTTGCCACCGCCAGCCCCTCAAGCTGGTGCGTCTGCCAATTCCGCCACTGCCGCAGACCGCGGCCTTCTACACGGGCCGCGGGGCGCGTGTCAATCGACCGATCGGCGCGCCGGAGCGTTGCCCGGCAGCGCGGATGGTGATAGCCGCGCATGGGCGGGGGAGCTGCCGTCGGCTCGTGGCCGGCGCGGCATGCCCAGGAGGACACATCATGGCAACGGCGAAGATCATGTGGACGAAGATCGACGAGGCACCGGCGCTGGCGACGTACGCGCTCTTGCCGATCGTGCGCGCCTACACCAAGGGCACCGGGATCGAGGTCGAGACCAAGGACATCTCGCTCACCGGTCGGATCATCGCCAACTTCCCCGAGAAGCTGAAGCCCAACCAGCGGTTGCCGGACGCGCTCGGGGAGCTCGGCGAGCTGGCCAAGACGCCGGCGGCCAACATCATCAAGCTGCCGAACATCTCGGCGACGATCCCGCAGCTGCAGGCGGCGATCAAAGAGCTGCGCGAGAAGGGCTACGACATCCCCGAGTACCCCGAGGAGGCCAAGAGCGAGGCGGACAAGGCCTTGCAGGCCCGCTTCGCCAAGGTGCTCGGCTCGGCGGTCAACCCGGTGCTGCGTGAGGGGAACTCCGACCGGCGCGCGGCGGTGTCGGTGAAGCGGTTTGCGCAGAAGAACCCGCACAAGATGATGAAGGAGTGGCCGAAGAGCGGCTCCAAGGCGCGCGTGGTGCACATGTCGGCCGATGATTTCTACGCCAACGAGCGGTCGGTGACCGTGCCGGCGGCGACCGAGGTCAAGATCGAGCTCGTCGGCAAGGGCGGGGCGGTCAAGCTGCTCAAGGACAAGCTGGCGCTCAAGGCCGGCGAGGTGATCGACACGACGGTGATGCGCGTCGCGGCGCTGCGGCGCTTTTACGCCGAGACCTTCGACGCCGCAGGGCGCGAGGGGACGCTCGTCTCGCTGCACCTGAAGGCGACGATGATGAAGGTCTCCGACCCGGTGATGTTCGGCCACGCCGTGTCGGTGTTCTACCGCGAGGCTCTCGACAAGCACGCCGGTGTGCTCAAGGAGATCGGCGCCAACCCGAACAACGGCCTGGCCGACATCCTCGAGCGGCTGAGCCGCCTGCCGGCGGACAAGAAGCGCGAGATCGAGGCCGACATCACCGCCTGCTACGCCAAGCGGCCGGCGCTGGCGATGGTCGACTCGCGGGCCGGGATCACCAACCTGCACGTGCCGAACAACATCATCGTCGACGCCTCGATGCCGAACGTGGTGCGCGACGGCGGCAAAATGTGGAACAAGGACGACCAGCTCCAGGACACCTGGGCGATCATCCCCGATCGCTGCTACGCGACGATGTACCAGGAGATGATCGCCGACTGCCAGAAGCACGGGCAGTTCAACCCGGCGACGATGGGCGCGGTCTCCAACGTCGGTCTGATGGCGCAGAAGGCCGAGGAGTACGGCTCGCACGACAAGACCTTCATCGCCGCCGAGCCGGGGACCATCCGGGTGGTCGACGCGAGCGGCAAGACCCTGCTCGAGCAGACCGTCGAGCCGGGCGACATCTTCCGCATGTGCCAGGTCAAGGACCTGCCGATCCAGGACTGGGTCAAGCTGGCGGTCACCCGCGCCCGCGCCACCGGCGCGCCGGCGATCTTCTGGCTCGACGAGGCGCGGGCCCACGACCGCGAGATCATCGCCAAGGTCAAGCAGTACCTGCCCAAGCACGACACCAAGGGGCTCGACCTGCGCATCCTGAAGCCGATCGAGGCGATGCGGGCCACGCTCGAGCGCACGCGCCAGGGCCTGGACACGATCTCGGTCACCGGCAACGTGCTGCGCGATTACCTCACCGATCTGTTCCCGATCCTCGAGCTCGGCACGAGCGCGCGCATGCTCTCGATCGTGCCGCTGCTCAACGGTGGCGGGCTGTTCGAGACCGGCGCCGGCGGCTCGGCGCCGAAGCACGTGCAGCAGTTCCTCAAGGAGGGGCACCTGCGCTGGGACTCGCTCGGTGAGTACTGCGCGCTGGTGCCCTCGTTGGAGCTCATCGCCGCGCAGACCAAGAACGCCACCGCGGCGCTGTTGGCCAAGACGCTCGACCAGGCGGTCGGCCGCTACCTCGAGAACGCGCGCTACCCGTCGCGCAAGGTCAATGAGATCGACAACCGGGGCAGCACCTTCTACCTGGCCTTCTACTGGGCGCAGACGCTCGCCGAGCAGAGCGAGGACAAGGGGCTGAAGCAGCGCTTCGCGCCGGTGGCCGAGCGGCTCGCCGCCGCCGAGGGCAAGATCACCGCCGAGCTGCTCGCCGCGCAGGGAAAGCCGGCCGACATCGGCGGCTACTACCTGCCCGATGACAGCAAGGCCGCGGCGGCAATGCGCCCGAGCCCGACCTTCAACGCGATCATCGACGCGCTCTGAGCGCTGGTCGGCCAGGCGGGGGATCCGACGCGTCCATGGGGTTGCGGCTCAAGCTCGGCGTCTTCGTGGTCGGCTTCGTGCTGCTCGCCCAGCTCGCCGTCGGCTGGCAGCAGACGCGCGCCGAGCGGCAGATCTACCTCGATGAGATGCGCGCCCGCGGCGTGACGCTGCTGCGCGCCTTCGCCATCCCCTGCGCGGTGGCGATGGCGAACAACGACATCACGGCGCTGGACAACTACGTCGTCCAGTTCGCCGAGGAGGCGCACGCGCTGAGCCTGGCCTACATGGCAGCGCTCGACTTCTCCGGCCGGGTCCAGGCGCACACCGCCGCCGGCGAGTACGGTCGGGTCTATGACGACCCGTTCACCCGGCGGGCGCTGACCGCGGCGGAGGCGGTCACGCTGCTCGACGAGACCGGCGCGCAGCCGCTGCTCAAGGTCGGCGTGCCGGTGGTCTCCGGCCTGCGCTGGGGGACGTTGACCGCCGGCTTCAGCCTGACGGCGCTCGAGCGGACGATCGTCCAGAACCGCAACCGCTCGCTCCTGCTCAGCGCCGGCATCTCGGTCGGGGTGGCGGCAATCGTCTTCTGGTTGCTCTCGCTGCTGGTCATCCGGCCGGTGACCGAGATGGAGCGCATGGCCGAGCGCTTCGGCGGCGGCGAGCTGGACACGCGCGTCGCGGTCGACAGGTCTGACGAGATCGGGCGGCTGGCGGCGGGGCTCAACGGCATGGCTGAGCAGATCCAGCTGTACACCTCGTCGCTCGAGAAGCTGGTCGAGGAGCGCACCGCCGAGCTCGCGACCGCCAACGACAAGTTGGTCGAGGCGAACCGCCAGCTCGATCGGCTGGCCAAGACCGATCCGCTGACCGGCCTGTACAACCGGCGCTACTTCATGGAGCAGCTCGAGTTCGAGATCCGCCGCGGGGCGCGCACCCGGCGTCAGTTCGCGCTCGTGATCCTCGACGTCGATCACTTCAAACACTACAACGACACCAACGGCCACACCGCCGGCGACGAGCTGTTGCAGCGCCTGGCGACGTTGCTGGAGGCCAACCTGCGCTCGGTCGATCTCGTCGCCCGCTACGGCGGGGAGGAGTTCGTCGTCCTCTTGCTCGACACCAACCCCGAGGACGGCTACGCCGCGGCGCGCAAGCTGCAGCAGGTCGTCGCCGCGCAGGCCTTCCCGTACGAGGACTCCCAGCCGGGCGGGACGTTGACCATCAGCGTCGGGGTGGCCTTCTACCCGACCGACTCGCGCGACGCGCGGCTGCTCATCGACCACGCCGACCAGGCGCTCTACCTGGCCAAGCAGCGCGGCCGCAACACCACCTGCCGTTGGGCCGAGGTGCCGGCCGCCGCCGGGGCGGGTTGAGCCTTCCGTCGCCCGAAGGGCCCGCCTATACTCGGCGGATGAACCGCCGCTCTCACCTGCTTCTCTGCCTTGGCGGTCTGTTGTGCGTCGCCTGCGAGTCGAAGCCGGCGCCGGTCGGGACGCCGGTGACGCCGGTGGTGTCGAGCCGCCGGCCCGCGGGCGTGCGGCCGAACCAGCTGGTCGTCGGCCTGACGCCTTTCGTCACCGAGCCGAAGCTGCGCCGTGAGTTTCAGCCGTTGGCCGACTACCTGGGCGGGCGGGTCGGGCTGCCCGCGGTGCTGCGCCGGGCTGAGTCCTATGCCGACGTGCCGCGCATGGTCATCGGCGACGAGGTCCACCTCGCGGTGCTCTCGCCGCTCGCCTACGTGCGTGCCAAGCGCGCGCGGCCTGATCTGGTGCTGCTCGCCACCCAGATCGCCGACGGCTCGTCGACCTACTCCGGCTACCTGGTCGTGCGCGACGAGCCGCGCGTCGAGCGGCTCGCGGATCTACGCGCTCGGCGCTTCGCCTACGTCGACCGCAATTCGGCGAGCGGCTACCTCTATCCGCTGGCCTACATGCGCGCCTCGGGGCTGGTCCCCGAGCAGTTCTTCTCGAGCATCATCTTCGCAGGCAACCACGAGAAGGCGATCAACCAGTTGCTCGCCCGCGAGGTCGATGTCATCGCGGTCGCGTCGCCGGTGATGCGCATGATGGGGGACGAGCGGGTCGAGGCCCGGCGGCTGAAGATCCTCGCCAAGACCGGACGGATCCCGTTCGACGCCTACTGCGTCAACCCGTCGCTGTCCGGGGAGCTGATCGATCAGCTCCGCAGCGCGCTGCTCGAGCTGAACACGCGCAGCGACGAAGGGCGGCGGGTCCTCGGCGGGCTGGCGTCGATCAACGGCTTCGTCGCGGTCAACGACGACCATTACGATGAGGTCCGTCGCGTCGTGCAGATCGTCGAGGAGGCGGAGGCCGCCGCGCCTTGACCGCGCGCGGTCGCCTCACTACCATTTCCGGCGCAGGGGCGAGAGAGGTTGGCGCGCATGGCCACGATGATCACCGAGGAATGCATCAACTGCGGCGCCTGCGCGCCGGAGTGCCCGAACGAGGCGATCAGCGAGGGGGACGAGATCTTCGTCATCGACCCGGAGCGGTGCACCGAGTGTGTCGGGCACTTCGACGAGGAGCAGTGCGCGGCGGTCTGCCCGGTGGATTGTTGCCTCCCGGACCCGAACCGGGTCGAGAGCGCCGAGGTGCTGCTCGCCCGGGCGCGGCGGCTGCATCCCGACAAGGAGCTGGCGGTCGTCCCGGCGCGCAAGCGGGCCTGACCCTGGGGGCGTCGCTCAACCGCTGAACGGGTCGGCGAAGCTGCGGAACAGGTGCGCGAGTGGGAGCGGGCGGCCGGCGGCGGCCTGATCGTTCAGGCGCCGGCCGTCCGGCGCGCTGGCGAGGTCCGGGTGACGCAGGTTCATGCGCACGCGCGTCGGCCCGTCGGCGAACAGGCCCAGCGCGACGACGGTGCCGTCCTGCTCCACCCGCTCGACGAGGGCCACCTGCGCCGGGTAGAGCGCGGTGGCTCCGGGCGTCGCGTCCCAGAAGACCAGATCGCCGGCGGCGGGGCTCGCCTGGTGGAGGCGGCCGCGCCGCGCCGTCGAGCGGTAGAGCACCTGCATGGCGTCGGCGGCCTGGTCGGCGCACACCTCGGCGTCGAACAACTCGATCCCCGCGGCCCAGAAGGCGGCGCGGACGAACCCCACCGGATCCGGGTCGAAGGCGATCCCGCGGGCGGTGAGCGGCGCTCCGTCGGCGAGCGAGCGGGCGTGGGCGACCACACGGTCACGCGCGTCAGGCGGCGAGCGTGGGCCGCGCCGCTCGGCGCCGAGCTCGGGCGCGATGCTCTGGGTCAGCAGGCTCGGCGGCGCCGGGTGCGCGCAGGCGACGAGGAGGGCGACGAGGCTCGAGCCACACAGCAGGCGGCGCATGGCTCATCGTCGCGCCGGAGCTGAGGTCGGGCAAGAAACCGGCCCAAACGGGGGTGCGCGATTCGCGCACACCCCGTCTTCGGTTTTCGCTCGGGCGAAGCCGCCCGTGGCGATCTGGAATCGTGACCGGCCGTTCAGGGACGCCACTCCGGATCGCGGGCCCGCTGGCGGACGGCGTCGAGCAGCGCCGGGACGCTGGTCGTGTTGGCCTTGTTGGCGATCCAGGCCGGGATCGAGCCGCCCGGATCGGTGTAGAGGTAGTACTCGACCCGCGTGCTCCGGCTGCCCAACTTCTCCAACGTCCAGGTCCCGTCGCAGACCTGCAGCCGAATGACCCCATCGCGTAATGGCGGGCCCTTGCCCGCGGCCACGGTCCAGCTGCGCCGCCAGACGGTCAGCTGCTCCCCATGCTCGACGGTGACCAGGAGCGCGTAGTCTCGTTTGTCGACCAACGGTGGGTCGAGCAGCTGATACTCGAGCGCCTGGGTGGCGCCCACGGTCTCGAGGACCCGCGCCTCGACGACGTAGGGCATGAACTCGGTGTAGCGGGGGACGTCGGCCAGGACCTCCCACAGCCGCGCGATCGGCTGGTTGACCACCGCCTCGGCTTTCACCTCGCGGATGCTCGAGCTCGGCACCTCGCGGGTCCAGACGCGCAGGCCGTCGCTCTCCTTGGTCTCGATCCACGGGTTCGGGTTGTCGCGCAGCCCCGGCGGTGCGCAGAGCGCGACGGCGATGGCGAGCTCGATCATCCTCGTTCTCCTCGCGGCGGCGTGTCGGCAGCGCGCCCGGCCCCCGCCGGCCAATCATCCACCAACTCGAAGTGCTCCGGCAACGCCTCGCTGCCGCGCGGCGCCGTCGGGTGGTGGACGGCGACGTGTGGATTGACGATCGGCAACCGGGCGCGATTCTTCATCTGGACGACCACCCGCGGCGCGGCGCGGAAGCCGCAGCCGGGCAGCAGCTGCGGCGCGGCGTAGAAGGGCAGCACCGGGTAGTTGCGGCACAAGAAGGGGCGCAGGTGGTAGATCGCGCACCGGCCCTCGGCGTCGAGGTGGCCGCAGCTGAAGATGATCTCGCCGTTCGGTCCGCGGCCGATCGGGTGGAAGGAGTGCACCATCCGGTGGTAGGCGACGAACAGGCGCACCAGCCACGTGTCGCGGATCAGGCGCGGGGGATCGCCGACGATCTGGCGGCAACAGACGCCCCGCTGGTGGCACTCGCCGAGCAGGACGAAGCGCGGCCGGACCACCAGGCGGACCAGCGCCAGGCAGGCGAGCTCGAGACGGACGAAGAGGACGAGCAACTCGCGCACCACCCGGCGCGTCAACGCCCCGCGGCGGGTCAGCTCGAGGGCCGCCAGCGCGGCGAGCCCGAGACCGATGAGCCAGTGGCTCGCGGTCATGGCCCGCCGAACGGCCTGACGCCGGGCCGGCGCAGCAGGACGTAGAACGCGCCAGCGCCACCGTCGACCTGGCGGGCCAGGGTGTAGGCGAGGACGTGGGCGCGCAGCGGCGCGCGGCCGAGCCAGCGGGGCAAGGCCTGGCGGAGCACCGCGACGCCGTCGGGTGAGCCGAGGCCCCGGCCGGTGACCACCAGGACGCAGCGCTCGCCCTCGCGCCGGGCCTCGACGATGAAGCGGGTGAGCTGCGCCTTGGCCTCCTCGCGGGTCAGCCCGTGCAGGTCGAGGTGCCGTCGCCAGGAGAAGTGGCCCTGCTGGAGCCGCTCGACCAGCTCGATGCTGACGCCCGGCGCGCGGCCGGCGCAGATCTCCTCGGCGTCGGTCGTCTCGAACGGACCCCGACCTTCGATCAGGCTGTGCAGCTCGAGCAGCGCCAGCTGCTCGTCGTCGGGCAGGCAGGCCGCCTCGCGCTTGGCCGGCTCGACCCGGCCGCGCGCCTTGGCGAGCGGCGTCGCGTCACGCACCGCGGCGGCGAACAGCTCCGCGTCGCTCTCGGTCGACGGCGGAGCAGCCACCGGGGCGGGCGCCGGCGCCGCCGCCCGCGCCGGCGTCGCTGGCACGGTCAACCCGGTGAACGGGGTGTTGAAGCCGTTGCTCTTGCGCCGCTTGCCCATCGCTGTGCCTCGGCCTCCAGGCCTCGCGCGGCGCCGGCCGCGCGTCCTCCGGTGCGCTTCAGGCCAGCGCCGCGGTCAGGTACTGGACCAGCGTCGGGCCGTCGACCTTCTGCGGCTCACGGGCGAGCAGCGCGTCGAGCTCGCCGAGGAAGGCGGCGGCGGTGGGGAAGCGCTTGCGCTCCTTGGGGTGGAGGGCGCGCTCGAGCAGCTTGGCCAGCGGCTTGGGCACCTCTTTGTTGATCTTGCGCGCGTCGGGCACCTTGCCCTTGCGGATGCGCAACATCACGTCGAGCTCGTTCTCGCCGGTGAAGGCGCGCTCACCGGCGAGCAGCTCCCAGAAGATGATCGCCGCCGCCCACAGATCGATCGACGGCGAAGGCGGTTGGCCGCCGACCTGCTCGGGCGAGAGGTAGCCGAGCTTGCCCTTGACCGATCCGGCCATCGTCCAGCCCTCGACCGCGATCAGCTTGGCGACGCCGAAGTCGCCGAGCTTCACCTCGCCCCTGCTGCTGATGAAGATGTTCGCCGGGGTCACGTCGCGATGCACGATGCCCAGCTCGCGGCCGCTCGGGGTCTTGGCCTGATGAACGTAGCTCAGGCCGCGCAGCATCTCGGCGGTGATGTAGCTGGCGACCAGGGGGTTCATCTTCAACCCCTTGGCGCAGAACCGGTCGAAGATCTGCTGCAGGTCCTTACCGTGCACGTACTCCATCGCCATGTAATAGCGGTTGTTGACCTCGCCCGAGTCGTAGACCCGGATGACGTTCGGGTGCTGCAGCATCAGCGTCACGTCGGCCTCGGTGAGGAACAGGTCGACCGCGTCGCGGTTGCGCTCGAGGTCCTGCAGCAGCCGCTTGACCACCAACGGCGGGGAGCCCGGCGGCGCCCCGCGCATCTGGGCGAGGAAGACCTCGGACATCCCACCCTGACCGATCTTGCGCAGAAGATCGTAGTTGCCGAACACCTCGACGGGCTGCTGCTCTGGGCTCACGCGGACCTCGGCTCCGGGGCGGGCGGCTCGGCCCGCGGCAGACGGACAAAGAAGGTGGTGCCTTGCGCCGGCTTGCTCTCGACCGTGATCGTGCCGCGGTGGTCGTCGACGAAGCGCTTGACGATCGACAGCCCGAGCCCGGTGCCGTTGAGCTTGCCGATCGAGACGAACGGCTCGAACAGCCGGGTCTGGACCGGCTCGGGCAGCCCCGGCCCGTCGTCGGCGACGCGGAAGGCCAGGCCGCCGGCCTCCTCGTCGAGGTCGACCGCGAGCTTGCCACCCGAGCCGAGGACGTCGACGGCGTTCTTGGCCAGGTTGAAGAGGATGCGCTTGGCGCGCCCGACGTCGACCAACGCCGTCCCGCCGCGTCCCTGGACCGCCAGCTGGATGCCGCGCGGCTCGCAGTGCAAACGCAGGCTCTCCTCGACGTCCCGGGCCAGCCGGGTGACGTCGACGGTCACCGGGTGCAGCCGGTTGTCCCCGCGCGCGAAGGCGAGCAGATCGTTGATCATCGCGGTCATCTCGTCGATCTGGGCCAAGACCCGGGCGCAGCGCTCCTCCCGGGCCGCGGCGCTGTCGTCGATGGCCATCAGCTGCGCGTAGCCGGAGATCGCGGTCATCGGGTTGCGCAGATCGTGCGCCACCCCGGCGAGCATACGCCCGACCAGCGCCAGGCGCTCGGTGTCCTGCCGCGCTTGACGCTCGAGGGTCAAAGCCACGGCGCGTGACACCTGGCCGGCGATCAGGGTCAGGACCTTCAGATCCTCGAGGTCGTAGCCCGGGTGGCCGGCGCTGCGCGGGCGGGGGTTGAGCACCTCGATCGCGCCGATGACCTTGCGGTCCCAAACGAGCGGCACCGCGAGCAACGCCTGGGCCGGGAAGTCGATCTTGCGGGCCAGGTTCTGGTCGTGGCGCGGATCCTCGTCCGGGTGGTTGACCACCAGGGGCTCGCCGGTCTGGGCCACCCAGCCGACCACGCCGGCGCCCGGTTCGAGCGACAGCCGCCTGAGCTCATCTTTGCGCTCGCCGCTGACGCCGCGGAAGAACAGCCGGCCAGTGTGGCGATCGCTGAGCAAGACCGAGCCAGCGGCCGAGCGCAGCCGCTCGCAGACGCGGACGATGATCGAGTCGAGCAGCTGGTCGAGATCGGCCGACGCGGCGGTCTCCTGCTCGAGCTGGTAGAGCAGATCGAGCTCGGCGCGCCGGCGCTCGACCCGCTCGCGCGCGGCGCTGAGCTCCCGGTTCTGGTCGAGGATCACCTGCGCCTGGCGCGCGTTCTCGACCGCGAAGGTCGCCTGCACGGCGATCGCCTCGAGCAGCGCGATGTCGTCGGTCGAGAAGGCGCCGTCGACGTGGTTGAGCACCTGCAGGACGCCGACCAGGGTGCCGACCCGGTTGACCAGCGGCGTCGCCGCGACCGAGCGGGTTCGGTAGCCGGTGCGCGCGTCGACCGACGGGGTGAAGCGCGGGTCCTGGTAGGCGTCGGGGATGTTGACTGTCTGCCGATGGGCGGCGACCCAGCCGGCGATGCCGTCGCCGAGGCTCAGGCGGATCTCGCGCGTCTCCTCTCCCTGGGCGACCTTCGACCAGATCTCCTGGCTGCTCTCGTCGAACAGGAACAGGGTGGTGCGCTCGGCGCGCATCATCTCCGAGACGTGCGGGATGATCTGCTGGAGCAGAGCGTCGAGGCCGACCGCGTTGGCCAGCGTCGCGCCGATGGCGCGCACCGCGTCGAGCTGCGTACGGAGGCGGTGCAGCTCGGCGGCGGCCGGGGTGCGCCGCGGGCGCGCCGTCGCCTTGCGGGTCTTGCCCGGCCGGCGGGGATTCTTTGGCGGACGCCCGGCCATCAGTCTCCCTAGTGTGCGTCGGCCCAGGTGGGGCCGTGCCCGATGTCGACGATCAACGGCACCGACAGCTGCGCGACCCCGGTCATCTCCTGCCGCACGACCTCGGTCAGCGCCGCCAGCTCCTCCGCCGGCGTCTCCAACACCAGCTCGTCGTGCACTTGTAGCAGAAGCCGCGCGCGGAGGCGACGCTTTCGCAACGCCGCCGCCAGGCGGATCATCGCCAGTTTGATCAGATCGGCGGCGCTCCCCTGGATCGGCGTGTTCACGGCGACGCGCTCGGCGGCGAGCCGGAGGTTGCGGTTCTTGCTCGTCAGGTCGGGCAAGAACCGGCGCCGGCCGGCGAGCGTGGTCACATAGCCGCGCTCGCGCGCCTCGGCGACGGTCTGATCGCAGAAGGCGCGCACGCGCGGGTAGCGCGCGAAGTAGGCGCTGATGAACGCCTCCGCCTCGAGGCGGGGGATGCCCAGCTGGCGGCTGAGGCCGAAGTCGGACTGGCCGTAGAGGACGCCGAAGTTGATCGCCTTCGCCTGGCGCCGCTGGTCGGGCGTCGGCTGCGCGCCGCCGGTGAGCACCTCGCGGGCGGTGCGCAGGTGGATGTCCTCGCCCTGGTGGAAGGCCTCGACGAACGAGGGGTCGGCGGACAGGTGCGCCATCAACCTGAGCTCGATCTGCGAGTAGTCGGCCGAGACCAGGACCCAGCCGGGCTCGGGGACGAACGCGGCGCGGATGCGCCGGCCGTCCTCGGTGCGGACCGGGATGTTCTGCAGGTTCGGATCGGAGCTGGACAGGCGACCGGTCGCGGTGCCGGTCTGGTTGAAGCTGGTGTGGACCCGGCCGGTCAGTGGATGGACCATCCGCACCAACGCGTCGGTGTAGGTCGACTTGAGCTTGGCGAGCAGGCGGTGCTCGAGGATGACGCCGGGCAGCTCGTGCTCGCGGGCCAGCGTCTCGAGCACCTCCTGATCGGTCGAGTAGCCGGTCTTGGTCTTCTTCACCGGCTGGTACTTCAGCCGCTCGAAGAACAGGGCCGCCAGCTGCCGTGGGGAGGCGAGGTTCAGCGGCTCACCGATCATCGCGTGCGCCCGCCGCTCGACCTGCGCCAGGCGCTGCTCGAGCTCCGCGGCCAGGCGGCGCAGGGCGGTGAGGTCGAGGCGGATGCCGGTGCGCTCCATCTCGGCGAGCACGGGGAGGAGCGGGATCTCGAGCTCGTCGTAGACCGTGAGCTGCGCGGCGGTGATCTTGGCGTGGAGGTGACGGCACAGGCGCAGCGCGACGTCGGCGTCCTCGGCGGCGTAGGCGGTCGCCTCGGCGATCGGCACCTCGTCGAAGCCGATCTGCTTCGCCCCTTTGCCGGTGACGTCGGTGTAGCGGATCGTCTCGTGGCCGAGCTCCTCGCGCGCCAGTGTGTCGAGCGAGTACGAGGGGCGGGCCGGATCGAGGACCCAGGCGGCGAGCATCGCGTCGTGGCGGACGCCGGCCAGCGTGATGCCGGCGCCGGCGAAGACGATCTGATCGTACTTGAGGTTCTGGCCGAGCTTGGCGACCGCCGGGGCCTCGCACAGTCGGCGCAGGCAGGCGAGCGCCTCCGGGCGGGGGATCTGCTTCGGCGCGCCGAGGTAGCGATGCGCGAGCGGTACGTAGACCGCGGCGCGGCCGGGCACGCACAGCGCGACGCCGACGATCTCGGCGCGGGTCGGGTCGAGGGAGGTGGTCTCGAGGTCGACGCTCACCTCGCCGGCGGTGAATGCGGCCTGGACCTCGGCCTCGAGCTCGGAGAGGGACAGGATCGTGCGGTAGCGCGTCCGATCGATGCCCCCTTCGACCGGCGCCGCCGGCGCGGGTGTGTCCCCCGGCGTGGCCTCGGCGGGGGCGGCGCTGCTCCAGCCGAAGTCGCGCAGCAGCGAGAAGGCCTCGAGCTCGCGCAGCAGCGGTCCGAGCCGTTCGGCGCGCGGCGCCGCGTAGCGCAGCGCGTCCAGATCGAGGCCCAGCGGTGCGTCGGCGGCGAGGACGGTCAAGCGCTTGGCCAGGCGGGCAGCCTCCTGGTGCTCGACCACCGCCCGCTCGTACGCCTTCGGCTTCGCCGCCTGCGCCGCGCCGCGGATCACCGCCTCGACGTCGCCGAAGGCGGCGACCAGCGTCGCCGCGCTCTTCGGGCCGACCTTCGGGACGCCCTGGATGTTGTCGCTGGTGTCGCCGGCCAGCGCCAGGACGTCGGCGACCCGCTCGGGCGGGACGCCGAAGCGCGCGTGCACCTCGGCGACGCCGATGCGCTGCTCCTTCATCGGATCGTAGATCGTCACCCGATCGCCAACCAGCTGCATCAGGTCCTTGTCGCCGGTGACGATGACCACTTGCATGCCCCGCTCGACGGCCAGGCGGGTGAGCGTCGCGATGACGTCGTCGGCCTCGAAGCCGGGGATCTCGAGCACCGGGATGTCCATCGCCTCGACCAGGCGGCGCACGAGGGCGAACTGCGGCACCAGGTCCTCGGGCGGCTCGTCGCGGTTGGCCTTGTAGGCCGGGTAGAGCTGGTGGCGAAAGGTCTTCTCCGGCCGGTCGAACGCGACGCCGAGGTGGCTCGGCTGCTCCTCCTTGAGCAGCCGTCCGAGCATGCGCGCCACCCCGGTCACCGCGTTGGTCGGCACGCCGGTGCTGGTCGACAGCGGGCGAACGCCGTAGAAGGCGCGGAAGATGTAGCCGCTGCCGTCGACCAGATGCAGGGTGTCACGCTCGGTCATCGGCAGACCTTACCGGTGGCCGGTCAGCGGCGTCCAGTGCGTCGGCCGGCCTTTTGGATCGCGCTGGCGTCGCGGGTCGCGCGGCCTTACTTGCACTTGAGATCGAGGTGCAGGCGGCTGCCGATGCGCCGCAGCTGGCCTCGGCCGCCGACCTCGAGCACCACCTTCGTGCCGCCGACACGACACAGCTCAGCGAGCGGAGGCGCGAGCTCCAGCGTCGCCTTGTCCCGGCCGACCTTGAACGCCTTCTCGACCCGCGCCTGGACCACGTCCGGGCGGATGCGCTTCTCCGCGTCGCGGTGGCTCTCGCCGACGAAGTAGCGGATCTCCAGCGTCGCGTCGGTGCTCAGGCAGTCCCACGCCGCCCGCTCGACCTCGCCGCGCAGCTTCACCCCGGCCTTGATCGCGCCGCTCATCGACCGCTGGTCGTAGAGGTTGAGGCTGCCGCTGGCGCGCGGGCAGGCGAGGCAGACGGCCTCGAGCTCCTCGCTGAGGCGCAGCGGGGCGAGATCGCCGCTGCCGGTGATCGCCAGGCGCAGCCGGACCGCGACGCTCGGCTTGAGCTCACCGTCGTCGAGCCGCAGCGCCAGCTTGGCCGGGTTGACGCTCGCCTTCTCGTCGCAGTAGCCGTCGGTGCCGTAGGGGAAGAGCTTCTCGCGCAGCGCCAGGTTGCGCTGCCAGCGCCCCTGCGGCTCGACCTTCAGGCGGACGGTCTTGAGCACCCGTGCCCCGGGGCCGGTGGTCGAGATCGTCGCCTCCAGGGTGCCGGCGGCGTCGTGCGAACAGACCAGGTCGCGGTGCAGCTCGACGATGCGCTCGTGCTGGCGCAGCGACGTCCAGCCGTTCGGCTCGGCCCAGCGGCAGGTGCCGGCCTCGGCCGCCGCGGGGATCGAGAGCGTGGCTATGACGACGAGGAGGTCTTCAGCCCAGCGATGCATGTCAACCCCCGGTCCATGGCGCGGCGGTAGAGCTCGACCTTGTTGTTCAGGCTCATCGACTCGGTGTTCAAGGTCTCGAGGCAGGCGCACAGTGCGCCGTTCGCCGGCGAGGTGTCGGTGCCGTAGGCCTCGAGCTTGGTGAAGCGATCGCTCAGGCCGATGCAGGCCGAGCGCCGCTCCTTCGCGTCGGCCGGCAGGCTGCCGAGCGCGCGGACCAACCGCTCGCGGAAGCGGCGGTGCTCCTGGACGCTGAGCTTCTCCTGACCGCGGTAGAACACCTCCCAGAGCAGACCCCAGTCGTACTCCTGCTGCAGATCGGTCGGCAGGGTCGGCTCGAGGTCGAGGATGAACACCGGTGAGCTGGTCCACGGGGCGACGTCCCGGAAGCGGTCGATCCGATCCTCGGGCCGCTTCGCCGTGGCGAGCGAGCGCTGCAGCGCGGCGTGGAACCGCTCGAAGCGGCGACGACCGCCGCCGTGGTTCTCCTCCTCGAGCAGCTCGACGCCGGCGCGCGCCCAGTCGCGCATCTTCTGGACGTACTGCCACTCGGCGTCGTCGATCAGGCCATCCCACCGGAACAGCTTGGTCATCGAGAGCAGCTCCGACCACTCGAAGCTGGTCTCGGGCGGGAAGATCTGCCGCAGGGTCTCGTTCAACCCGCCGGTGTCGACCGTCAGGTGGCCGCGCCGCGCCGCCTCGTCGAGCCGATAGAGGACCATCATCTGGACGTGCTGCGTGCCGTAGGCTGGCGCCGGCGAGACCTTCGTCACCGCCGCGATCATCCCCGCGATCGCCGCGGCGGTGTCGATCTGGTCGTCGTCCGGCCAGGTCGTCTCGATGACCTGCATGATCAGGACCTTGTGGGCCAGGTAGTCGCGCAGCAGCCGGAGCCGCTCGACGAAGTCGTTGCTCTCCTTGACCTGCTGCCACAGCGGAGGGAAGGGCGCGAGCCAGTAGTTCTTCAGGTGGCGCGGCGCGTCGGAGTCGGGGCCGTTGAAGGTCTGCATGCCGAGCGCGAGCTTCTCGCCCAGCGCCTCCATCAACGGCGTCGGCCGCACGTCGATGTTGCTGCACTCGCCCATCGCCCGCTCGATCAGCGCCACCCGGTCGCGGAACGACTGGGCGGTGTAACCGCGGGTGTTCCTGAACGCCTCGATGGTCGCCTGGCAGGCGTCCGGGTCGGCGAAGTTCCCGTCGGTCAGCCGCTTGCACTCCGCCTGCTGGTCCTCTTTGCTGTAGTCGATCTGGATCCAGGCGAAGCACCCCCCGGGGCCGCAGTCGACCAGCTTGCGGCTCGGGGCCAGCTCCTTGCGTCGGACCCGACGGCAGCGCTCGACGACCTGGCGTTGCAGCTCGACGCCGGTGAGCGTCTCGTTGGTCTTGACCACCGACTCGACCTCGACGCCACAGAGCTTGCAGATCTTGTCCTCGCAGACGCCGCCGGCCGCGGCCAGCGCGTCGGGCTCGCTGGCCGCCTGCCCTTCGCAGATGAAGCGGTAGCCGTCGTCGTCGGCGGTGTCACCGCCGCGCGCCCAACCGGGCGCGGCGTCGCTGACCGGGGCGGCGGAGGGGAGGGCGCCGGGCGCGCCGGATCGGCCACCGCAGGCACCAAGGGCCAGGAGGAGCAGAGGAGCGAGGCGCACGGTCAGTCTCCAGTCCCGGCAGAGAACAACCGGGCGAGCAGCGCCTCGGCCGCGGCCTCGTGGCCGGCGCCGTAGGCGTCGTAGATCACCGGGGCCAGCGCGGCGCGGCTGATCTGCAGCCGGCCGGCGAGGCGCAGGACGGTCGTCCCGTCCCGCTCGAGGCGCTCCCAGCCGTGCGCGATCGGCGCGAGCCCTGGCAGCCGGGCGGCGACCGCCTCGGCGGTGCGCCGCTCGAGCAGCTGTCGCTCGCCGTCGGCCAAATCCAGCGCGCTCTCGGCCACGGTGACCTGGACGCGCCGCAAGAGCTCGGCGCGGGTGATCGCGTCGACCATCGCCTCGGCGGCCTGCATCCGCGAGCCGTCCGGCACCTCGGTCAGCCCCCAGACCGCGAGCTCCTCGCCGAGGTGCTCGACGTTGCCGCGCGGGAGGTCCGCGACGCGCAGCGCTCCGCCGCTGTCGCGCACGGTCTCGCCGGCGGCGGTCGGGAAGGTGCGCGGCGCGCCGGCGCAGCCGAGCAGGCCGGCGGTCACGGCGGCGAATAGCGTCGGACGCATCGACGCAGTCTACCGACGCGGCGATCGCGGGGCAATCGCGTCGGCGTCTTGTCCCCCGTCGCCGAGATGGGCAGACTCGGTCGATGGCTGCTCGTCTCCCGCCGCGCTTCGGTGCGCACGTCTCGACCGCCGGGGGGCTCGAGCACGCGCTCGAGCGCGGCCGGTCGGCCGGCTGTGACGTCGTCCAGGTGTTCACCAAGTCGAACCAGCAATGGGCGGCGCGGCCGATCGAGGAGGAGGAGCTCGCGCGTTGGCGGGCGGCGCGGCGACGCACCGGCGTCGAGCCGGTGATGGCGCACGCGGCCTACCTGATCAACCTGGCCGCCCCGACCGCGGCCGCGCAGCGTCGAGCGGTTGCCGCGCTGCGGCTGGAGTCCGAGCGTTGCCGCGTGCTCGGCATTCCCTACCTCGTCATTCACCCGGGCGCGCATCGCGGGGCCGGCGCGCGGTGCGGGATCTTGCGCGCCGCGGCGCTGATCGACCGGTGGGGCGAAGCCAGCGGGCCGGGGGGGCCGCGCCTGTTGCTCGAGAACACCGCCGGGCAGGGCAGCAGCCTCGGCGTGACCTTCGCCGAGCTGCGCGACCTGCTCGGCGCGGTGCGCGGCAGGTGGCCGCTGGGGATCTGCCTCGACAGCTGTCACCTGTTCGCCGCCGGCTACGAGCTGCGCACGACCGACGGCGTCGAGCGGACGCTCGACGAGCTCGAGCGCACGGTCGGGCTCGCCCACCTGCGCGCCTGGCACGTCAACGACTCGCGCGGGGCCTTCGGCAGCCGGCGTGATCGCCACGCCCACATCGGGCACGGCGAGCTGGGCCTGCGCAGCTTTCGTGCCCTGGTCAACGCGTCGCGGCTCGCCCGGCTGCCGATGGTCGTGGAGACGCCCAAGCCGGTCCCCGAGGCCGACGCGGTGAACGTCGCGCTGCTCCGCGCTCTGTGGGGAGCGCGGCGCGTGCCGCCGCGCGCGAGCCGCCTGCTCAACCGGTGGCGTCGTGCGATGGAGAGCGGTCCGCGGCGCTGAGGTGCGCGCCTTCGGCTGGTTCGTGCTCGGGCGGCACTACTGAGCGGTCAGGTCCAGCGGCAGTGGTACTCGCAGTGCGGGGCGCCGAGGGCGCGGCACTGCGTCTCGCGCACGACAACGTCGCGTCCGCCACACATCTCGATGGCGCGGATGTACCAACCGATGACCGTCAGGCAGTCGGTCGAGGTGGGGTTTTCGGCCTCGAAGGTGCGCAGGATCGCCGAGCGTTCGCCGGTGCGCTCGTAGGTGCGGTGGCCGACCGCGTAGTACATGCCGTAGATGCGCGGCGACTTGGAGAGCAGCCCGTGCGGATCGCCGGGGGACAACCAGATGCGGTGCGCGCCGGTCAAGTTGACGTCGGCCGACTTCTTGCCCATCTCCAGGAAGACCGCGTTGCGGTCGCCGGGCGACAGCTCGGTGGCGATCGCGTCGTCGAGGCGGAGGTTGAGGTCGAGCGGGTACCAGCCGGTGGGCAGCAGCACGCCCTCGAGGGTCAACCGATCCGCCGCGGGCAGGCGGGTCAACACGCGGGTGAGCGCCTCCTCGCCGCTGCGCTCGCGCACGAACTTCAGGCGGGAGATCAGGATCCCGCCCTTGATCTGCGAGGTGGTCATCGACGCGCTGCGTCTCCCGTGTCCCGGCCCCCGTGCCTCACGCGAGCCTAGCGCAGTCGTCCCAGCCGTTCAATCGTGGGACCAGTGTCCCAGGAATGACGCAACGCGCGCTGGCCGATGGCGATACTCCTCCCCGCTGTGCTATGCACGGCTCGACCGGCGCTGGGCGCCGATTTCACCTGGAGGGAGCGATGAGACTCGAGGGATTGAAGCAGCTGGCGAGTGAAAGGTTGCCTGGGGGGCTCGGGATCGCCGATGCGCGCGCGCTGTTCGCCGCCGCCGGCAAGGGCGCGCAGGCGCGGCGCAACCTGGAGAAGATCCTCGTCACCTTCGACGAGAAGTTCACGCCGAAGGGGAAGGCCGAGCTGAAGAAGCTCATCGGCGTCGCCGACGAGCCGGCGCCGATCAACGATCGGGTCAGCGCCAAGACCAAGGCCGCGCTGCTCGGCGCCTACAAGGCGCTGGGCGGGGAGCTCGGCGAGCCGGTGCGGGCGATCTCGAAGAGCGCCGTGTTCGCCGAGGCGGTGCTGGTGAAGCCCTTGCCCGGGATCATCGGCGGCTCGGCGGTCACCGCGATGATCCCGATCGGCACCTTCAAGCCGAACGGGACCTACCTCGACCCGAACAAGGTCGACACCTTCTACCTCAAGCGGCAGGTCGCCTGTCAGCCGCCGGCCATCTACGGACCGTTCAAGCTCGACCGAGATGCCAGCGTTGGCCAGGTCGCGCTGCACGACATCGATGACGGCCGCACCGTGCGGGTCAAGAAGGGTCAGGACGTCGTCGTCGCGCTCCAGTCGAATCCGTCGACCGGCTACCGCTGGCACGTGGTCAGCACGCCGCGCTCGTTCGGCCACCCGGCGAAGAGCGAGTTCTTGCCCGGCGTCACCGCGCGTGCGATCGGCGCCCCCGGCACCGAGCTTCTGACCTGGCGCACCGCGGGGTTCCAGCCGGAGGCCGGCCAGAGCTACACGGTCAACCTGGCCTACAGCCGGGGCGCGACCGGCGAGCCGGCGCGGACCTTCACGTTCACGGTCGAGCTCGTCTGACGAGCCGGCCTCAGGGCGGCACGCTCTCGTCGTAGACGCGCAGGCCGCCGATCCCGGGCACGAAGTAGACCACCAACGCCCGGCCCTGGCGATCGACCGCCAGGGTCAGGTAGTCGCCGGTCGGGCTCTCCTCGTCGATCACGAAGCGCCGCCAGGTCTCGCCGCGACCGCGCAGCAGCTTCACCGTCGGCCGGGCGGTGCGGCTGGGGCCGAGGTCCTGGTAGGCGATGACCAGCTCGCCGTTCGGCGCGCGCGCCGCGGCCAGGCCCTGGACGTCGCGCAGCACGCGGGTCGACCGCCAGCCGTCGTCGGTCGGGGTCGCGCGGCGCAGGTCGTGCTTGGCCGAGCGCGTGTAGTAGATCTCCGGCTGGCCGTCGGTGAGGACCAGCGCGCTGTGCCAACCGGCGCCGCGCTGGTTGTCGACCAGCTCGGTGCGGTAGCCGCCCTGATCGGGGCGGGCCAGGCGCAGGCGGGTGTCCTTCAGGTCCCAGTCGACCAGCGAGAGCCAGTAGCCGTCCGGTCCGGCGGCGACGCCGATGCGGGCCGAGAAGCCGGCGGTGGCCTCGGTGACGGTGGCGATCTGCCAGGCTTGGCCGACCGCCTTGCGCGCGTGGAGCAGGCGGCCGGTCGGCACGTAGAAGAACAGGTGCGCGGTGTCGTCGCGGTCGAAGCGCAGCTCGCCGGCCATGCCCGCCTCGAGCCCCCAGTGGACGCGCTCGTCGCTCCAGGTCCCGTCGGCGGCCTGCCAGGCGTAGCGCAGCGCCTTGCGGTCCTGATCGTAGAAGGCGATCGCCGGCCGGTCGTGGCCATCGACGGCGATCGCGGTGTACTTGCCGACCCGCCCTTCGCTGATCACCGTCGTCGTGCTCCAACCGCCGTCGTCGCGCAGCGCGTAGCGCAGATCTCCCTGCCCGGCGTCACAGTAGGAGAGGTGGGCCCGATCACGCGAGTCGAGCGCCAGCGAAGGCCACCAGCCGGTCGGCTGCAGCTCGCTGGCCGCGTCGAGCTCGGCCACCTGGCCGAGCCCGGGCTCGGCCGGGGGGATCTGCACCGCCTCGCAGGCGCAGAGCGCCGCGAGGGAGACGGCGAGGGCGAGGCTGGCGCGCGGCGGGGTGGTGAGCTCAGCGATCACGGGCAGGACCTCCGGCGGAGATGATCTCGACCAGCAGGCGGTCGAGCACGACCCCGGCGTCGAGCTTCGTCGACTTGAGCCGGACGTCCGCCTCGCGCACCGCCGCGAGCGCGGCGCACAGCTCGGCGGTGTCGTAGCGTCGCGCCTGGCCGGCCAGCGGTTCGACCAGGCTGGGGCGGATCCCCAGCCGTCGGGCGATCTCGGCGCTGGCCACGCCGTCGCGCTGTAGCTCCTTGAGCTGCGCCAGGTGGCGCAGCTGGCGGGCGATCATCGACAGGACCATCAGGCCGCTCTCACCCCCGCCGAGCGCGTTGCGCAGCTGGAGCGAGGCGCGGCCCAGGTCCCGGGCGCCAACCGCGTCGGTGAGCTTGAAGATGCGATCGATCTTGGTCGGGGCGACCACCGCCTCGACGTCCTCGGCGGTGATCGTGCTCCGCTCGCCGGCGTAGACCGCGAGCTTGTCGACCGCCATGTCGAGGGCGCCGAGGTCGACGCCGATCAGATCGCCGAGCAGCTGCGCCGCGTCGGCGTCGATCGACAGCTTGCGCTGCTGGGCCCGGCGGCGGATCCAGTCGCCGATCTCGTACGGCCGGGGCGGCTCGAGCGCGAAGAGCGCGCCGAGGCTGTTGAGCTTGATCGCCAGCTTGGTCCGCTGGTCGAGCTTCTCGCCCGCGAGGCAGAGGACGGTCTTCGGCGACGGCCGGTCGAGGTAGGCGATCAGCGGTCCGTGCTCCTTGGCCTTGAGCTTGTGCAGGTCGGTGAGCAGCACCCAGCGCGACGGGGCCATCATCGGCAACGTCGAGGCGGCGTCGACCACCCGCTCGATCGGCGTCTCGCCGGCGCGGAACTCGTCGCGGTTGAAGTCGGCGTTGCCGCCGAGCGCGCGGCTGCGCAGCGCCGCGATTGCCTCACCGAGCAGCACCGGCTCGCTGCTGGTCAACGCGTAGACGGAGAGCGGCTTCTGTTGCTGCTGCAGGTGGGCCTTGAGGTCGTCGCGCGCCGCCATCGCCTCACCCCTTCGCCGCCGAGGCGATGACCAGCCGCTCGTGGATGATGTCGGCCAGGCGCACGGCCAGCCGCGCCAGCGCCTTGCGCCGGTTGACCTCGGTGCCGAGCGTCTGCGTGTCCGCGTCGTCGGTCGTGGCGGGCAGGAAGGCCTCGCTGGCGCTGACGTCGGTCGTCCAGACCACCGCGCCGGCGCGGCGCAGCTCGACGTGCACGACCAGCTGCACCTCGTAGGCCGGGACCGTGGCCTCGAGGCTCGCCTTGTAGGTGTTCTCGCTCACGATCGTGCCGGTGAGCTGGCCATCGCTCGTGCGCCGGTCGCCGGTCAGCTGAACCCCTCCCCGGGCGAGGGCCGCGGCGAGCGCCGCGCCGAGGTCGGCGGCGAGGCCCACCGGCTCCTCCTCGACGAACGGGACGAGCTGCAGCGTGCGCACTCCGAACGGCGCGTCGGCCTGGATCATCTGATAGCCGCAGCCTGCGGCGGCCCAGGCGCCGAGGAGGAGGCAGGCCCTCATCCGCTGACCACGAAGTTGACCAGCCGGCCGGGCACGACCACGCGCTTGCGGATGGTCTTGCCAGCCAAGAAGCGCGCGACGTTCTCGTCCGCCTGGGCGCGCGCGGCGATCAGCTCGTCGCTGGCGTCGATCGGCACCTCGATCTGCCCGCGCAGCTTGCCGTTGACCTGAACCCCGAGGCTCAACGTCGCGATGGTCAGCGCCTCCGGGTCGGGGGTCGGCCAGCGCGCGTGGGCGACCAGCCCCTCGCCGCCGGCCTGCTCCCAGATCTCCTCGGCGAGGTGCGGCGCGAGCGGCGCGAGCATCTGGGCGACGAGCAACAACGCCTCGCGGACGACACCCGGCGCGACCGTGGTGGTCTCGTGCAGCTTGTGCTCGTGCAGCGTGTTGCACAGCTCCATCATCGCGGCGATCGCGGTGTTGAAGTGGTTGCGCGTGCCGATCTCGTCGCTGACCTTGGCCAACGTGCGGTGCACCGCGCGGCGCAGCTCGGCGTCGGCGCCGGCGAGCCCCTGCATCCCAGTGGGCAGCGGCGCCTGGCGGACCGTCTCGGCCTGCGCGGCGGCGACGCGAAACAGCCGCGCGGTGAAGCGGGCGACCCCGTCGACCCCTTCGGGGCTCCACTCCAGGTCCTTCTCCGGCGGCGCCGCGAACAGCGTGTACAGGCGGGCGGTGTCGGCGCCGTAGCGGTTGATCAGCGCCATCGGGTCGAGGCCGTTATACTTCGACTTCGACATCTTCTCGACCGCCATCTGCAACGGCTGCTGGCAGGTCGGACACCGGCGCTCGCTCTCCGGCTGGGCGAGCAGCGGCGCGGCGGGTTGGTAGCCGTGGCTCGGGCAGCGGAAGGCCGGCGCGTTGACCATGCCCTGGGTGATGAGCCGCACCACCGGCTCGTCGATCTCGACCAGGCCGAGGTCGCGCATCACCTTGGTCCAGAAGCGGAAGTAGAGCAGGTGCATCACCGCGTGCTCGGGACCGCCGACGTAGATGTCGACCGGCAGCCAGGTCCGCGCCGCGTCGCGGTCGAACGGCGCGGTCGTCAGCTCGGGCGACAGGTAGCGGGCGAAGTACCAGGCCGAGTCGACGAAGGTGTCCATCGTCTCGGTCTCGCGCCGCGCCGCCTTGCCGCAGATCGGGCAGCTCGTCGCGTAGAAGGCCGGGAGCTTGGCCAACGGGGCGCCGCCTTCGCCGGTCAGCTGGACGTCGGCGTAGTCGGGCAACACGACCGGCAGGTCGCCCTCCGGCACCGGCACCGGGCCGTGCTCCGGGCAGTAGATGATCGGGATCGGCGTGCCCCAGTAGCGCTGGCGCGAGAAGCCCCAGTCGCGCAGGTGCCAGCTGATGGCGCTCTGGCCGAAGCGCTCGCGCTCGGCGTGGGCCGCCATCTGCTCCCGCGCCGCGGCGGAGGTCAGGCCGTCGAACGCGGCCGAGTTGCGCAGCACGCCGTCGGCGGTGAACGCTTCGGTGAGCGGCGAGGGCAGCGGTCCGCCGTCGGCGGGGAAGATCACCGGCTTGATCGGCAAGCGGTACTTCAGCGCGAACTCGAAGTCGCGCTGGTCGTGCGCCGGGACGCTCATCACCGCGCCGGTGCCGTAGTCGGCGAGCACGAAGTTCGCGATCCAGATCGGCACCGGCTCACGGGTAAACGGGTTGACCGCCATCGCCCCGGTGAAGACACCCTCCTTGACTGCGCCCTCGGCGGTGCGCTCGATCTTGTCGGTCTTGCGTGTCCGCTCGGCGAACGCTTCGACCTCTGCCCGCTGCGCCGCGCTGGTCAACGTCGCGGTCAGCGGATGCTCGGGGGCGAGCACGACATAGGTGCAGCCGAAGATCGTGTCGAGCCGGGTGGTGAACACCTCGATCGGCTCGGGCCGGCCGGCCACCGGGAAGCGGACCCGCGCCCCGCCGCTCTTGCCGATCCAGTTGCGCTGCTGGCTGACGATCCGCTCCGGCCAGGCGGCGAGCTGGTCGAGGTCGGCGAGCAGCTCCTCGGCGTAGGCAGTGATCCGAAAGGCCCACTCCGGGATCGCGCGCGTCGTGACGCCGGCGTGGCCGCGCCAACAGGTCCCGTCGTCGCGCACCTGCTCGTTGGCGAGCACGGTGTTGCAGCCCGGGCACCAGTTGACCGTGGTCTCTCGGCGGTAGACCAGGTTGCGCTCCAGCATCTTGAGGAAGAACCACTGGTTCCAGCGGTAGTACTCCGGCTGATAGGTGGCGATCTCCCGCGCCCAGTCGTAGGCCAGGCCGAGCTTCTCCATCTGCGCCTTCATCTGGGCGATGTTCTTGGGCGTGCGGATCTGCGGGGCGATCTTCTCGCGGATCGCCTGGTTCTCGGCCGGCAGGCCGAGCGCGTCCCAGCCCATCGGGTGCAGCACGTCGTGGCCGCGCATGCGCTGGAAGCGGGCGAAGACGTCGCCGATCGTGTAGTTGCGTACGTGCCCCATGTGCAGGTCGCCGGAGGGGTAGGGGAACATCTCCAGGACGTAGAACGGCTCCCCCTCGCCACGGGTGGCGAACGCCCGGCGCTCGCGCCAGACCGCCTGCCAGTGCTCCTCGAGCGCCTGGGGCAGATATGTCTTGTTCTTCTCGGCCATGGGGGCGAGTTAGCACAGCGCTCGTCGCCGGAGCAAGGTCGGCCCACGAACCGTCGTTGCGGTCAGTCGGTACGCTCGACCTCCGGCGCCGACGGCGGCGCGGGGGGCGGCGCGGCGCCGAGGACCGCGAAGGCGGCCGGCGTGCTCTCGGCGATGCTCAGCCCGAAGCGGCGGTCGAGCCAGCCAGCGAGGCGCGCGACGTCGAGGTGACGCAGGGCGAGGAAGCCGAGATAGGAGATCGCCAGGCCACGGACGACCACCGCCAGCCAGTCTCCGGTGGACAGCTGGGCGAAGAAGAGCACCAGGAGCGATGAGGCGAAGAAGAGGAGCAAGAAGCGCGGCCGGGCGAGGTCGATCAGGGCCGCGACCATCGGCCGCCGCGCCCGGCGCCCGGCCGCCGGCGGCTCCGCCGCG
>JBFYZW010000223.1:0-3128 GCA_041309305.1 Deltaproteobacteria bacterium | reverse complement strand
GCCATGACCTGGCTTGGCAGGCCTTGGATGCAATGCACTTCATTCCGGCTCGGCCAGGCAACTGAGTCAGCGACCGACGAGGGCACGCGGCGCGTAGCGGCGCCGAGCGGTCGTGTGTGAGGGGATGACTCAGCTCAGCCGACGAAGGGCGGGGCGAGCAGGTCGACATACGAGCCGGGCGGCGGGCGCAGCCGGAGGCGGCGGAAGCAGCCGGCCAGCGCCGCGAAGACCGCCTCGATCTCCGCGGCGCACAGCCCGTCGCGCTGCAACAGCTCGACGAACTCCGGGCTGTTGATCGCCCGGGCCTTCTGCCACAGCCGCGCGCCGGGCAACGCCTCGAAGTAGGCCGCCCACTCGCCCACCGTCGCCGGCCTGGGCTCAGGCCGCATCGCGCCACCGGGTCGGCCGCGAGCGCGCGGCGTAGGGGGAGGCCATCAGCCACAGGGTCTGGCGATCGAGCTTGCGGAACGAGGCGTGCTGGCGGCTCATCCCGTACCACTCCGCGCCGAGCACGATGCGCTGCGCCTCCTTGATCGTCTGATCGAACAGCTCCCCCTCGAGCACCTGGTGGTAGCGACGCACCTCGTCGAGCGTGCGCGTCAGGCCGCCGTAGCGCGGCTCGGCCCGCTCGTCGACCGCCGCCGGCCGAGCGCGCCGGCCGCGGCGCGGCAGCCGGTAGGTCACGTCGAGGGTGTACTCGTGCACCGGGCTCTGCTGGCCGAAGCGCCAGGCGCGGGCGGTGCGCTGCTTCATGTCCTCGGCGTTCCAGCTGTCGCGGTCGAGGTGGATCACCGTGTCGAAGGCCTGCAGGTTCTGACCCTGGTTGTAGATCTGCCCCTGCAGGCTCACCGTCGCCACCGCCGGATCGACGGCCAACAGCTCGCGCAGCACGAAGGTCTGCCACCGCCCGGCCTCGGTCTCGGGGTTGGTCGCCGGGTCGACCGGCCGGCTCATGTCTGGGCGGTAGGCGCGCCGCCCGAACGGCAGCGCGAAGCCGCGCCACGCGGGCAGCGCCTCGCCGTTCTTGAACAGGTGGATCCCATCGGCGAGGCAGGCGGCGTGCACGCGCGCCGGGATGCGCGCCGACAGGTGGCGCGCCGCGGCGAGGACCAACTCCCGGTCGTCGGCGAAGCAGAGCGCACGGCTCTGCCCGCGGCTGCGCCGGAGCCGCTGCCAGACGAGCCGCGCCGCCTGGTCGAGCTTCGGCGCCCCGGCGCCAGGCAGCAACGTCCCGGGCAGGTTGGCCAGCCGGTTCAGCCGGGCGATCACCGGGGCGAAGGCGCGGCCGAAGACCCGCGCGATCCGTGGGTCGCGCGCCGCGGGGTTGACCCGCAGGCGCGGCGCGCCGCCGGCCGCCGGCGTCTCGACCATCATGCCGCGGTCGCGCAAGAGCGCGACCATCCCGCGCATCACTCCGGCCAGCCGCCCGGCGGTCCGCCGGTACTCGCGCGCCACCGCGGGCGTCATCTCGATCGCCACCGTCTGGCGGGCCAGGCGCGGCAGCGGGTGCTCGGCGACGTCGGTCTTGTCGGCGTAGAAGAGGTGGCGCTTGACCCAGGTGCCGAGCTCCTGGCGGCGCAGCGGATCGGGGTGCACACCGACGGTGCGGCCGCCGACCCGCTGGCTGTAGCGGCGCAGGAACTTGCCCAGCTCGCGCCGGCGCGCCTTGCCGTGCGTCGGGTGCCACAGGTCGTTGCCGGCGGCCACCGCGGCGAGGACGTAGGCCTCCTTCGGCTCGTGCTCGAGGGGCGAAGCGGTCAGGCAGATGGTGCGCCGGCAGCCGAGCGCCTGCGCGACCCGCGAGCTCTGGCTCTGAGGGTTTTTCAGCGCCTGCGCCTCGTCGAAGAAGGTGGCGACGTAGTCGGCGCCGCGAAACGGCGCACCGCGCCACCGGCCGGTGCGCACCGCGGCGCGCAGCTCGGCGTAGGAGAGCACGTCGACCCGCTGGCGCAGTGCGGCGGCGGCCGACGTGGTGAGGAAGCGGGAGATCTCCTTGTCCAGGTTGCCGCGCAGCGCCGTCGGGCAGACGAACAAGAACCGGCCGTTCGTCCCGGCGGCGGCCGCGGCGCCGTCGCGCAGGAGCTTCTGCATCACCGCGATGGCGATCACCGTCTTGCCCATCCCGGTGTCGAGCGCGCAGACGCCGCGGTAGCCGCTCGCCTCGAGCCAGGCGAGCGCCTGGCGCTGCTTGGCGAACAGCCTGAGCGGCCGGCCGCCGACGGTGCGGCGGAAACCGCCGATCGCCTGCGGCGTGTAGTGCGACAGATCCGCCGCTGCGGTGCTGCGCTCGACCGCGGCCAGCTCGGCGAAGTAGCCCTGCACGTGCGCGAGCGCCGCGGTCGAGAGGCTCAGGCTGCCGAGCGCCTCGCGCACCGCGGCGAAGTCCTTGGCCGCGAAGGTGAAACGCGTGTTGCGGCTGCCGCGCTGATAGGTGATCGACGGCACCTGCTCGGTCAGCCGGCGCAGCGCACGGCGGTAGCCGGTGAACGGGCCGCGCGCGCTCGGCAGGCGCGCCAGGAGCCGCGGCTCGCGCCGGCCATCGACCTCGACGGTGGCGAGGGTGACGTACGGCTCACGCTCACCCGGGTCGTAGCGCCGAGGCACCGCGGCGCCGCGACCGGGGCCGGGGGCGTAGGTGTACGAGGTGCCCTCGATCAGCCGCCCGGCGGCGTTGACCAGGTCGTCGAAGCGGACGCCGCGGAACCGACCGGCGGTGACCACGCGCTCACCGTCGAGCCAGCCGACCGGATAGATGCGGGTCAGCCGCCCGGCCTTGGCCAGGTCGTCGGTCAGCGCCATCGGCACGACGCCGGTGGCGCGCCCCAGCTCGGCGTCGGTGACGTGGCGTAGCTCGTCGAGCGGCACCTCGGTGCGCAGGCGCGGCCCGGCGAGCGCTGCCTCGGCCGCCAGGTGCGCCCGCCGCTTGGCGACGTACTCGTCGAGCGGCAGCCGCTCGCCGTCGAGGTCGAAGACCACCTGCTCGCCGGTCACCGGATCGCGGCCGACGTGCACCAGCCGGCCGAGCAGCTTCAGGCGCCCGGGGACGAGCCCCTCGGCGCGGATCGCCTCCTCGACGCTGGCGTCGATCGCCCGGGAGAGCTGCTCGCGGCGCTGCAGGCGGACGAGCT
>JBFYZW010000222.1:0-12923 GCA_041309305.1 Deltaproteobacteria bacterium | reverse complement strand
GCCATGACCTGGCTTGGCAGGCCTTGGATGCAATGCACTTCATTCCGGCTCGGCCAGGCAACTGAGTCAGCGACCGACGAGGGCACGCGGCGCGTAGCGGCGCCGAGCGGTCGTGTGTGAGTGGATGACTCAGGCCGGTCCGCCGTTGCCCGTGCGCGGGCCCGGTGTTATGACCCGATCACCAAGAAGGAGCAGCCCATGCCCGTCAGTACCGCCAAGGAAGTGTTCGACAACCACCTGCCGAATCGGTTCAAGACCAAGCCGGATGTGGTGACCAAGATCAACTCGACCTACAAGTTCGTGCTCGAAGGCGACGGGGGGGGCACCTGGGTGGTCGATCTGACCAAGCCGGGGGGCGAGATCACCAACGCCGACGCGCCGGCGGCGTGCACGATTACGATGACCGCCGCCGACTTCGTCGCGATGATGAACGGTCAGCTCAACCCTCAGATGGCGTTCATGGGCGGCAAGTTGAAGGTGGCCGGCGACATGGCCATGGCCCTCAAGCTGCAGGCGCTGCTCGGCTGAGGGTCATTCGTCCCTCGTCGGCTCAGCGATCGCCTTGCTCGAGAGCTCCCCCCCACCGCCGCGTCCCCTCACACCCTTGGTTGGTCTGCGCGTCCTCGACCTGTCGCGCTACCTGCCCGGCCCGGCGTTGACGCGCATCCTTGCCGACCTCGGCGCCGAGGTGATCCGGGTCGAGCCGCTGGAGGGCGACCCGGTGCGCTACCTGCCGCCGGCCGGGGCAGCCGACGCGGCGTTGAACTGGAACAAGCGCGCGGTCGCGCTCGACCTCAAGCACCCCGACGGCGTCGCGCTCTGCCGCGCGATGGCCGGTCGGGTCGACGTCCTGGTCGAGTCGTTCCGCCCCGGGGTCCTGGACCGGCTCGGGCTCGGCTACGCCACGCTGGCCGGCGACAACCCGCGGCTCATCGTCTGCTCGTTGACCGGCTATGGTCAGACCGGCCCGCTGCGCGACGTGCCCGGCCACGATCTCAACTACCAGGCCCGCGCCGGCGTGCTGGCGCTCACCGGCCCGCCGCACGGCCCTCCGGCGCAGTCGGCGCTGCAGCTCGCCGACCTCGGCGGCGGTAGCCTGACCGGCGCAGTCGCGCTGCTCGCGGCGCTGCTCGAGCGCGAACAAACCGGCCGGGGTCGCCACCTGGACGTCTCGTTGACCCACGGGCTGACCCTGTTCACCGCGCTCGAGGCCGCGCGGCGAAGCGCCGGTGAGCCCGAGCCGCGCGGCGAGGGCCTGCTCAGCGGCGGTCGGCCCGCCTACCGTCTGTACGAGACCCGCGACCGGCGCTGGATGGCGCTCGCCGCCCTCGAGCCGAAGTTCTTCGCCACCTTCTGCGCCGCGGCCGGCTGTCCGCACCTCGCCGGTGCCGGCCTGACCGTGGGCGAGGAGGGCCGGACGGTGGCGCGCGAGCTCGAGGAGGTGTTCCGTCGGCGGACCCTGGCCGAGTGGGTGGAGACCCTCGCGGGCACCCCGTGCTGCTGCGAGCCGGTTCTGACGCCGGAGGAGGCGGCGGCCGACGAGGCGCTCGCGCTCGGGACGGTGCAGGTCGGCAGCGTGCGCGCTCTGGTGCCGCCGCTCGGCGCCCACCCGCCGGAGGCGCGGGCGCCGGCGCTCGGCGAGCACGGCGTCGCGGTGATGCGGCGGTTGGGGATCGCGGCGTCTTTGGTCGACAAGGCCGTGGCGGGCGGCGCGCTGCTCGCCGGCGCCGGAGAGGACGGGTGAGCATGCCGATCATCACCCTGACCACCGACTTCGGGCTCACCGGCCCCTACGTGGCCGAGCTGAAGGCCGTGTTGCTCGCGGCGGTGCCCGGCGCCCAGCTGATCGACGTCAGCCACCTCGTCCCGCCCCAGTCGATCCGCCACGCCGAGGTCCTGCTGCGCAGCACGGCCTTCATCTTCCCCCCCGGCGCGGTGCACCTGGTGGTCGTCGATCCGGGGGTCGGCAGCGCCCGCCGGCCGATCGCCGTCGCGGCCCGCGGCGCCTTCTTCGTCGGCCCGGACAACGGTGTGCTCGGCGTCGCCCTGGCAGCGCCGGGGTCGCGCGCGGTCGTGCTCGACCGGCCTGAGCTGTTCCGCGCCCCGCTCAGCCCGACCTTCCACGGCCGGGATCTCTTCGCGCCGGTGGCCGCCGAGCTCGCCGCCGGGTTGCCCCTGGACCAGGTCGGCTCGCCGATCGACGACCCGCGGCCGAGCCAACTGCCGGCGCCGCGCCTGGCTGCGACCGCGGCCGAGGGCGAGACGCTGATCGCCGACGACTTCGGCAACCTGTTGACCAACCTCCCGGCGGCGGCGATCGATCCGGGTTGGCGGTTCACCGTCGCCGGCGAGTCGGCCCGGTTCGTGCGCACCTACGCTGACGGCGCGGCGGGCGAGTTGCTCGTCCTCGCCGGCTCGGACGGCTACCTCGAGGTCGCCATGCGCGACGGATCGGCGGCGGCGCGGCTCCAGGCAACCGCCGGCCTGGCGCTGCGCTGTACGGCGGAGTGAGCGGTGCACGATCTGGTCATCGATGGGCTCGGAGCGAAGGGGGAGGGCGTCGGCCGGCTGCCCGACGGGCAGGTCGTCTTCGTCCCCGCGGCGCTGCCCGGCGATCGGGTCCGGGTCCGGCTGGGCGAGCGACGCCGGCAGGTGCAGCAGGCCGAGCTCGTCGAGCTGCTCGAGCCCTCGGCCGACCGGGTGGAGAGCCGCTGTCCGGTCGAGCGCTGCGGCGGCTGCGCGCTCCGTTCGCTCAGCCTGGCGGCGCAGGCGCGGCACAAGCGGCTGCGCGTCGTCGAGGTGCTGCGGCGCATCGGCAAGATCGACGCGGCCGACAAGGTCGGGGAGGTGCAACAGGTCGGTGACGGCTGGCGCTACCGCCACCGCGTCCGCCTACACGCCACCGCCGCGGCGGGCGGCTTCGCGATCGGCTTCTTCGCGGCCGGGAGCCACACGCTGGTGCCGTTGCAGGGCTGCGCGGTGCTCTGGCGCGAGCTCGATCAGGCGGCGGCGATCGCGGCGCGCGAGCTGGGCAAGCTGCCCGCCAAGGCCGATCTCGACGGCGTCGAGCTGTGCTGTTCGCGTCGCGACGACCGCGTCGCCGCGCGGCTGGTCGGACGCGGAGACACGGCCGAGTACCGCCGGGCGCCGGTCTGGATCGCGGCGTCGGGCCTGGCGGGCGTCGACGTGGCCAGCGGGGGCAAACGCTGGCAGCAGGGCAACCTCGAGCTGCGCTACGACCACGACCGGGTCGAGCTGTTCGACCTGCAGTTCGAGCCGGCCGTGTTCACCCAGGCCAACCCGGCGGTGAACGACCGACTGCGCGACGCGGTGCTGCGCGCCGTCAAACCGCAGGCCGGCCTGCGCCTGCTCGAGCGGTGCGCCGGGATCGGCAATCTGACCGTGCCGCTCGGCCTCGCCGGCGCGACGGTGCTCGCCAGCGAGCTCGACCGCCGCGCGGCGATCCTCTGTCAACGCAACGCGACACGCGCCGGCGTGACCGCGCAGGTGCTGGCGCTCGACGCCGACCGCGCCGCTGGCCGCGCCGACGAGTTTGACCTGGTGCTGCTCGATCCGCCGCGCACCGGCGCGCGCTCGGCCTGTCAGCTCCTCGCCGGCCGCGGCCCGGCGCGCCTGGTCTACGTCAGCTGCGACGCCGCGACCTTCGCCCGGGACGCCGCGCTGCTGGTCGCCGGCGGCTACCGGCTCGACGGCGTCGAGCTGCTCGACATGTTCCCGCAGACGCCGCACGTCGAGCTGGTCGCGTCGCTCAGCCGTCCTTGACTGTGTCGGAGCGATCGCCCAGAGTAAGCGGGGGTGGGCGATTCGCGCGCGCCCCGTTTGCGGTTCTTCCTCGGGCGAGGCCGCTGATGACGATCGGGAATCGTGACCGTCCGTTGACCGCGATGCGCCGCACGATGGAGGTGGCCGGTCTGACGATCGACGCGGTCAACAACGCGCCGATCGTCATCCTGCGCGAGCGGGAGGGCGAGCGGATCCTGCCCATCTGGATCGGGGTGGTCGAGGCCAGCGCCATCGCCTTCGAGCTCGAGGCGGTCAAGCTCACCCGGCCGATGACGCACGACCTGCTGCGCGCGACGATCGAGGCGCTCGGCGGCGCCGTGGCCGGGGTCGCGATCACCGGCCTGCGGGAGAACACCTACTTCGCGACCATCACCATCACGCATCGGAACGAGCGGGTCGAGCTCGACGCCCGCCCGAGCGACGCCATCGCGCTGGCCTTGCGCACCAAGACGCCGATCGACTGCGAGGAGGAGGTCCTCGCGGCGGCGCACGAGCGCCAGCAGCAGGCCGACCGGACGGCGCCGGCCGGCCCGAGCGGCGAGGGCGGCGAGGGCGGCGAGGTCGATCGCGGCGAGGGCGGCCCGCGGCCGATCGTCGAGCCCCAGGGCGGCTCGTTGGCCGAGCTGCTCGAGAGCTTGCCGCCCGAGGACTTCGGCAAGTACAAGATGTGAGCCTCGATGAGCCGCGCGTTGCGATTCGTGCCCGCCGTCGCCTGGGCGGGGGTGATCTTCTTCCTCTCGGCCCAGCCGCGCCTGCCCGAGGCGCCGTTCGCCTGGCCCGGCCTGGACAAGCTGGCCCACGCCGCGGCCTACGCGCTGCTCTGTCTGTTGCTCCTGGCCGCCGACCGGCCGCGCACGGCCAGGCGCGTCTGGGGCTTCGTCGCGCTGGCGATCGTCTACGGGGCGACCGACGAGCTGCACCAGAGCGTCGTCCCGGCGCGGTCGGCCGACGGCTGGGATCTGCTCGCCGATGCTGGCGGTGCGGCGTTGTGCGGCGCGATCTGGCTGCGCGGCGTCGTTCGTCCAGCCGTGGCCCGGGCCACCGGGGGGGAACGATGATCGAGGCTTTCGCCGGCCAGACGCCCGTGCTCGGCTCCGCGGTCTACGTCGCCCCGACCGCCTTGGTGCTCGGCCGCGTCCAGCTCGGGGCCGAGACGAGCGTCTGGTACGGCGCGGTGCTGCGCGGCGACGTCGGTGGAATCGTCGTCGGGGCGCGCACCAACCTCCAGGACCTGTCGATCGTTCACGTCAGCTCGGAGCACGGGGATACGCGCATCGGCGACGAGGTCACCGTCGGCCACGGTGCCGTGCTGCACGCCTGCACCATCGGCGACCGGGTGCTCGTCGGCATCGGCGCGATCATCCTCGACGGCGCGGTGGTCGACACCGGCGCGGTGGTCGGCGCCGGCGCGGTCGTTCCGCCCGGGCAGCGGATCCCGGCCGGCATGCTGGCGCTCGGCAACCCGGCGCGCGTCGTCCGCACGGTCAGCGCCGACGAACAGGAGCGCGCCATCCGCTCGGCGGCGCGCTACGTCGCGCTGGCGCGCCGCCACGCGGCGCTCAGCGCTGGCGCTTGAGCTGGTCGATCGCCTGCTGCAGCTCGGGCAGGACCTCACGCCGGGTCCTGAGCGCGCTCTCGACCGCCAGCGCGTAGCCGGCGTGGAGGGCCGCCAGCCGCTCGTAGGCGCGATCGAGCATCGGGTTGCCGAGTCCGACGCAGCGCCCCTGGGCGAGCGTCAGGTGGTCGACCCACTCCTCGGTCCAGGCCTGCCAGCGCTGCTGCGGGTCGGCGGTGGCGATCGGTTGGTGCTGGATGAAGGTCACCTCGCTGTCGAGCTCGTCGCGCAAGCCGACGATGGTGCGGACACACCAGGCACGATCGGCGGCCGCGAGCTCGCCGGTGTTCTCCGGCGGCGGCTTACCGTACAGATCGACCAGGATGCTGCCCAGGATCGCCACCGCGAAGTAGGCGACGACGGCGGCGAAGACCGACGCGACGATGCCGCGGCCGAGCCTGCTCTTCACCGACGGGCTCAACGCTCACGGCTCCGGGGGGATCGGGACCGGCAGGACGAACTCGCCGGCGCGTGGTCCGGTGAGCGTCTTGACCAGGCCGACGAGCACCGGCTCGGCGGCCTCCCCGAGCTGCAGGGAGTAGACGGCGAGGACCACGTCGCCGAGCGGCGCCCCGAACGGATCGTAGACGACGCCATAGACCAGCTCCGGACGGTACAGCTCGATCTCGTGGCTGATGGGTTGATCCCAGACCTGGATCAGCTCGCGCTTGAGCGGCAGGCCGGTCTGCTCGCCCGGCTGGACGGTCAGCTCGTAGACCGCCGGCTCCAGCCCGCCGGCGTCGCCCAGACAGCCGGGGTCGACGTCGACGGCGTAGCGCCCATTGGCGTCGACGCTGGTGCGGAACGACCGCGGCAGCGGGGCATCGACGCGTGACAGGGTGATCTCGGCGTCGGTAACCGGCTCGACGCCGCCGTGCTCCCACAGGCGCCCGCTGACCCGGACCTTGCCGCGCAACCGGACGGTCAGGATGTCGCCCTGGTCGTCGATCGTCTCGAGCTGGGAGGCGAGCGCGTAGGGCTGGGTCCGCTGCGGCGCGACGGTCACGCGGTACTCGCCGGGCAGAAGCTCGCTCGACGCCAGACCGTTGCCGTCGGTGTTGGCCGCGGCGACGAACTGGCCCTGGATCTCCCCGACCGCGAAACCGTCGAACAGGACGCTCGCGTCGGGCACCTTCACGCCGGCCTCGTCGACCACCACCGCCTCGACCTCGACGATGGTGCTCGGCACGCCGAGGATCAGATCGGGCAGCAGGTTCCCGGCCCCCGGGATGAGCTCGCTGACCGTGGCGGTGGGCACGTAGGGGTTGGTGGTCCCCGGCCCGACCTTCACGGCGAAGACCTCGGCGCCGGGCAGGAAGCTGAGCGCGAAGGCACCGGCGCTGTCGGTCGTCGTGACCGTGGAGCGCAACGCCTCGCCGGGGTTGGCGGTTCGCGCGCTGCCGCTGATCCGCGCCCCGTCGACCCCGGTGCCGACGTCGGAGCGCGGCCGCACGGTGCCGCGGATGGTCACCAGGGCCGCGGCCGCGGGGTAGGGCAGATCCTGAACCGCCCGGTCGACGTCCAACTTCATCCCGGGCCAGTCCTTCGGCGGCAGGGCCTCGTCGCGCGGCTCGAAGCTCACCGTGTACAGGCCGGGCAGCACCTTCAGCTCGTAGCCCCCGACGTCGACCGCTGCCTGGCGCACCAGGTTGCGCCCGGGGATGACGCTGTCGTGGCTGGCCGCGCGCACGACCCCGGCGAGGCTGTCTTGCGCGGGGCTCGCGTCCTGGCTCACCCGCCCGGTCAAGGTGATCGCCTCGCGCAGGAAGACCTCCTGCAGCCCCTCGGAGACCCCGAGCGGCTCGGGGACCTGCTGAACGAGGTAGCCGGAGTCGCTCGGCGGCGTCAACTCGGCCCAGACCGAGGTCAACCCGAAGCCGCCATCGACGCACTGGGCGAAGAAGCAGACCTGGCCGGCGCGGCAGTCCTGGATGCTGAAGCAGGCCACCGCCCGCGAGGCATCGCCCGCCGCTTCGCAGCCGACGCTCGCGCACGCGAGCAGGAGGACCGCCGCCCGCCGCATCAGCCACCGCCTCCCGGGCAGCTGCCCGAATCGGGGGGATCGGTGGTCAAGCGCACCGGCCAGACGAACGAGTCGGTCAGCCCGCCCTCCTCGGGGACGCGCGCCCGCGGCTCGCGCAGATCGTCGAACGGCCGGTCGGCGATCAGCACCTCGACCGCGTGCATCGTGGTGATCGGATCGCCGCTGGCCGAGAAGCGGATGTCGTTGGTCTCGACCGGGAAGTTGAACGACCGGTCAGCGCCAGGCTGGAGCGGGTTCCCCGGCAGCTCGCGGACCTCCGCGGCGACCTTCTGCTGCGGGGTGTTGGTGGCGTAGTTGATGAACACCCGCCAATAGATCGAATCCTCGGCGTCGGGATCGGCGGCGCCGGCGTAGAACGGCCAAAAGGGGCAGTCGACGCTCAACCGCGCCGGGAGGATCGTCGGCGGCGGGTCGACCGTGGTCAAGCGTGGCGGGTGGTTCTCCACCGGGTCACCTTCCTCGATCGGTGGCGGCAGCAGGCACCCCGAAAGCCCCAAGAGCAACCACGCCCGCGCCACCATCGCCCAACGACGAAAAGCAAGACCGGTGCCAGATGAGCCCGGCGATAGAAGCTGAAGAATTACAGGCCGAAAAACCACGCCACGCCCACCGCCTTCGCGCCCGGGTGCGACAGGGTTGTCACACGACGGTGATCTCGATCACAGCCCGCCGGGATCGTCGACCGCATCGCCGTCCTCCCGCTCGAGGTGGCGGAAGATGGTCCTCGGGTCAACGCCGAGATCCTGAGCAGTCTTGGTCCGATTCCCGTTGTTCCTCGACAAAATCTCATTAATATAGCGGCGCTGGAAGTCCTCTTTCGCCTGGGCGAGCGGGACCACTGGCCGCAGGTCGGCGTCCGACAGCTCGAGGTCTTCGGGCGCCAGCTGGACCCGGTCGGTCATGATCAGCGCCTTCTTGATCCGGTTCTCGAGCTGGCGGATGTTGCCCGGCCAGTCGTACTTCTTCATCAGCATGACGCACTGAGGCGAGAACCCCCTGGCCTTGCTCTTGTACTCCTCGCCGTAGCGGGTCAGCAGGTAGCGGGCGATGAGCATCAGGTCTTCGCCGCGCTCCCGGAGCGGCGGCAGGTGGATGCTGACCACGTTCAGCCGGTAGTAGAGGTCCTCCCGGAAGGTGCCCTTCTTGATCTCCTCGTCCAGGTTCTTGTGCGTCGCGGTGACCACCCGGATGTCGACCGGCTCGGGCTTGGTGCCGCCGACCTTGGTGATCACCTTCTCCTGCAGGGCGCGCAGCAGCTTGACCTGGAGGCTGACCGGCATCTCGCCGATCTCGTCGAGGAACAGCGTGCCCTTGTGCGCGTTCTGGAACCGCCCCTCGCGGGTCGCGACCGCGCCGGTGAAGGCGCCGCGGACGTGCCCGAACAGCTCACTCTCGAGCAGGTTCTCGGGGATGGCGCCGCAGTTGACGACGATGAACGGCTGCTCGGCGCGGTCGGAGTTGCGATGGATCTCCTTGGCGATCAGCTCCTTGCCGGTGCCGGTCTCGCCGAGGATGAGCACCGAGACGTCCGTAGGCGCCACCTTGCGGATCCGCTTGAACACCTCCTGCATGTGGGTCGAGGCGCCGATGATCTCGCCGAAGCGCTTCTCGGCGACCGCCTCGCGCAGCGACGCGTTGTCGGCGCGCAGCTTGTCGAGCAGCATCGCGTTGCGGATCAGCAGCGAGGCCTGCGCCGCGAAGACGGTGGTCGCCGCGAGGGTCGGCGGCTCGAACAGGTTCACCACCTTGTTCGAGCCCAGGTAGATGAGGCCGAGCATCTCCCCGCCCTCGCTGAGCGGCACGCACATCACCGACTGCAGCTTGAGGTTGACCACCGAGGCGCTGGCCTTGAACTCGGCGTCGCCCTGCGCGTCGGCGACGATGATCGGCTGCTGCTCGCGGACCACCTTGGCGACGATGCTGTCGGAGAGCTGGTGCACGGCGTCGGCGATATTCTCGCGCAGCACGTTGCGGGCGACGCGGACCACGGGCACCCCGTCGGCGAACAGAACCAGGAAGCCCTTGTCGGCGTGGCTGAGCTCGACCACCGCGTCCATCAGCGCCTCGAGCAGCTGATCGAGGTCGGCCGAGCGCAGCAGCCGCTCGGAGAAGCCGACGATCTCGCGGTAGGCGGCGGTCGAGCGGGCCGGCTTCTCCGGCGTCGCTGGCTGGATCGCCCCGCCGTGCTCGGCGAAGACCAGCTCGGCGGCGCCGATCTGGATCACGTCCCCCTCGCGCAGCCGCGCTCGCTTCTCCTTCTTGCCGTTGACCAGCATCGGCCGGCCGCGCCCGAGCGCGGCGAGCACGAACGCCTCGCCCTCGCGCAGCACGTGGGCGTGGTCCTCGGCGACCTCGTCGCCGGAGAGAACGACGTCACAGGTGGGATCGGAGCCGATCCGGGTGATGTTCTTGAACAGCCCGAAGCAGGTCTCGTCGCCGCCGCGTCTCCAAACCAATACCGCCATCGCGCCACTCCCTTAGACCATCGTTACCAGCGCAGCAAGCGAGAACGCCCCCGGGCCGCATCAGAAGCGCAGCTGCAACAACGCGCCGGGACCGCTCGGCGCCTCGAGCGGCACCTCGCGGACGCGCTCCGCGCCGGCGACCAGCGGCACGAAGCTCAGGCGCGCCTCGAGCACCCCGATGCTCCAGACCAGGCCGAACAGCGTCAGGCTGGCGTATTGGGCGATGGCCAGGCCCTGGACCAGCGAGCGGTCGGTCTGGGCGTAGTTGGTGCCCACCCCCTCGACCGCGATCAGGTAGGCGGCGATGTTGATGGCGAGCAGCACCGCCTCGCTGACGGCAAAGACCACCCCGAGCGCCGTGTCACCGTTCTGGAACTGCCCGAGCCCGAACGGCAGGTAGAGCGCCAGCTCGCTGCGCTCGGTGAACGACCGCTCGATCTCGCGCGTCACGCCGGCCGCCGGCGGCTGCTCGATCTGGCGGTCGGAGCGCAGCTGGCGGATGACGTCGAGCTCGGGCCTGAGCTGGCGGCGGATGCTCTCGAACATCTCGATCACCGGCGGTGCGACGGTGTACGGATCGAGCTCGTAGTCCGGGTCGAGGTGCAAGAGCTTGGCGAACTCTTCGCCGACCTCGTCGAGTCGGTCGAGCAGGTAGTAGGAGAGGGCGAGGTACTTGCGCGCCTCGATCACCTGCGCGTCGGTGCTGAGGCGCATCGGGTAGAGCAGGGCGCGCAGCTGATCGATCGCCGCCTGGTAGTTGCCGTAGGCGTACTCGTTGCGCGCGCGGCGCAGCGCGTCCTCGACCGAGGCCGGATCGGGCTGAGCCAGCCACAACGTCGCCAGGAGAACGGCGATCATGGCTCAGGGTTACTAGGGCCGGCCGGTGACTGCAAGGGGCAGCCCCCGCGCACGAGAGACGGGGGCCGTCAGAGCGGCTGCAATGCCACGTCCAGGTTCTGCTCCTCGCCGGGGCGGAAGGTCAGCCGGGCGCGGAACTCCTTCTGGCCGTCGGCGCGAACGACGACCTCGTGGATCGCGGCGCTCTCGCCCACCTCGAGCTCGAGCGGCACGTGGATCGGATCGTCGCGGGTCCGCTCGTTGATCAGCGAACGCTTGCCGGCCACCTCGACGACGGCGCCGTCCGGGGCGCCGCGGACGAACAGGCGGGCGGGCAACGGCAGCAGGCGGATGACGACCCGCTGCGGCGGATCGTCCTCGTCGACCAGGAGCTCGCGGTCCTCGGGCTGGTAGTAGGGGTTGACGAAGCGCAGCCGCCGCTTGCCATAGGCGAGCGGCAGGCGGAAGACGCCCATCTTGTCGCGCAGCGCCGGCTTGGGGTCGTCGTCGACGTAGACGTCGACGAACAGGCCGGCGGCGTTGAACTCCACCTCGCGGATCTTCGCTGGCGGCGGGAGCTTGGCCGGCGTGCTCACCGGGACGGTGATGTCCAGCTCGACCGGCGGGACCGGGCCCTCCTCGTCGACCCGGAGCGGCGCGGTGACCGACTTGCTCGGGTTCGCGAAGCGGAGGCGGTGCTCCCCCGGCGCGAGCTCGATGGCGTTGCGGCCGGTCACGCCGCGCAAGACGAGCAGATCGTCGACGTAGAGATCGCCGCTGCCGCGCAGCAGCAGCCCGACGTTGCGCTTGCCCGGCGTCGGTGGGCCGACCGGCCCGCCGTCCGCCACTGCGGCCGCGGCGGCGCGGGCGCGCTCGCCATACCAGCCTGACAGCGCGCTGCCGGCCCAGGTCACCGCCGCGACCCCGACCAACACGAGCGCCGCGTCGCGGGTGAGTCGACGCGCCCAGGCCCGGCGGGCCAGCCGGTCGAGGATGCGGCGCACCTCCCGGTTGTCCGGCTCGAGGCTGAGCGCGCGATCGAGCTCCTCGATCGCTCGGCCGTGCGCGTGGCGGGCGAGGAAGGCCCGTGCCCCGGCGATGTAGCGCGCCGGCAGCGCGGCGCGGAGCTCGGCGCAGTAGGCGCCCGGGTCGGCGAGCAGGCGCGGCAGATCGGCGGCGGCGTCGACGCCGATTCGGTCGAGGAACGCGTCGAGGTCGGCGGTGAGCGCCGCCGCGCTGGCGTAGCGGTTCTCCGGCAGGCGCGCCAGGCACTTCTCGATGATCCGCGCCAGGGCCGAGTGGACCTCGGGGTTGGCCTCCTGCGGGTGGAGGTGCTCGCCGGTGGCGATGCGCTTGAGCAACGCGTGGGGGGTCGGCGCCTCGAACGGCAGCTTGCCGACCGCGAGCTGGTAGAGCATCGCGCCGAAGGAGAACAGGTCGGCGCGCTCGTCGGTCGCGTACCCTTCGACGTACTCGGGCGCCATGTAGGCCGGCGAGCCGAGCAGGGTGCCGGTCATCGTCAGGGTGTGCGAGTCGAGCATGCGGGCGATGCCGAAGTCGGTCAGCTTGAGCACACCGCTTGGGCCGACCAGGATGTTCTCCGGCTTCAGGTCGCGGTGGATGATGCCGTGCTCATGGGCGTGCTGCAGCGCCTGCGCCACCGGCCGGGCCAACGTCACCGCCGCCTCCGGTAGGGTCAGCGGCGTGCCCTTGAGCATGTCGGCCAGCGCCTGTCCCTCGACCAGCTCGGTGACGATGTAGCTCTGCTCGGCGCCCTCGCCGGAGTAGTCGAAGATCTCGATGATGTGCGGGTGGCGCAGCCGCGCCACCGCGACCGCCTCGCGGTGGAAGCGCTCGCGCGCCTCCTCCTGCTCGGCGAGGAAGGCGTGCATCACCTTGAGCGCGACGGTCCGGCGCAGCTGGGTGTCCGTCGCGCGGTAGACGACGCTCATCCCGCCCTGGCCGATCTCGGCGAGGATCTCGTAGCGGCCCAGTCGTGTGCCGACCAGGCCTGCGGTCATGGGATCGCGTCGCCTGCGGCCGGGGCGGGCGTCTCCTCGACCGGCGCGGCGGCCGGGGGGGGCGTCTCCTCGACCGACGGGGCGGGCGGCGGCGGCGCCTCCTCGACCGGCGCGGCGGGCGTCTCCTCGACCGGCGG
>JBFYZW010000221.1:0-7397 GCA_041309305.1 Deltaproteobacteria bacterium | reverse complement strand
CGGCGCGTCCTGCGGCCGGCGGCGGTCGGCGCAACGGGGCCAACATCGAGGCCCGCGACGGCGCGCTCACCTGCCGCCAACGCTCCAGTTGCTGGTCGAGAGAGCCGTCGACGTCTCGGATGACGATCCGCGCCACCGCCTGGAGCAGCACGCGGTCCTCCTCGGAGAAGCTGTCGACCGACCGCACGAACACGCCGCCCGGCTTGTCGACCAGGTGCGCCTCGGTACCCGCGGCGACGAGCGCCACGATCTGATCGTTGAGCGAGCGCCGGTAGCCCGAGGCGTCCTCGTTCCAGATGACCAGGTCGGTCAACAGGCCGCGCATCCGCCAGAAGGCGTGCGCCCCGAGCAGATCGCGCACCAGCGACAGGTTGTTGGCGTCGCTGACCCGCAACAGCACGATCGGCAGGTCCCCCGAGATGGTGTAACCCCACAGGCCCGCCTGACCCTTGCGGTTGCGGCGTAAGACGCTGCCGGGGGCTCGACAGGCGCCGACCGGGAAGATGACCGCCGCCGCCAATCGCGCGTATTGTTGGGCCTCGAGTTCGCTGGCGCCCAGGTGACCGAGGCCGGCCCGGCTGTGCGTCGCCGCGACCTCGAAGACGCGGTCGGCCATTCTGTGATCCTGGTACTTCGCCACCAGCGCCATCGCGGCCTCGCGGGTCGCCGCGGCGCCGAGGATCAGATCGAACTGCGCGCCGCCATCGACCGTCAGGTTGGCCACTCGTCGGACCGCGACGCACGGGTCCAATACGGAGCCGGCCGTGCCAGAGAGTGGGCCCCAGTTGTCGAGCGCGGCGGGTTGACGCTTGTTGCGGCCCCTGCCGATGAAGCGGGCCCGATCCGTCTCGAAGCTACACGCGCCTGTCTCGGCCCCGGCTGCCTGCATCATGAAGAACATCCACACCGGCAGCTCCTCCGCCGCTCGCGGACGACGGGTCATCAGGATGGCGTGGTGGTCCGGCAAGAGCTCGGCGTGGACGAAGAGGTTGCCGAACACCCGGTGCAGCTCGTCGGTGATGCCCGGCGCCAACACCACCTCCGCATAGGCGGTGACCAGGAGGGAACGGGAGGTCTCCGCCCGATTGGTGAGCCTGACGCGGCGGATCTCGAGATCATCCTCGGTCGAGACCGCGATCTCGGTGTGGGTCTCCACCTGATCGTCCTGGCGGCGGAACTCCGCCCGCCCCGAGGTGAAGATCGCTCCGTAGCGCCGGCCGGCGCGCAGCGTCGGTTGGAACGAGTTCGACCACGAGCGGTGGGTCGAAGGGTCGCCGATGAAGATGAAGACCCCGGATGATTCGACGGTGGGATCCTCGCGCCATCGCGTGATCGCCAGGTCGTTCCACCGACTGTACCCACCCCCGGCGGCCGAGACCATGACGTGGTAATGACCGTTGGAGAGGAGATGCACCTCGGGGACCGGCAGGTTCGGGTTGGTGATCGCTCGCATGACCGGCTCCGCCGTCAGGCTCTGCCCCGGGCGCGAGACGCGGGCCTCACGCGCGAACGGGCGCACCTGCGCGTCCGCCTTCGGGATCCGCTCCTGGAGCAGCAGCGTCGCCGCCCGGAGATCGGGACTGCTCAGAAAACGATCCTGCATCCGCGGGCCCAGCACCGCCTGCCCCAGCGCCAGCAGGCTCATGCCCTGATGGTGGGCCATGAAGGCCCGCACCACGACAGCCCGCGCTCCCTCCTCGACGCGCGCGGCCGTGAAATCGATCGCCTCGTACAGGCCGTAGGGGCCCAGGTAGCCCTCCTCGACCAGGCGGCGCAGGTTGGCACAGGCGCGCCGCGGATCGACCAGCAGGGCGAGCGCCGAGGCATACGGTGCGATCACCAGATCGTCACCGAGCCCGCGTTGGAGCCCCAAGCCCGGCACCCCGAAGGCGCGGTATTGGTAGGTGCCCTCGGCATCCGTCACGCTGTAACAAGACTCGGAGATGCCCCAGGGCACCCCGAGCTGTTTGGCGTAGGCGATCTGGCGGGCCACCGCGGCCGTGTTGGTCTGCTCGAGGAGCGTGTGGCCGAAGCCCGGCATCACCAGCAGCGGCATCAGGTACTCGAACATCGAGCCGCTCCAGCTCAGGAGCGCCGGCCTGCCGCTGGCGATCGTCAGCCGTCGACCCAAGGCGAACCAATGGTCGAAGGGGATCTGGCCCGAGGCGATGGCCACGTAGCTCGCCAGTCGCGCCTCCGACGCCAGCAGGTCATACGAGCCGTTGTCCAGCCGGCGATCCGCCACCCAGTACCCGATAGAGAGCAGCTTCCGCCGCGCGTCGTACAGGAACGAGAACTCGGCATCCGTCAGGCTCGAGCAGCGCAGCGTCAAGGCCTCGATCTGACGCAGGCGCGCGGAGATGCGTTGTGCGCCGACCCGAAAGGCGTCAACCAGCGTCCGGTCGCTGCCGGCGACCGGGCCGGCGGCCAACACGTCGGCGGCCCGTTGGCTCAGCTCGCCGAGCTGCCGGAGGCCCTGCGACTGGTTCAGCTCGGCCAACCAGCGTTGGGTCTCTTCTCCGCCCGCCGCGGCCTCGACCTCCAGCCACGGTGCCAGCTCAACCAGCTCCGCCAGGAAGGATCTCACCTGCCGTTCGAAGGCGTTGGCCCACCAGGTCGCCTCGGGCTGCCGGTGCCGATCGAACGACTCGGAGAGTCGGGCAGCCGCGGCAATGAGCTTCCGCAGCCAGGCAGCGCTCCCCGAGTGGGAGTCGGGTTGGTCCAGCAGAAGTCGGTTCACCGACTCCGGGGCCTCGCTCGCGCTGACCTGGTCGGTCAGAACAGCCAACGTATCGCGCAGCCCGGCCAGCGCCCCGCGGGGTAACAACGGGCCCTCCCTCAGCTCCAGCAGGCCACGGCACAGCACCCGTAGGTGTCCGACCAGGTTGCCGCTGTCGACCGTCGAGACGTACAGGGGTCGCAGGGGCTGGCGGGTATTGGTCTCGTACCAGTTGAAGAAGTGTCCGCGGTGGCGTTCCAGCTGCTCCATCGATTCCATCGTGCGGGTCGTGCGGTCGAGCAGTTGCCCACCACTCAGGTATCCCAGATCGTGGGCGGACAGGTTGGCGAGCAGCGCCAGCCCCATGTCCGTTGGGCTGGTGCGGTGGGCGACCCGATGTCCGGGCAGCTCCTGGAAGTTGTCGGGGGGCAGCCAATTCTCCTGAGCGCCGACGAACACCTCGAAGAAACGCCAGGTGAGCCGGGCGACGCGGCGCAAGAAGGGGACGTCCCCGTCCCGGAGCGGGGTCGCCTCAGAGCGCAGCGGTCGACTGACCCGCCACGCCACCAGAGGTGAGCAGAACCACAGCAGCAGGATCGGGCCTGCCGAGATCCAGGCTCCCGACGCGCCCATGGTCAGCAGCAGCGACGCCACGGCGAGCGCGAGGGTTGGCCCCACCCACATTCGTCGGAGCGTCCGCCCGAGTCCGGTTGCCGCCCCACCCTCGATGGCCGCGGCCGTCTGCCACTCGAGCAGGCGCTGCCGGCTATAGAACATCCGCCACAGCGAACGGACGGCGGCATCGACGGCGGTCGTCGCCTCGAAGGGCAGGAACGTCAGCCACAAGGCGACCCTGGTCAGCCGCCGCCCGGCCGAGCGGACGACGGTGGTCACGTGCGTCGCCAACGGCAACTTCGGCGGGCGTCGCCAGAGCTCGGTCAGGCTGGGCAACAGCTCCGGGACGACGAGCAGCGAGAGCACCGCGAAGGTCCACGCCGCTGGTGCCGGCACCACGAGCCATCCCAACGCCAGCAGGGCCGCGTATCCGGGCGCCACCAGGGCCCGGCGCAGGTTGTCGAAGATCTTCCACCAACCCAGGGCCGCGATCGACGGCGTGCTGCGCTGGCCAGCGCGATTGGTGATCCTCGGCCCCAACCACGGGGCGATCTGCCAGTCGCCGCGCATCCAGCGATGACGGCGGCTGACGTCAGCCAGATATCCGGAGGGCGCGTCCTCGAGGAGCTCCACGTCGCTGCACTGGCCAGAGCGGGCGTAACACGACTCGAGCAGATCATGGCTCAGCACCGCGTTGTCGGGGAAGCGCCCTTCGAGCACTCGGCGAAAGACACCCACGTCGTAGATGCCCTTGCCGACGAAGGAGGTCTCGGCGAACAGGTCCTGATACAGATCCGAGACCACGTGGGTGTACGGATCGAGGCCCACCTCGCCGGCCAAGAGCCGCGAATACGCGCTCTGCCCGGCGCTGCGCAGCGAGATGCTGACGCGCGGTTGGAGGATCGCGTAGCCGCGCGCCAGTCGCCGGCCGTCCGGCGCCATGGTCGGACGATTCAACGGGTGGGCGGCAGCACCGATCAATCGCCAGCCGGCCCCCCACGGCAGCTCGGTGTCGGTGTCCAGGGTGATGACGTAGCGAATCGAGGCGAGCTGCGCCGTGTCCCCCACGATCCGACTGAACGGTTGCCGGTCGCCGCCGCACACGAGCGCGTTGAAGTCCTCGATCTTGCCCCGCTTGCGCTCGCGACCCATCCAGCAGATCTCTTGCGGGTTGTAGAGACGCGGCCGGTGGAAGAGGAAGAACCGCCCGTGCGCGCCGTTGCCGTACTTGTCGTTCAGCGTCTCGATGCCGCGCACGGCAAGGCCCAACAGCTCCTCGTCCCCGCCGACCTGCTCCGCGGTGGCGTCGGCGAAGTCCGTCAGGAGCCCGAACCACAGGTTGGCGTCGCGATTGGCCAGGTAGCGGAGCTCCAGGCCTTCGACCAGCTCGGTGGCGTGCTGGGGGCCCGAGAGCAGCGCGGGCACGACGACCATCGTGCGGCTCGTCTCCGGGATTCCGTGCTCGAAGTCCATTCGGGGCAGGGGGCGGGGTCTCTTGAGGACCGAGGCGAGCCAGTTCACGACCGCGACGGCGCACTGGGACACGGCCAGAGCAGCGCACAGGGACAGCACCGGCCAAGCGACCTCGGGCGAGGCGAGCGATTGGCGGACCGCCCAGAAGACCCCGCCGGCCGAGAGCAGGGCGACCGGTCCGAGGTAGGCGAGGAGTGTCAGGCCGCGCACGACCGACCGCGGGCACAGCCGCGCCGACTGCTGCCCGCGGAGCTCCCGCTCGAGATGGCGTTTTCCCTCATCGACGAGCAGGTAGCCGACGTGAGCGGCGACGTTGGCCTTCTCGGCCGCGTGGCGCCTGGCGGCGAGCGCCACCGCCGTCCGCGCCACCGCCTGCTCGTCGAGGCGCAGCCGCCGCGCCATCTTCTCCACGACGTGGCGGTACTCGTCGCGGGTCGTGGAATCCATTCGGCCGTACACGCCCGCCGGATCCTGGCGCAGGATCTTCTCCGTGGCGCTGTGCTCCTCGACGAACTCGCGCCAGGGGGTGGCGTTGATCAGCCGCAAGCTGGCGATGCTGTTGGCCATCGACGCCTGGTCGGCCGCCTGGCTCTGGCTCTCGGCGCGAACGACCTCCTCGATGGTTTGCGCTTGCTCGGCCAGCCGCTGCTCGAGCCAGGCCAGCGCCAGCGTCGTGGTCGTCCCACGCCCTTGGAGGGCCTGGGTGAACTGGGTGACGAAGGCCGTCGACAGGGACGGGTTCTCGCGGACCAGGTCCGCCAGCACCAAAAGGGCGCTCTCGCGCTCCTGCGACGGCGCGTCGATCCGCTGCGCCCACGCCAGGGCGCGATCCCGGTGCGCCCGTTGCCAGGTGATGCTCGTCGCCACGCGCCGAAGGTTCTCGACCAGCGCCAGTCGCAACATGATGGCGACCGACCACAGCTCACCCAGCGTCAGCGGCGTGACTGACTGATAGGCGGCGGTGTACCGGGTCAGTGCTTCGGTGTCCACGCGGCCGTCGACGTGCGCGATGAGCTCGGTGATCAGATCGTAGACCCGTGGCACCCCGGCGAGCTCGCCGCCCGAGAGCCGCGGCAGCTTGCGGCCGTAGGCGCGCGGGAAATGCCTGCGGGCCAGGTAGATCTGCTCCTCGATGAGGTAGTGGTTGTCGAGCAGCCATTCGGCGGCAGGTGTCAACCGCCGGCCGGCAGCGTGCTCCCAAGCCATCAGATCGTGGCACCGGGCGATCACGCGCTCGGAGTCTGCCAACCGCTTGAGCAGCCGGTCGTGGCCACGCCGTTGGCCGAGCTTGTGGCTCGAGGCCAGCGTCCTGGCGTGCACCTCGAGTTGCTCGATCGTGAACACCGCAGCCCGCAACGGCGGTTCGGTCAGGCTGGCCCGATACAGCTCCTCGGCCCAATGGGTGAGGCCAGCCGAGCTCGGTGGGCCTGGCGTCCTGGCAATGCCGAGAAGCCCACGAATATCGAACCTCAACATGGGCCGCCTTGGATGGTCGGGTCTGTGGGTTGTGAAGATACACACCCGCCTCCGCAGCGAATATGAGGAAATCCGCGCGCCCGGCGTCGAGATTCTCGTGGTGTCGCTCGTCGCCGCGGCGCCGGGGTCGGCCAGGCGTCGCGTCTCCGGAGGGTGCGCTCGCCGGCAGCTACGCGGCTCGACGCCCGCCGCGGCGCGGATGCAGCGGCGCGCCGGTCAGAGGCAGCTGGTGTTGGTGAAGAAGGGGATTGGCGAGGCCGTGTTCTCGATGCTGTTCGGGTCCGTCACCGCGACCGCCAGGCCCCAGTCGTGCAGCGACGCGAAGCTGTTGTCGGTCGTCATGTTCATCGTCGAGCATGGCGTGTTGCCAGGACCCCACTCCCAGGCAATCCACCCGATCTCGTGCGCCTGGCAGGCCGCGAGGATCGCGGCGTAGTCGATATCGAGCTCGCAGCTGAACCCCGCGGCAGCGAACTCGCCGATGATCAGGGGCAGGTTGATGGTGGCCGATTCCTGGAGCTCCGCCTCGATGGTCGACGCCGGGATGTCGGACCAGTACATGTGCACAGAGAAGATGACGTTGTGCAGCGGATCCTGTGCCAGCAGATACGGCCCGTTCTCCTGGACCATGTTGATGTTGTAACCCCATTGGGTGGAGTCGATGACCAACGGCACGTTCAGGCCGGCCGTGCGCAGCCGGCTGATCGCCAGCGCGTAGCCGGAGCGGAACTGGTCCGCGGTCACGCTGCCGTTGCCTACTTCGTTGCCGATGTTGACGAGCAGCGCGCTCTCGTGCGCGTTGACCACGGCCAGCACGTCGCTGCGCACCCAGTAGTCGACGAGGCTCTGCAACATCGACCAGTTCCCGGTCGCATCGTGCAGCTCCACCATGGGGAGGAGACGATGGCTCACGGCGTTGGTGATGACGGTGTCGAGCCCTGCGGCGCTGCCAGACGTGTCCCACACGATGCGAACGACATTGGCGCCGGTCTTGGCGATCTCGGCAAATGACTTGTTGCCGGTGAGGTCGGTCCAGATGTTCATCTTGTTGACGCCGCGCAAGATCACCTTGTTGCCACACGGATCGTACAGGAAGCGACCGTCGACGAAGAAC
>JBFYZW010000220.1:0-4562 GCA_041309305.1 Deltaproteobacteria bacterium | reverse complement strand
CTCAACGCCGGCCCGTCTTGCCCCTCTGGGGGTCAGCCGGCGCGAGGGGCGGCCGGCGGCGCAGAGAAACCGACAGGATTTCATGCGCCTGGAGCCGTGATCGACCAGCGGCGTAACCGTTCGAGACACTGAGCGTTTTTCTTTGACAGGTCAGCGTCACATCTCTAGAATGTAACTTCTTGGAATTGTTGATTTTTTGATTATTCAACAACACCACACCACGAGGCCGACAATGGATTGGGGTCTGGCGGACCAGGAAGGGATCATGAGGCAGCGTTTCGCCGAGCTCGACGAGGCGACGCGCAGCCTGCGGCGGCGGGTGGCGGAGAGCGACGAGGGGTGGGAGGCGTTCCAGGAGACCTACGACATCTCGCTCATCTTCCACGAGAACGGGCTCGAGGGCGTGGTGCTCAGCTACCCGGAGATCAAGAGCGCGGTCGACAACCGGATCATCTCCGACGTCAGCCTGCTCCCGACCTACCAACACATCAAGAACCAGAAGTACTGCCTCGACCTGATCCGCGAGAAGGCGGCGACCAAGCGCTTCAACGTCACCATCGGCTTCCTCAAGGAGCTGCACACCCGCCTGGTCGACAACCCCGAGGAGGCGGCGGTCTACCGCAAGGACATCCCGATCCACCGCACCTACTTCCACGAGATCGCCCAGCCGTCGAAGATCCACGCCGAGCTGCTCAAGGTGCTCGAGTACCTGAGGACCAAGCCGCCCAAGGAGATGCACCCGATCGAGTTTGCGTCGATCGTCCATCACCGCTTCATGCGCGTCTTCCCCTTCTCGAACCACAGCGGCTTCATCGGCCGGTTCGTCTGCAACTTCGTGCTGATGCGCGCCGGTTACCTGCCGGTCATCATCCACGCCTCGGATCGTCAGCGCTACTACGAGGCGCTGCGCGCGCCGGAGCGCGACTATCGCCAGTTCGTCGTCGAGGCGATGGAGAACTCGATCGATAACGTCGGCAAGTTCTTCTTCAGCGCCGAGGCCAGGCGGGAGGTGCGGGAGGTGCACCGCGAGGCGCGCGCCTGAACGGACGGCTACGATTCCCGATCACCAAAGCGCGGCCTCGCCGGAGGAAGAACCACAAACGGGGTGTGCGCGCATCGCGTACCCCCGTTTAGGCGAGCCGCTCAGCCCTTCGGCACGGCGGTGAGGATCGCCTTGCCGTCCTTGACCGTCACCTTGAACTCGACGCGGCTGCACTTGTACTGCTGCCGGATCGCCTCAATCTGCCGGCGCACCGTCGTCGCCAGCGCGTCGATCGACAGCGGTCGGGTCTCGCCGGTCTTCTGCCGCGCGGCGACGAAGCTGTCATAGAGCTTGCGGATCGCCTCGGGGTACTGCGTGTCGGCCGGCGGCGGCGCCTCGGTCGCGGCGGCGGCCGGTCCGGGCGACGCTGCGGCGGGAACCGCCTCGCCGGCGCCGTTCTGGGTCCGGTGGCGCAGGCGGAACAGGTCGCGGTGGTAGGTCCCCTCCTCGATCTGGCGCACGACCCGGTCCCAGTAGGCCTCGTGGGTGATCAGGCTGGCCTGCAACGACTGGACGCGGAAGCGCCAGGCGGTGTTCTTGGTCGGCTGGCGGATCAGCCGCGCCATCATCTGGCGCACCTCCTGGCGCTGCTTCTCCGGCGCGGTGCGCTCGACCCCGGCGAAGTACTTCTCGTAGGCGGTCTTGAGCTGGCGGATCGCGTCGTCGAGGCGATCGAGCGCGTCCTGAACCGGGGCGATCATCGCGGCGAGGCCTCCGCCGCCAGGCTGCGGCTCACCGTCTCGACCGGCGTGGTCCGGCCGCTGAAGTCCCAGGCGGCGAGCGTCGCGCCCAGCTCGTCCTGGACGGCCCAGACCTCCTGCACCGGCACGGTGTGGCCATTGACCAACACCGCGAACGCGAGCACCTCGCCGCTGCGGCAGGTGACGTAGCCGGACAGAGCGCTGGCGCTGCTCAGCGTGCCGGTCTTGGCCCGCAACAGGTGGTCCGCCTCGGACTCGCGCATCCGCTCGGAGAGCGTGCCCGAGCTGCCGGCGACGGCGAGCGAGGCGAGGAACTCGGGTTGCAACCTGGGATCGCGGTAGATGACCTCGAGGACGCGCACCAGCTGGCGCGCGGTCATCTGGTTGACGTCGTGCAGGCCGCTGGCGTTGCCGAGCACGTACGAGCCGCGCGCGATGCCCGCCTTCTCCTCGAGGAACAGCTCGATCGCCTGCCGGCCCTTCTCCCACGTGCCCGGCGCGCCGAAGCGTTCGGCGCCGAGGACGAAGGCCAGCTGCGTGGCCATGAAGTTGCTCGAGTGCTTGTTGACCCGGTAGACGATCTCGGCCAGCGACGGCGAGGCGATCACCGCCAACTGCTTCGCCCCCTCCGGGACGAGCCCCTCCTGCACCCGGCCGGTCACGGTGATGCCGACCTGCTTGAGCAGCTGTTTGAAGACCTCGCCGGCGTAGATGGCGCTGTTGTCGATCCGGCGCCAGAAGGCGCGGCTGCCGGCCTTGGCGTTGATCTTGCCCGAGACGCGAATCAGCGAGCGGTCGCGGAGCGGCTCGACGTCGACCTCGATCTGCGTGCGGCCGCGCGCGACCGTGGCGACCGCGCCCTCGACGGCCGCGTAGTCGCTCGGTGGGTCGATGAGGATCGTCGCGTCGGTGCCGGCGGTCGGCGCTGGGATGACGTGCACGAGCACGGCGTTGAAGCCGAGCGACAGCGCGCCGGCCGGCGCCATGTAGGCCAGGGAGGTGCGGTCCTGCTCCCAGCCGTTGGCGATGAACGGCGGGGCGAAGTAGGAGCCGTCGACGACCAGGTTGCCGCGGACGGCCTTCACCTGCTGGACCCGTAGCCGGTTGGCCAGGTACCAGAGCCGCTCGGGGATCAACCACGGGTCGCCCCAGCCCTTGAGCACCAGGTCACCGCGGATCACGCCGCGCTCGTCGGCCTCGCCGAAGACCTCGGTGCGCAGCCGCTTCTCCGGGCCGAGGTAATCGAGCGCCGCGGCGGTGGTGAGGATCTTGACGTTCGAGGCCGGGATGAGCAGGTCGTCGGCGCCGGCGGCGAACAGCTCGACCTGATCGTCGAGCCGCCAGACGTAGAGGCCGACCTTCGCGCCACTCAGCGCCGGGGCGACGCTCAGCTCAGCGAGCCGCTGCTTGAGCGCGGCGCGCGCCACCCCGTCGGCGGCAGGGCCCACCGGTGCGGCGAGGAGCCAAGGTACGAACAGGGCGATGGTCATCGTCGCTCGCCATCGTACACGAGCGCTGCGCTCGAGCCCAAGCCCAAACGCCCATGCTCACCAGCGGCCGCGCAGGGAGGCGCGCGACATCTTGCCGCCGACCATCACCTGTTGGTACTCGGCCGGCGGCCGCTCGAGGTGGAACTGGTACCACTGCTCCTTGAAGGCGCGCATCTTGATCTTGCGGTTGTTCTGCAGCGCGAGCAGCGCCTCCTTGACCTTCGCGTCCTCCTTGGTCTTCTTCACCCCGGTGACCAGCACCTGCTGCGCCGCCTCGCGCTCGCCGATCTGGGTGAGGAGGTAGGCGCGCAGGCACCAGGCCAGGGCCTGGCCCTTGGCCCGCTTGGTGACCACCTCGAGCACGCGCTTCATCTCGCCGTGGTCCTTTTTCTTGTAGTGCACGACCGCGAGCATCGCCGCGGCCATCCAGTGACCGAAGCCGAGCGCGCTCTGCAGGTAGGGGAGCGCCTTGTTGAACTCCTGCTGCAGGAAATAGATCACGCCGATCTGCGCATCGACCTGGCTCTTGACGCCGATCTGCCACGACGCCCAGGCGTAGGCCTTCTGCATCCCGGTGACCGCCAGCTCGAACTTCGGCGGCATGCTCTGCAGCGACTTCGCCGCGTCGGTGAAGATCACCTCGACCTTCTTGAACACCCAGCGGGCGAGCAGGAAGTAGGCCACGGTCATCGCCAGGACGCCGGGGACGATCGACTCGCCGACCCCAAGCAAGCCCGGCGCCCACAGGGCGGCGAAGACGACCAGGCCAGCGAGCAGGGAGAACAAGATGTTGCGCATGACGAGCAGCCCCTCGCGCGGTTGCGATCGGGCACCGCCATAGCAACGCCTCCGCGGCGTGTAAAGCGCGCGGGTGACGAACCGGGGGGCGATGTGGTAGGCTGCCCGCGCTCGGTCGGGCCGCCCGGCCGGGCGATGGGATGAGGTCATGGAGCGTCGCGTCGTCGAGTCGGGCGAGAGCCGGTACGAGCGGCGGAGCAGGGGCAGCCTGCGCCTGCCGCTGCAGTGCCGCGCTCAGTACATATTCAACGACGTCGGTCGGGTGGCCACCACCCGCGATCTGGGGGCCGACGGCATCTTCGTGCCCACCGCGAAGCCGTTGCCGCACGGCACGCTGGTCGAGCTGGCGCTGACCCTCGATCAACGGCTGCCGACGGTGCAGGTGGCGGCGCGGGTCGTGCGCACGGTCGCCGAGGGGGAGCAGCCGGGCATGGCGTTGGCCTTCACCGGCCGGCGCCTCGAGGAGGCGCGCGGCGAGGTCGCCGCCTTCCTGCTCGGCTGGATGGAGCGCGAGCAGCGCCCCGCCGCGCC
>JBFYZW010000219.1:0-4127 GCA_041309305.1 Deltaproteobacteria bacterium | reverse complement strand
TCAGCCGCCCCCGCCACCTGCCGAGAACTCGACCGCCCTGCGACGCCCCCTCCTCGCCCTCCCGGCGCTGACCGCGCTGTGGTAGAGTGCGCCCGCGGCCGCTCGCCTGCGGCCGTGGTTGAGGATCTGTCGATGGTGGCGCTGGCCTGCTTCGCCCTCCTCGTCGCCCAGGCGCCGGTCCACCGGCCGGCGCCGCCGGCGGCGATCGCGCTGTCGGTCGCCACCGCGGTGGGCGCCACCGTTCGCGCGCTGCTGATCGAGCCCGACGGGTTGACCGACGACGAGAGCGCCGCGCTGCGCCAAGCCCTGGCCCGCACCGGGCTGTTCGCCGAGGGCGAAGCGGGCGCGGCGGCCACCCTCGCGGTGCGGCGCATCGATCCCCAGGCGGTGCTGGTGACGGTCACCGCCGCCGACGGGCAACGGCTGTTTGTCGGTGAGCAGAGCTGGCCGGCCACGACCGGGACCCGGCTCGACGACGAGGTGCGCCACGAGCGGCGCCTCCGCTACGCGCGCGAGCGGCTCCGCCTCGTGCCGGTGGCCCAGGACGTGAGCCCGGCGGTGCCGTTCCTGCTCGGCGACCTCGGCCCGCGCTATCCGCACGAGCCGCTGCCCTGGCGGTTCGGCCTGGTCGGCGTGCCGACGCGCACCGCCGCGAACGACTGGTTGATCATGCGCGGCCCGGCCGAGGTGCTCAGCGAGGATGATCTGGCCGTCCTGCTCGGTGACGGCGATCTGCAGCGCCGGCTCGCGGACGAGCGGTTCTGGCCGCGCGTCGCCTGGGTGGCCGGCTTCGGCGGGCTCGCCGCGGCGGGCATCGGCAGCGGCGCCTACCTCTCCGGCCGTTCGGATCGAGACACCCGGACCGTCGGCCTGTCGCTGATCACCGCCGGCGTCGTCTCAGCGGCGCTCGCCCTGCTCTTCCCTGTGGTCGGCCCACACCACGTCCTCGACGCCGGCGAGGCGGCGCGGCTGGTCGACGATCACAACGAGCGGCTGCGCCGGGACCTCGAGCTCGGCCCGGCAGATCTCCAGGTCGTCGGAGAGTAGACAGGGGCGCGCGATTCGCGCCCACCCCGCCTGCGGTTCTCCGTCGGGCGAAGCCGCTGATGGCGACTCGTGACCGTCGGTTGAACCGCTCAGCGGGCGGCGAACGCGAGCGAGCCGATGATCGCGTCGAAGGCGGTGTCGGCGCTGCCGTCCCGTGGTCCGAGGCAGCGGACCAGCCAGACCTGGTCGACGTCGACGGTGGCGTAGAAGCGCGCCTGGCGCTCCTCGATCGCGCCGTTCGGCAGCATCTCGGTGATCTGGGCGCGCATCACCGCGGCCGGCCGATCGCCGAGGTTGATCTCCTGAGGCTCGCTGTCGGCGGTGAACGAGTTGAGCAGCTGCATGAACTCGACGGTGGTCGCGGTGAGGATGTGGTCAGAGCGGACGCGCCGATCGGACGCGGTCAACGGTCGGCGACCGATCTCGACCACCGGCGCGAGCGCGTGGTCGCCGATCGGCCCCTGCAGCAGCACGACCGTGTCCGGAGACAGGCTCTGGTCCGGGGCGATGAACTGCCAGCCGTCCGGCCGGCCGACGGTCAGTCCGTGCGCCGACCAGGTCGACGCCTCGGCGCTCACGGTCGCCGCCGCGGTCGCGCCGGCGCCCACGTCGCCGCCGGTCGACGCGCTCGCACAGGCCAGGTTGACCAGCACACCCACACCAACCCAAAGACGCAAGATGGTCGACATGCGAACCTGGCTACCAGGGTCGGGCGCTGCTCGTCAATTCCCGAGCGGAATAGCGCCGGCCGCCCGCGGGTTGTCGAGGCAGTTGACCGGCGCCAAGGTCCGGGTCAAAAGGAGCATCATGCACCGCCAACCGCTCCGTCTGCTCGTGCCCTTCCTCCTGACCGCCTGCGCCCATCAGATGATCCCGGGCACCCAGGTGCGCGACACCGACGAGAACCGCGAGGTCTACGCGGTGCTCGCCGAGCTGCAGCGCGCGCTCTCAGCGCGCGACGGCGCCGCGGTCCTGGCCCTGGTGTCCCCCACCTACTTCGAGGACAACGGCAACGCCGATCCACGCGACGACTACGGCTACAACGAGCTGCGCGATCACGTGCTGCCGGAGAGCTTCGCCGCCACCGCGGAGATGTTCGTCGCCTTCGAGGTCCACGCCATCGAGGTCGCCGGCGATCGCGCGCTGGCCGACATCCGCTACGACTCGCGCGCCCGCCTGCAGCTGCCCTCCGGCTCGTTGTGGGACAGCCACCGCGAGTTCAACCGCGTGGTCTTCTCCCGCGAGCAGGGCGCCTGGCGCATCGTCAGCGGGCTGTGAGGCCGCCGAGCGGCGCCGCCGGATCGAAGGCGAGCAGCGCCTGGGGATCGACGTAGATCCCGGCCAGCTTGACCCCGAAGTGCAGGTGCGGACCGGTCACCCGCCCGGTGCGGCCGATCGCGCCGAGCGGTTGGCCACGACGCACCGTCTGCCCCTCACGGACGTCGATGCGCGAGAGGTGGAAGTAGACGGTGAACAGCCGCTCGCCGTGATCGAGGATCACGGTGCTGCCCGGATAGAAGTAATCGTTGGCGGCCAGCGTCACGACGCCATCGTTGGCCGCCCGCACCGGCGCGCCGACCCTCCCATCGATGTCCAGCCCGCGGTGTTGGCTGGCGAGCACGCCGTTGAACAGCCGCCGCACGCCGAAGACGGCGGTCACCCGCCCGTCGGCCGGGGGGAGAAAGGGCGCGCGCCAGGTGCGCCCGACCCGATCGCCGGCGGTCGCCTCCTGCATGCGACGCGACTCCGCGGCGGCCCGCGGCGGCGCCGGCCGACTGAAGCGCGGCGCGACGCGCAGCTCCGAGCTCGGGAAGTCCGCCGCGTCGACCGGAACGGCGAAGACCGCGGTAGCGCGCCCACAGACGACCTCGAGGCCGTACACGCCGATCCCGCCGAGCCGGACCGGCAAAAGAACCTGGTGCCGCCCGCCGCGCACGACGGTACGAAACCAGCGCTGCTCCCAGACCACGGCCGGTGCGCCGCAGGCAAAGCTCGGCTCGACCTCGACGACCAGCAACCCGCCTTCGCTGACCGGCGCGGTACGACAGAGCCGCAGCGCCTGCGCCTGCTCGCAGACGACCGTCGGCCCCGCGGAGACGGCCAGCGCGGCGAGCCCGATGACGCATGCGAGGCCCATCCCAGAGGCATAGCAGAGGCGCTCGAGCCGAGACACAAAACTGGCGCCGGTTGCGTCGGGGGACCCGCCTGTGGTTCAACGGGCCATGGAGTTCGTCAAACCGCGGGCCAAGAGCCCCGCCCCTGGCCGCGAGGTCGATGCCTACTGCGCGCGCTGCAAGCTCGAGCTGGCGCACGTGATCATCGCGATGGACGGCGTGCGCATCGCCAAGGCGCAGTGCAAGACCTGCGGCAGCGTCCACGGCGTGCGCGGTCAACCGGCGGGTCGCCCCGACCGCCCCAGATCGGCGCCCAAGCCGCGCGGTGGCCTGACCGGCAGCGAATGGGACCGCCTGATCGCCGGCCGCGACCTCTCGCGCGCCCGCCGCTACGAGCCCGCCCGGGCGTACCTCGCCGAGGAGGTGCTCGACCACCCGCAGTTCGGCCTGGGCGTCGTGGTCCGGCTCCTCTCCGATCGCAAGATCGAGGTCGCGTTCAAGACCGGCCTCAAGGTCCTGGTCCACGACCGGGCGGCGTAGGTGTCGCACCCACCTCGCTGACCGGTCGCGTCAACCAATTCTGTTGACCTCCGCCGCGCAGAGCCGCACACTACTCGGACGCAAGGAGAAGGAGGCCCCGCTACTCTAAGAAGGAGGCGACGAGCAGCCGCGCGGCTGACCGCGACCTAGAGTGACCGTCGCCGAGGGCGGCGGCCGGGAGTCTCTCTCCGACAGCTCATCAGCAGGGTGTCGGCGCGACAGCGGCGGATCGTCTCGTCGGGCGACGTCATGGCCCAACGCCACCGCAAGAGGCGCAAGCTCACCGCCCGCACGTCCGCGCGTGCGTGCAGCCCCCACCGCCAGCCCAAGCTCGGCCAACGCACGCCGACCGCACGCGGCCGGCGGGTCGTGGTCCATGCCCGGCGGGGCACGATCGCCGGCGCCGAGGCCCCCGGCGTGGTCAGC
>JBFYZW010000218.1:0-30454 GCA_041309305.1 Deltaproteobacteria bacterium | reverse complement strand
GCCTGCCGACCGGGGGTGGTGCGCAGCCGGTTAGCGCGCCTTGCGAGGGGCGGCGGGCGCATGGCGGTGGTCGAGCTGACGCTAGCCGAGGCGCGTGCAGCGATCGCCGGTCTCGAGAGTCGCCTCTCCGTCGCCGCAGTCAACAGCGAGCGCTCGGTCGTGCTGTCCGGGGACGGCGCTGCGCTCGAGGAGGTCTTCGCGCGCCTCGAGCAGGCCGGTACGTTCTGCCGGTGGGTGAAAGTGGACTATGCGTCGCACAGTCCACAGATGGATCGGCTGCAACCGGAGCTGCGCCGGCTGCTCTCGGGGCAGTTGGCTCGGCCGCCGGCTTTGGCCTACTTCTCTGCCGTGAGCGGTGCGCTCTGGTCGCAACCGCTGGACGTCGACTACTGGGTCCGCAACCTGCGCGAGACCGTGCTGTTCTGGGACGCGCTGAAGGCGATGAGCGCCGATGCCGTGGACACATTCGTCGAGGTCAACCCCCATCCCGTCCTGACGCCGTTCATCGTCGACGGCCTCGCCTCGCAGGTGCCGGCACTCGTCGCTCTCGGCTCGCTCCGGCGCGACCGTGGTGGACTGGAGGAGCTGTTCGGCGCGGTCGGCGAGCTCCATGTTCGCGGGGGCTTCGTCGACTGGGCGAGGCTCTGCCCGGGCCCGACGGCGCCGGCCGAGCTGCCGACCTATCCTTGGCAACGGCAGCGTTTCTGGGTCGAGGAGACCGAGACGACGCGGCGGCAGCGGGGCGGTCACCCCTTGCTCGGGACGGCGACCACGCTGTCGACGCGCAGCGACACGCGCATCTTCGACACCGACCTCCGTCTGAGCGAGCTCGCCTACCTCGAGGACCATCGGGTCGAGGGCAGCCCGGTGCTGCCCGGCGCGGCCTATGTCGAGATGGCGCTGGCCGCAGCCGGTGAGTGCTGGGGGGAGCGGGCGTGCGTCGTGGAGGATCTCGCTCTGGAGCGGCCACTGCTCCTCGCCGGGGAGCGGCCGGTTCCGCTGCAGCTGGTCTGCAGCGAGGCCGCGCCGGGACGTGCCAGCGTGACCGTCTCGAGTCGGGACGAGACCACGGGGGCGTGGCAGCTGCACGCGGGCGGCTGGGTCAGGATCGCCACCGGCAGCGCGACGGCCGGCGAGGCTCCGGCGCTCATCCGTGCGCGCTGTCAGACCCAGACCAGCGGCGAGGCCCTCTACGCCGAGCTGGCCAGACAGGGCCTAGACTACGGCCCGCGGTTCCGGGGCGTCCAGGCCGTCTGGAGCACGAGCGACGAGGCGGTGGGCGAGGTGGTCGTGCCGGCGGCGGCCAGCGGCGGCTATCGCCTCGCGCCGGCGCTGCTCGACGCCTGCCTCCACGTCGCCGCAGCGCTCCCGGGCGTGACCGACGGCGAGGGCGGGCCGGCGATGCCGGTCCACCTTCGTGAGGTGCGCTGGCACGGGCGCCCGGCCGCACGCATGTGGAGCCACGTGCGTGTTCGTCAGCGCGATGCTACCGACCTCGAGATCGACGTGCGGCTGGTCGACGAAGCGGGTCGGCCCGCGGTCGAGCTGGTGGGCGTGCGGCTGCATCGACTCGATCGTTCGGCGACCGCGAGCGACGAGCGTCTCCTCGTGCACGAGTGGCGTTCGGCGGCGTTGCCGGCGGAGACGCCGGCCGGCCGGCCGCGGGTGCTCCTCCTCGCCGATGAGGGTGGCTTCGCAGCCGCCGTGGCGGAGCGACTCCGCGCTCAGGACGCCGAGGTGGTGCTCGGTTCGGCGGCTGACGCAGCGGCGGCGCTGGACGAGGAGGTCTTCGGCCGACCGCTCGCGGCCGTCGTGCACCTCGGGAGCCTGAACGAGCGCGAGGCGACGGCGGCGGCGTTCGGCCGCAGCTGCGCTCGAGACTGCGGCGGCGCGGTGGCCGTTGTGCAGGCCCTCACCCGCCGCGGCCTGCGCGAGCCGCCCCGGCTCTGGCTGGTAACGCGCGGCGCGCAGGCGGCCGGCAACAGCGCTGCCGTCGTGCAGCCAGGCGGTGCCCTGCTTTGGGGGCTCGGCCGCACGATCGCGCTCGAGCATCCGGAGTTGCGCTGCACGCGGGTCGACCTGTCAGCCGAGCCGGCGTCCTCCGAGGTGGATGCTCTGTGCCGTGAGTTGCTCGCGGACGGCGCCGAAGAGGAGGTCGCACTGCGGGCCGGGGAGCGCTTCGTCGGCCGCATCGTGCGGCGGCAGCCGGTGGCGCTCCGCCGTCGCCGCAGCGAACCGGCGGCTGGGCGACCGTTCGAGCTGGCACAGGAGGCGGCGGGAAGCCTGGATCGACTCGAGCTCTGGCCCCTCGAGCGCAAGCCGCCAGGGCCGGGCGAGGTCGAGATCGAGGTCGCCGCGGCCGGGCTGAACTTCTGGGACGTGTTGCGGGCGTTGGGAACCCTGCCGGGCGACAACATCGGCAGCCGCGGCTGGGGTGGCGAGTGCGCCGGCCGCGTGGTGAGGGTGGGCGCGGGCGTGACCGGTTTCTCACCGGGTAGCGAGGTGGTCGCTTGGTCCCGCGGCGCGCTGGCTTCCCATGTGACGGTGCCGATGCAGATGGTGGTGGCGAAGCCCACCCGGACGAGCCTGGAGGAGGCGGCCGGCCTGCCGGTGGCGCTGGTGACCGCCTGGTACGCGCTCCACGATCTGGCGCGGGTACAGCCCGGCGATCGGGTGCTCGTCCACGCCGCGAGCGGCGGCACCGGACTGGCGGCGGTGCGGCTCGCGCAGCGGATCGGGGCCGAGGTCATTGCCACGGCCGGCAGCGACGCAAAGCGGGAGTTTCTCCGCCGCGAGGGCGTCGAGCACGTCTTCGATTCACGCGGCTTGGCCTTCGCCCAGGCGGTCATGGCCGCGACGGGGGAGCGCGGGGTCGACGTCGTCCTCAACTCGCTCGCCGGCGAAGCGATGGTACGCAGCCTCTGCGTGGTCGCGCCGTATGGACGGTTCGTCGAACTCGGCAAACGGGATATCTACGACAACACCCAGCTCGGCCTCGCGCCGTTCAAGCGCCGCCTCTCCTACTTCGCCGTCGATCTGGCGGCGATGACCGTCGATCGGCCGATGGAGGTCACGCGGCTACTGCGCGAGGCGCTGGGCGCGGTGGAGCGGGGCGATCTGCGACCCTTGCCAGTGACGGTGTTCCGCGCCGGAGACACCGCGGGCGCGTTCCGGACCATGGCGCAGGCGCGGCACATTGGCAAGGTCGTCGTGGCAATGCATGACCCTACAGCACAGCTAGCGGTCGCGCCGAGAGCGGGCGCGCTCGTGAGCCGCGAGGCGAGCTATCTGGTGACCGGGGGGCTCGGCGGCCTAGGCCTGGGCGTCGCCGAGTGGCTCGCGAGCCAGGGTGCCGGTGAGGTGGTGTTGGTGTCGCGTCGCGGGGCGACGGGCGAAGGAGAAGAGCGGGCGCTCGCCGCCGCGCGGGCGAGCGGCACCAGGGTCCGCGTCATCGCGGCAGATGTCTCGGTGCGGGACGACGTCGCGCGCGTGGTCAGCGAGATCGCGCGCACCGCGCTGCCGCTCAAAGGGATCATTCACGCTGCGGGCGTGCTCGATGACGCGCTGCTCGAGCAGCTCGACGTCGGCCGTTTCTCCAGGGTGATGGCGCCCAAAGTGCTCGGTTCCTGGTTCTTGCACGAGCTGACACGCGAGCTGTCGCTCGACTTCTTCGTCATGTACGCCTCGGCCGCGGGGCTGTTCGGCAGCCCAGGCCAGGCCAACTACGCCGCTGCGAACGCGTTCATGGACGCGCTCGCCCACCATCGCAGGGCGCTCGGCCTACCGGCGCTGAGCATCGACTGGGGGACCTTCGCCGAGGTCGGTCTGGCTGCGGCCCGCGCCGAGCGCGGCGCCCGGCTGGCGACGCGCGGCGTGCGAAGCCTGACTCCGGCCGAGGGGACGGCGCTCTTGGGCGAGCTCATCGCCGGCTCTGAGAGCCAGATCGGGGTCGTCCCGATCAATCTGCGCGAGTGGGTGAGCCACCAGCCGCAACTCGCCGCCTCCAGCCTGGTGGCCGAGTTGGTGAGCGAGGCGGCGCGGGGCAGAGGCCACGCCGCCCAGAACCGAGCCCTCCTCGACGCGGTGCGAGCAGCAGCCGCCGATGACCGGGTGGCATTGCTCGAAGGTTATGTGCGCGAGCAGTTGGGCGAGGTTCTCAAGCTGGACCGGGCGCAGATCGGCGCGGAAACGCCGTTCCGCAACCTGGGGCTGGACTCGCTCATGGGTCTGGAGCTGCGAAATCGTCTCGACTCGGCGCTCGGGCTCAAGCTCCCGGCGACCACTGTCTGGACCCATGCGACCAGCCGCGCGCTGGCGCGTCACCTCGCCGAGCAGGTCGGGGACTTCACCGCGCCTGCGCCGACGCCAATCGCGACGGGCGAACCAGCGCACAACGAGGCGAAGCTCGAGAAGATGTCGGAAGAAGAGATGGCGGCGGAGCTCGACAAGACTCTGGCGCGCCTCAAGGGGATGGGTCGATGAGCGGCGGCAGTGAGGAGACCCTGCGGCGTGCGCTCGCGGCGCTGCAGGGGGCGACCGATCGCATCGAGGCTCTCGAGCGCGAGCGGTCTGAGCCGTTGGCGATCGTCGGCATGGCCTGCCGCTTCCCGGGCGGCGCCAGCAGCCCGGCGGGCTTCTGGCGCATGCTCACGGAGGGCGTCGACGCTGTGGTCGAGACGCGGCGGCGGTGGCCGGACGTCGAGGTGGACTCAGCGGAGACGCGCTGGGCTGCTCTGCTCGATGCGATCGACGGGTTTGACCCACACTTCTTCGGCATCTCGCCGCGCGAGGCAGCCAGCCTCGATCCGCAGCAAAGGCTCCTGCTCGAGGTAAGCTGGGAGGCGCTCGAGGACGCGGCGATGGTGCCGGCCGCGCTCTCCGGGAGTCGCACGGGCGTCTTCGTCGGCATCGCCAGCGGCGACTACCGGGACCTCGTGATGGCGAGGCGTGAGCGAGACGTCTACGACTTCACGGGCAACATCGCCTCGACCGCCGCTGGTCGCCTGTCGTTCGTGCTCGGGCTGCAGGGACCGTGCGTGGCCATCGACACCGCCTGCTCCTCATCGCTGGTGGCGTTGCACCTGGCCTGTCGGAGTCTGCGCAGCCGCGAGAGCGACGTCGCCCTGGCCGGCGGCGTCAACGTCATTCTGTCGCGGCGGGTCATGGAGTTCTTCGGCCCGCTCCGTTTTCTCTCGCCGGACGGACGCTGCAAGACCTTCGACGCCGGCGCCAATGGCTTCGTGCGGGGCGAGGGCTGCGGCGTGGTCGTGCTCAAGCGCCTCAGTGACGCGGAGCGGGACGGCGATCGGATCTGGGCCGTCGTGCGCGGCTCGGCCGTCAACCAGGACGGCCGCTCGACCGGTCTCACCACCCCCAACGTCCTGGCGCAGCAGGCGGTCCTGCGTGCGGCGCTCGCCGACGCGCGGGTCGGGCCGGAGACGATCGCCTACGTCGAGACGCACGGCACCGGCACCTCGTTGGGCGACCCGATCGAGGTCGAAGCCCTGCGCGAGGTGTTGGGACAACCGCGGGCGGACGGGCTGCCCTGTTTCCTCGGCGCAGTGAAGACCAATCTGGGGCACCTGGAGGCGGCCGCCGGCATCGCGGGGCTGATCAAGGCGGCGCTCTGTGTCGCACACGGCCGGATCCCCCGCAACCTCCACTTCCGAGCCTTGAATCCGCACACGTCGCTCGAGGGGACGCCGTTTGTCCTGCCGACCGCCCCGCAACCCTGGCCGGCCGCGGACGCCCGGCGACGGGCCGGGGTGAGCTCCTTCGGGATCAGTGGCACCAACGCCCACGTCGTCCTCGAGGCCGCGCCGCCGACGCAGGGTCTTGCACCTTCGGCCACGGCGAGGCCCCACCATCTCCTCGCCCTGTCGGCGCGCACGCCGGCGTCGCTGGTCGCACTGGCGCAGCGCTACGCCGACACGATGCAGGGGCCCAGCGCGCCCCCGCTCGCCGACGTATGTCATGCCGCGGCCGTTGGCCGCAGCCACTTCGAGGAGCGGCTCGCGCTGACCGCTTGCGACAGCGAGGAGGCGCGGGCCAAGCTCGAGAGCATCGCCCGAGGCGAGGTGCCGGCCGGGTGCGTGCGCGACGTGGTGCGCCTGGAGCTGCCGCCCAAGGTGGCGTTTCTCTTCACCGGGCAGGGGTCACAGTACACCGGCATGGGGCGAGAGCTGTACGACTCGCAGCCCGTCTTCCGTGATGCGCTCGACCAGTGCGCGCAGCTGCTGCAGCCGGTTCTCCCCAGGCCGTTGCTCTCGGTCATGTTCGACGCGAGCGGCGAGCTGGACGCGACGCAGTACACCCAGCCGGCACTCTTCGCGCTGGAGTGGGCACTGGCGGCGCTGTGGCGATCGTGGGGCATCGTCCCAGACGCGGTGATCGGTCACAGCGTCGGGGAGCTCGTGGCGGCCTGCGTCGCCGGTGTGCTCGGCCTCGAGGACGCGCTCAAGCTGACCGCGACGCGGGGCCGCCTGATGGGGGCGCTGCCGCCGGAAGGCGCCATGGCGGCGTTGCGGGCCGACGAACGCACCGCCAGTGAGGCGATCGGTCCTCACGGCGATGAGGTGACAATTGCGGCCCTCAACGGACCCGGGCAGACGGTGATCTCCGGCCGGCGCGAGCGGTTGATCGAGATCTGTCGCCGGCTGGAGGCGAAGGGCATCAAGAGCAGCCTCCTCAAGGTGTCGCACGCCTTCCATTCGCCGCTGATGGAGCCAATCCTGGCGGAGCTCGAGCGAGTGGCCGGAACGTTGCGCTACCAGGCACCGGGCCTGACGTTGGTCTCGAACCTCACCGGCATGCCGCTCGGCCCCGCTGACGTCGGCCCGGCCTACTGGCGTCGGCACGCACGCGAGGCGGTGCGTTTCGTCGACGGGATGAAGACGCTCGACGAGAGGGGCGTCCGGCTGTTCGTGGAGGTCGGGCCGCAGCCAGTTTTGTCCGGCATGGCCGCCGGCGTGGTTGCGGAGGGGAAGGCCCTTTGGCTGGCGAGCCTGCGCAAGGGGCGCAGCGCCTGGGAGACCATGCTCGATGGGCTCGCCCGGTTGTACACGAGCGGCGTGGCGATCGACTGGCGAGGCTTCGACCGGCCCTACGTCCGCCGCCGGGTCGACGTGCCGACCTACGCCTTCGACCGCAGGCGCTACTGGGTCGAGCCGGACACCGTTCCGGACGAGCGGGCGGCCGTCGCCGTACATCCGCTGGGCGGGCGTCGGTTGGCGGTGCCCGGGACGAAGGGTGTGCTCGAGTGCGTCTTGTCGGTGGAGCGGGTGCCGTATCTCGCCGACCACATCGTATTCGGCACCACGGCCGTGCCGGCCGCGGCCATGCTCGAGCTCGTGGACGCCGCCCGCGTGGCGTTCGCTCACGAGCCGAGCGTTGGGCTGAGTGAGATCGTGCTCGAGGAGGCGCTGGTGCTGCCGCCGGGCGGCGAGCGCCGCGTGCAGGTTGCCGTCGCGACGGACGGCGCGGTCCGCCTCTCCAGCCGCGCCGCCGACGATGCCAACGAGCAGGGATGGACCAGGCACCTGAGCTGCAGGCTCGCGATTGAGCCGGCCGCCCAGCGAACCACCGGCGAGACCATCGCGGCGCTGCGGGCACGCTGCCGACTCGCTGCCGACGTTGCGGCGGCCTACGCGCAATCCGGCGCCGCGGGGCTCCAGTTGGGGCCCGTGTTCCAAAACGTCCGCGCCCTGTGGCGCGGCGAAGGCGAGGCGCTGGCCGAGATAGCGCTGTCCGAGGCCGAGCGGTCCACGGCCGACCGCTATGGCGTGCACCCGGCGCTGTTCGACGCCGCGATGCAGACAGTCGCGAGTGTGCTCGCGCAACCGTCGCCCGACGCCGTTTGGCTGCCCATCGAGTTCGGTGCGGTCCGGACATACAAGCGCGGTGCGGCCCGTGGCTGGGCGCACGTCCGGCTCGAGGAGGCCGGCGCATCGCCGCGCGTCTCGGTCGCGCTGATGGATGACGACGGGGAGCTCATCTTCGCCGTCGACGGCGTTCGGTTGCTGCACGTCGAGCAGAAGCAATGGCGGCGCGCGCGCCAGGCCAAGACGTCTCGCCTGTTCTTCAGCGTGCGGTGGCTGGAAGCCGCGTTGCCCGAGGCCGAGGCCCCCGCGAGCGGAACCTGGTGGGTGCTGGGGGAGGCGGGTGCGGTCGCCGACACCATCGTGCAGCGGCTCGACGCGAGCGGTGTCCGCTGCGTCAGGGCACTCGATGCGGCGGCGGCGGCGGGTCATTGCCGCGAGCCGCCGACCGGAGTGGTGTGCCTCTTTGCTCCCCACGCCGGTGAGCCGCCAGCGGCGGCTGTTGCGCGTCACGTCTCCCGTGGACTCGCCATCGTACAGGCGCTCGCCGCGCTACCGGCGGGCGCACAACCGCGGCTGTGGTGGACGACAATCGGCGGCGTGGCCGCGGCACCGGGTGACACCGTGGATCCCGCGCTGGCAGCGCTCTGGGCTCTGGGCCGAGTCGTCATGCAGGAGCATCCGGAGCTCGACTGCCGGCTCGTCGATAGCTGGGCCAACACCGACGAGGCCGGCGCGGCGTTCGCCCTCGAGCTGGCGCGCCCGGGTGACGAGGACCAGGTCGCGCTGCGCCGGGGCCGCCGGTGGGTGCCGCGGTTGGTGCCGGCCGAGGATGAATCCGCAGCCGTGCCAGCAGCGCCGAACGTCCGCCTCGAGCTCGGCCAACCGGGGGCGCTGGAGACCCTGCGTCTCCTGCCCGCCGAGCGACGGGCGCCCGGCCCCGACGAGCTCGAGGTCGAGGTGCGCGCGGCCGGCCCTAGCTTCCATGACGTTTTCACCGCGCCCGGGGGGTACCCGGGCGAGGCGGGCCCGCTCGGTCTCGATCTCGCCGGCGTCGTGAGCGCGGTCGGACGGAACGTCACCGACCTCCGCGTCGGCGACCGTGTCATGGGGTTGGCGCGCGCGACCTTCGCTCGTTATGTGACCGTAGGGAGGGCGCAGGTCTGTCGCGTCCCGGCCGGACTGTCATTCGCCGAAGCGGCGACAATCCCGGTCGCTTTCGTGACCGCCTGGTACGCGCTCCACGATCTGGCGGAGCTCGAGGCCAACGAGAAGGTCCTCGTCCACGCCGCCGCCGACGCGGTCGGTATGGCGGCGACCCAGCTCGCGCAGCAGGCCGGGGCCGTGGTGCTCGGCACGGCGAGCGACGCGGAGCGCTCCGTGCTCACCGAGATGGGGATTCGCCACGTCGCCGACTCCCGGTCGACCGCGTTCGCAGATAGCTTCCGGACCGCGGTCGGCTCGGTGGACGTGGTGCTCAATGCGTTGCACGGCGACCTCGTCGACGCCGGGCTGTCGCTCCTGCGGCCGGGCGGCCGCTTCCTCGACATGGGCAGGCGGGACGTGCGGCAGGCGTCGGCGGTGAGCGTGCAGTATCCCGGCGTGAGCTACCGTGCCTTCGACCTCGGCGAGCTGCCGGAGAGTCGGCTGGACCAGATCCTCCAGGCGGTCGCCGCGGGACTCGATCGCGGTGAGCTCCGCCCGTTGCCGGCGCAGGTGTTCGACCTGCGCCAGGCGGCGGCGTTACGGGTGATGGCTCGGGCCGGCCACATCGGCAAGGTCGTGCTGGTACCGCCGAGAGCGCGCGCGGCGTCGCCCGGTGGCACCGTCATCGTCACCGGCGGCCTGGGGGCCCTCGGCTTGGCCGTGGCGGAGTGGCTGGTCGACGCACAAGGCGTGCGCTCCCTTGTCCTGGTCGGACGGCATGGCGCCTCGAGCCAACAGGCGGAGCGCGTCGAGGCGCTCCGCCGCGTTGGCGCAGAGGTCACCGTGGCAACGCTGGACGTCGCGAATTCAGAGGCGGTGCAGGAGTTGGTGTCGCGTCTGATTCGGGACCGACCGCTGCGCGGCGTGATCCACGCCGCCGGCGTCGTCGACGACGGAATCCTGGTCAACCAGACTATGGAGCGGGTTGCCCGGGTGCTGGCGCCCAAGGTAGGCGGCGCCTGGAACCTCCACGCCGCGACGCGCGCTCTCGATCTCGAGTTCTTCGTGATGTTTTCGTCCATTGCCTCGCTGGCCCCTAGCGCAGGTCTGGGCAGCTACGCCGCGGCCAACGCGTTCATGGACGGGCTCGCGCAGCTCCGTCAGTCGCAGGGCCTCCCCGCGCTCTCAGTGAATTGGGGGCCTTGGTCTGGAGGAGGGATGAGCGCCGGGCTGGACCGCTCGGTGCTGTCGGCGCGGCACCGGCAAGGTCTCAAACCGCTGCCGCCGGAGAAGGCTGTCGAGGCCTTCGAACGCCTGATCGAAACGGCCGCCGCCGCGCAGGTCTGTGTGGCGTCGTTGGATTTCGCCGCGGTCGGGCGGTCGTTCGCACGGGGACGCGTGCCGCCCCTGTGGCGCAAGGTGGTCAAGGTCGAAGCCAAGCCCGCCACGCCCGGAGGCCTGTGGGCGGAGAGCGCGTCGGACCTTCCCCGTGGCGAAGGTCGCGCGGCAGCAGAGAAGATCCTGCGCGACCACCTCCGTCGCATCCTGTCGCTAGGGTCCGAGGTCGAGATACCGTCAAACCGCCCGATTCGCGACTTTGGCCTCGATTCACTCATGGCGGTCGAGCTACGTCAGCGGGTGAAGGAGGTCTTCGCTGTTGACATCCCCCTCGCCGTCCTCGTCCAAGAAGCGACTCTCGGCTCGATCGCAACGCGGGTGGCCGATGAAACAGCCGCGGACGCCCCGCCCCGCATCACGCCAGCGGTTTCCGATGCTGCAACCTCAAGGGGCGACGGCGACCGGATCCCGCGAGTCCTGAACCGACGAACAGGGCCATTGTCGACGTCGCAGGAGCGCTTCTGGCTGGTGGGCGGTTCGCTGGGATCTACGCCGATCTCGAACGATCCAATAGGCATGAGTATCGCGGGCCAATCGTCTCCCGCCGCCTTGCAGGCAGCGTTCGGCGAGATCTCTCGGCGACACGAGGTCCTGCGGTCGGTCGTTGTGGCGGACCACCCTGGTGGGAGGCAGGCCGTCGTGCCACCCGCCCCCCTCGGTCTGCCGCTCGTCGATCTCAGCGCCATCGCGCAGGTCGACATCGATTTGGTCGAAGCAGCGCTGACCACGGCCGAAACCGCACGGGTGTTCGACATTCATGCGGAGCGCCCGAGGCGGCTTCGACTCATCCAGAGAAGCGCCGATACTGCCATGCTGATGGTAACGACTCACCATATCGCCGACGACGGCCTGGCGACGAACCTGACGATCACCGAACTCGGCACCCTCTTTGATGCGTTCACGCATGGCCTCCCGTCGCCCCTGGATGAGTTCCGCGTCCAGTACCTGGACTTCGCCGTTTGGAGCCGGACGCGGGGACAGGGCGCGGCCCTCGAGTCTTCCGGGCGATACTGGGAGAAGCAACTGGAGGGCGCCACCGATCTCCTGGACATGGACGGTGAAGGCCCGTGTCCCAGCCTGCCCACGTTCCGGGCTCGATTCCATTCCTTCCAACTGCCCGCTACTTTGGCCAACGCGGTGAAGGCCACGGCACACCGCGAGAGCGTTTCGCTCTTCACCGTGGTCTTGTCAGCCCTCTACCTCCTGGCCCATCGGTGGTCGAGCCTCCAGGACGACATCAACATCGCGACACCGTATTTCGGCCGCCCGTTTCCAGAGCTTCGCCAGCTCATCGGCAACTTCGTCAACCCGATTGTGCTGAGGCAACGCCTCTGGAGGGCAAGAACGGGGTCCGAACTCATGAAGGCGGTGAACCGCGACACCCTCGCGGCGCTGGAGCACGCCGACCTGCCGTACGAGCGGGTGATCGAGGCCGTCCGCCCACTCCGCCATCCCGGGCGGCCCCCCTTGACGCAGGCGCTCTACACTCACGTGCCAGCCAGCCTCACCGCGGTCACGAACAACGCGGTGGTGAGCTGTGGCGTGCTCCCCGCAGTTGCGGTGGATTTCGCCTGGCTTCTTCGCACCTGGGAAGAAGCAGAGCACCTTGCCGGGCACTGGGTCCTCTCGGAGGACCTCTATGCCGAGCACGACGCCCGGGAGCTGACTCGGGACCTCCAGGCGATCCTCGCGCAGCTGGCACGGGATCCGTCGCTCGAGTTATCCCTCCTCGCGTCCGCGGCTCCGCTGAAGCGAGGCGTCTTCACAGTCGCTCATGCGGGACTCGAATCGATAGACGGCCTCGTGCGTACGCTCCAGCTCTACCTCGGCGCCGGCGGGATCAACTGGCGTCTGCGCGCGTTCGATCTCGTTCGCGACGAGGCGGCGCCGCAGCGCTTCAAGCTGGCCGCGGCGGGAAACGTCGGAGGGGGGAACCTCGTGGTCGGGACCTCGCAGGGGTTGTGCGCCGCCCTCGGCCTCGCAGGCGATGCCGCGCCCACCGAACTCGCAGTTAGGCTACGCCAACGGTGGGGTGACGCCGCAGAGCCGCTGTTGTTGGCGCCCGTCGATGGCACCATCACGAACGCGGGGAGATCGGTGGATGTGCTCGACCTCGCCCAAGCGCGCATCGCCCTCGAGGCCGCCTCGCCCGATGACCTGCTCATCACCACGGCGGCAGCCGCGCTCCGGAAGCTCGCGGAGGCCAGCTCCGGCACGAAGTTGGGCGTTTGTCTGCTCCGTGCGCTGGAGCAGTACCCAACCGTCGCTGCTGTGCGCGCGGCGCTGGCCGCGTCTGAACGCGCGGCGACCGATGTCACAAGCGAGGCCGTCACCAGGTCGATGAGTCCGGTTGAGGCCGCAGTCGCCGCGGTGGTGGTGGAGGTCCTCGGGATCCAGAGCATTGGCCTCACGGACAACTTCTTCGCGCTCGGCGGCGACTCCCTTCGAGCGACACAGATCATCGTGCGCCTGCAGGAGATGTTTCAGGTGGAGCTCATGCCGCAAGACCTTTTCGCGGCGCCGACCGTTGCGGGTGTCAGCGACGCCGTCGTGCGGGCCATGGCAGCTCAGACCGAATCCGGCGAGGAGTCTTTGTAGGGCCGACGTGGATCGCCGTCGGCGTCGTGAACCAACTGGCCTTCCGTGTCTGCCCACCGCGACCGTCCTCACACCAGCGCACAGATGTGCAGAGGTCCGCCGCCGCGAGAGGACCGCTGCCACGCAACCCTTAACCGCAGCAGGTCAACACCACTCGCCCGACGCGGTCTACTCCAGCGCATCCATCGCCGACATCATCTGGGCGAGCACGCGCCCCCCCTCGGCTTCTGAGAGGAAGTGCGCTCCCGGGAGCGACACCATCTCGAAGCTCCGCGTCGTCTGCTCCGCCCAGCGGGCGACATCCCTCAGGGGAGATGCAGGATCTCGTTCACCGTGGAAGACCGTGATCGGCACATCGAGCGGAGGCTCGGGGCGACATTCATAGGTCTCGAGCAACTCGAAGTCTGACCGCAAGATGCCGGCGAACAAAGACCGGGCCTCAGGGTCCGCGAGCAGAGCGGCGGGCAGACCGCCACCGAAATCGACCTCGACCGCGGCGAGGAATGCCTCCTCGGCCAGCGTGTGCAACACCGGCGCCAAACGCGGGCTGTGCGGTGCCCGCCGAGCGATGACGAACAAGTGACTGGGTGCGGCCAGCTTTTCTCTCCGAAACGCCCGTGCCAGCTCGAAGGCGACCAGCGCCCCGAGGCTGTACCCGAGCAGCGCGAAGGGCAAGCCGAGCATGGGCCGCACCACCGGCACGAGGTCGTCGATGAGCGCGTCCATCCGCGTGTACGGCGGTTCTGAGATCCGGCCCCAGCGGCCCGGCAGCTCCAGTGGATGGAGCTCGATGCTCTCGGGCAACTGTCGCTGCCACCTCCTGTAGATCGAGCTACTGCCGCCAGCGTACGAGAAGGCGAAGATGCGAGCCCACGCGGCGGGTTTCGCTTCCCAGAGCGGATACCAACGTGCGTCAGGCGGCGAGGTCATGCCGAGCCTCCGATCGGGCAGCCTGGCCACCCAACACGAAGTGAATCAAACAACACGCCTGGCGGACAACCACCAGCTCCATCCAGCAGAAGAGCCGATTATCGGCTCAATCACTCCGCCAGGCTGCGTTCGAGGGTCTCTATGAGATAGCGCCGCAACCTGCGCGCCGGCAGGATGTCGTGCAACGATCCCACCTGCTGCGCCCGCAGCACCGAGTGGATCCCGTCGAAGGCCTTGGCGATCTCTGCGCGCTTCTTCTCGCGCTGATCGCGCACCGCGACGCCAAGACGCGCCAGAATCTGGTGGCGCTGATCGTCCGGAGCGGTCGCCAAAGAGGCCTGCAGCGCGCGGATCTCCGGCTCGCTGTGGACCTGGTCGTCCACCTCGCTCGCGAACACCACGGCGGCGGCCGGCGCGCCGCCGATCACCGACGCGAACGAGCCCTCGAGCGCCCCGACGCGGAGCCCCTCGTTCAAGGTGCGGGAGAAGACGACGTAGGCACCGCCGTGGTAGCGAGAGATCACGCAGAACAGGATCGGTCCGCGGAAGTTGACCACCGCCCGGCCGATCTCGGCGCCGTACTCAAGTTGCAGCCGGCGCATCGACTCCGGTGAGCCGTCGAAACCCGAGAGGTTCGCGAGCACCACGACCGGTCGGTTGCCGCACGCCGCATTGATGGCGCGCGCCACCTTCTTCGACGACAAGGGGAACAGCGTGCCGCCGGTCCAGCTCTCCGGCCCGTCGGCCGGCGCGATGCCTCCGCCGCGAGACAACGCCCGGGACTCGACGCCGATCAGCGTCACCGAGATCCCGCCGATGGTCGCGTCCCAGACCACACCGTTCTCGCCCTCACGCAACATCGCCCAACGCTCGAGCGGCGCACAGTCGTTGTCGACCACAGCCGCCATCACCGGCCGGATCGCAAACGGCCGCTTGCGTTGTGGATTCTGCTCGGCCGAGAAGATCTCACCTACCGACGACAAGTCCTCACCGTAGTCGGCGGGATAGGAGAATGTCGTCACGTCGCGGTCGGGGTCGTCGCGCGTGGCACCACGGCGCGGCCCCCGTTCGCCCGGTGCGACGTAGCTGTAGTCGTAGTGGCGGAACAGGATGTTACAGGCCTCGGCCAGATCACGCGCGAAGTACTGCGCCTCGCCGTTGCCCCCCATGATCTGCGCGACCCCGCCGATTCCTCGGTTATCCTCGGCAGACACGCTGCCCGAGAAGTCCAGCGCCAGCTTCCCGGTCAAAACCATGGCGCCCTTTGGCGTCATCACCAGGATGCCGCGGGTGTGCATCAGCATCGTGGCCTCGGCATTCCAGTACGACTGCGCGCCAACATTGACGCCGTCAACGACGACGTTGATCTCACCTCCGGCCTGCGTGAACTCAATGATTCGCCGCAACACCCGGGCCGTCCAATCGAGGTTCTCGGTACCGCTCTCCATCGAGATCTTGGCCCCCGCCGAGAGGGCAAACCACTCGACAGGAACTCCGCGCGAAGCCGCCAGGTCGAGACCGGCGATGATGCGCCGACACTCTGGTTCGGCGACCGCCCCCATCTCACGACTCGGATCGCCGAGGAGCACCACCCGGGTCATGCCCTCCGGGTGCTTGGTCGTGAAGTTCTTGATCACCCCGACGACCACGTTGGCCGTGTTGTTGCCGAACGGCCGGTCGACCGGGACCAGATCTCCCTCGGAATCGAGATCGTACTCTTGAAACTCGCCGTGCGGGAAACCGACCTCGTTCACCCGGCCGCCTGGTGCAATCATGCCGATGATCTCGTACGGGCAGGTCAGGCCTCGAGCCCGCAGGCGCACGACGCGCTGCGCATAGGGAGTGAGCGGCCGGATGACCTCCTCGCTCACGTCGGCGATCCGCATCCGCACGATGCGGCTCCCCTCGAAATAGAGATGGACCGCCTTCTCGACGGGCGTCCCACCGCCCGGCTCGTTCAACTGCGCGCGAACGACGATCTTCTCCAGGCCGAGGTTGCGCGTGCTGGCACCGAGGTTAGCCATCGCCGCGCAGATCTCGTCGGCGCTGATGCGCAACGGCGGCGCAAGATACAGGATGACGCGGTTCCAGAACAGGCGCTCCCGGCCGGTGCTCCGATAGAGGCTGTCCCGCAGGCAGGTGAGCACGTGCCGGGCCGTGTTCTCGAGTTGCGCCACCAGCAACTCCCGGCCGTTTGCCTCACTCGCCGAGGTGACACCCCGGACCTCGGCGAGCCCGAACCACCGCACGTCCTTGGCGTTGCTCAACGCGACACCGCGGAAGACGTAGACGTCTTCCGGCGACGGCAAGCGCTCGAGTGCGAAGTTCCGCAACCGCCACGCCTCAAGGTCCCCGGCACGCATCGGGTGCAACCCGCGGTACTTCAGGACCTCCACGAAAGAACTGCCAGTGCGCGAGAGGGTCACGAACTCCACTGCGCGCTGGCGGCCTGCGTTCATGAACGTTCCGCAGACGCGCACCGCATTTGCGGGCAACTCCGCCGCGTCGACGAGCCGCTGCAGTCGCGCCGTGGTCTCCGTCAGCCCGGCACCGTCCCCGCCGCCGCCGAGCGAGACCATGATCTCGATCAGCACGTCCCCAGGGGCAGACAGCTGCGCCACGGCGCGCCGCACCGCCGCGACACCTGCCGCCAGTGCGTCGTAGCGCACGACCACAGCAACCGCATGGCGCGCTTGGTCGCGCCCACCGAGCTCGGCGATCAGCAGGTCGAGTTCACCGTCCCGGACCATGCGGCGGCTCACGATCGGCTGCGAGCGATAGAAGCGCAAGAACAGCAGCTCGACGATAGCGCTGCCGAGCTTGTCAACTTTGAATTCGACCCATGGGGATAGCAACCCGGCGAGCGGCAACGGACTGGCGACCAACTCCTCCAGGACCCTTTCCCGTGCCTGCCCCACCGGCTCACGCATGAAGGCATCCATCAGCGTCTCGAAGCGATGATAGGCGCGCGTCTGCGCCAGGTCCAAGAGCGGCTTTTCGTAGTAAAGAAAGCGCACCAGCAGCGCCAGTTCATGCAGGGCAAGAAGGCGCTCGCTGCCGACGTTGATGGCACGCCCGAGCAATTCTTTGAACCGCGGGCCCACCCGGCCACGCAACGCCTCGACCATCTCGAGTCGCAGCTCGAGGATCCGCATGCAGGCTTGCAGCCGCTCCTTCCACTGCTCCGCCGCCCGATGCATGAGGAGCAACGACCGCTGGAGGCTCTCTGACTGGCCCAACTCGGCGACGCCGTAATGCGTGAGCGTCTGCCTCAGGTTGGTCAAAAACTGCTCTGGGAGCCCTTCGCCGCCCAGGCTGAGGTTGCGCGCGAAGCGCGCCAGACACTCACGACTCGTCCAGCCCTCCGCCCCGACCGCGTCCCGCGAATCCAACAGCAGGACGTCGGCTACGCTTTCGAGGACGTTCTCCTCGAGCGCCAAGAGCTGTTCATCGTTCGGAGGTGTCTCGAGCCGGGCAGCTTTGTACTCAGCGCTTCGCGCCTCAAACTCCTCCACCGTTATGTCGAAGCCGAGGCCGAAACGGAAGAGCTCCTCCAGCGCCGCGCAGCACCGCTCCTTCGGGTTGCTCGACTCCCCGGGCTCGGCCGTTCGCCCGACAAAGGTCACCCGCGGCCGCCCCTCGGCCTCGACGCGGTCGGCGCTGGGATCGAGGACGAGGAGCGTTGCGCCGGCCGCGATCGTCGATCCCGCCCGCGCCGTCACCTCGCGGACCCGACCCGCCAGCGGCGCGGTGATCGTCATCTCGGTCTTCATCGCCTCGATCACCGTGAGCTGCTGCCCCACCTCGACGACGTCACCCGGCTTCACCGCTACCGCGACGACCAGGGCGGGCGACGGGGAGCGTATCGCCCCACCGTCATCCCGTGAGATCCGGTGCAGGACGCCGTCCACCTCGACGAGGTACTCGCTCCCTTTCTGCGCCCAGGTCAGCCGATAGCGACGCTGTTGGTCGACGAGCCAGCCCTCGAAGGCGTTGCTCTGCTCAAGCGTCACCTCGACCGTCTGCGCGTCGGCGTGCACCCGATAGCGGCGGTCCGCGATCTGGCAAACGACGAGCTTGTAGGCGTTGCCCCCTTCACGCAATTCGACAGCGAAGCCGACTCCCTGTCTCGCGCTGGAGCGGCTACCCCCCGCCGGCCTTGCGAACTCGGCCCAGGCGAGCGACGTCTGTTCGCGATAGCACTGCACGGAGATCGCGAGGAGGGCGACGTCGAGGTACGGTCGCGGCGCGGCACGAAGGCCATCGAGCCGTCGATCGAGCCAGCCGATGTCCCCACGCCCAGTCCTGAAGTCGGGATCAGACAAGACCTTGAGCAGAAACGAGCGAGTGGTCGCCCCCCCCTCGACGACGATCGCGGTCTCCCGCACCGCGCGCTCGAGCCGCGCCAGGGCCTCGGCGCGGTCACGACCACTGGCGATGACCTTGGCGATCATCGAGTCGAAGTCGGAGGGGATGCGGTCGCCCGAATCGACACCGCTGTCGACACGCACGCCCGGCCCCGTCGCCGGGCGAAACAGCCGCACGACACCGGGCGACGGTGCGAAGTCGGCGTCGGGATCTTCAGCGTTGAGCCGCACCTCGATCGCGTGCCCGCGCGTTGACGGCGGCGCGCCCTCCAACCGACCGCCGGCGGCGACGTGCAACTGAGCCTTCACCAGATCGAAGCCGGTCGTCATTTCCGTCACCGGGTGCTCGACCTGGAGCCGTGTGTTCATCTCCATGAAGAAGAACCGCTGGGTCTCCACCTCGAGCAGGAACTCGACCGTACCGGCATTCGTGTACTCGGCGCGGCGCGCGAGCCGAACCGCCGCGGCGCGGATCCACTCCTCGGTGTTCGGCGCCATCACCGGGCACGGAGCCTCCTCGATGAGCTTCTGGTTGCGCCGCTGCACCGAACAATCCCGCACGCCGAGCGCCCAGACGGTGCCACCCTGGTCACCGACCACCTGCACCTCGACGTGACGGACGACGCCAGCCACCTTCTCCAAAAACACCGTGGCGTCACCGAAGGCCTTGGCGGCCTCCGCCTGCGCGCGCGCGAAGACCTGCGTCAGCTCGCTCTCGTCTCGCACGCGCCGGATCCCCCTGCCCCCCCCGCCGGCCGCCGCCTTGACCATCACCGGGTAACCCAATTGATCGGCCTGCGCCCGAGCCGCGTCGAGGTCCGCGACCGGACCGCGGCTCCACGGCAGCACTGGCACCTCCGCCTGCTCCGCGAGGCGTTTCGCGGCGATCTTGTCGCCCAGTCTGCGCATCGCTGCCGCCGAAGGCCCAACGAAAACAACCCCCAAGCGCTGGCACAGCTCCGCGAATCCGGCATGCTCCGCGACGAAGCCCCAGCCCACCCACGCGGCCTCGGCGCCCGTCTCGGTGAGCGCCTGCTCGAGGCGGCCGTAGTCGAGGTAGGTGCTCTTGGCGAAACCCTCCCCGGGGGAAGTGAACACCGCAGGGCCAAGCAAGAACGCGCGGTCGGCCTCCCGTACAAAGAGGCTGCCGGCGTCGGGCTCGGTGTACAGCGCGATCGTCTCGAGGCCGATCCGGTGCTCGGCGTTCAACTCCCTGACCGCGTGAATGAGGCGCAGCGCGGGCTCACCGCGGTTGACGATGGCGATGCGTTGGAAGGTCGACGCGAACATCCCTACGCGGCTCCGGTTCGTCCTCACGCTCGGGGCCCGCACCGCAAGACTCCGAGGACGCCACCTGCGGGCACAGACCGGATAGTGAGCCGTCTGCTCGATCTCACGCAATGGCCAGCGTGTCAATCGCGGCGCTGTCGCACCGGCTTTTCGGACCAACGCATCCGCTCCGCCAGCGGGTCACACCGTTCGCCGCCGCCACCTTCACGGCGCCACCTGCTCGTCACTGCCCCCCGGAGACATCGGCGATCGGACTGCTCGGCTCGCGCTCATCGGCCGTGAGCGACAGCAGGAAACTCCCAGCATCGGCAACGAAGCCGAGCCGTGGATAGAGATCTGCGACCAGCCCGTTCTTGGCCGTCGGCACGTAATCGCCGCGGACGACCGCCACCCCGGCGCGTCGCGCCGCCGCGACCAAGACCCGACACATGAACTCCTCGACCTGACGGCCGAGGACTCGACAGCTGAGCAGGAACGTATCGATCACCCAGCACTCCGAACCCGTGCTGACCAACAGGACGCCCACGAGGCCGTGGTCCGCGAACTTGTCGCGCAACCGGAACCAGCGACACCACCACTCGGGCGAGGCCGCCCTCGCCCGCACCTGCTCCTGCGTGTAGCGCCGCGCGGTCAAGTTGAACTGATTCGTCTTGTTGATCAGCTGGGTGACACGCACGAGCGTCGCCTCGTCGACCGGGCCGTGCGCCGCGCGCATGTCCAAGCCGGCGAGGAAATCCGCGAGCGAGCCGCCCGCGCGCGCCACCGCCTGCCGCTGAGCGTTGAGCTTGTAGCTCCCATGGCGGGCCAGATCCTCGCCGGTCACGTCGACCACCTCGAAATACAACCCCCGCCGCAGCGCCTTCAGCATGGTGAGCGGCTCGTCGCCGCACTCTGGGACGACGACCTGGGGAAGCCGACGCCTCACCCAGGAGCGCTCGATCGGGTTGTCGTCGAGGAACACGAAGCTGTCGAGGCCGAGCGACAGCTCCGCGGCGATCTCCTGCAAGTTGGTGGCCTTGTCCTGCCAATTGGTGCGCACGGCGACGAAGTCGTCTAGACGCAGGAGCATCGCGTCGTGTTGCTTGAGCGGAAGCTCGGCGTCAGCTGGGTTGTTCTTGGAGCAGATCGCCAGAAGGATCCCACGTTGCTGCAACTCCTTGAGATAGCGCTGCAACTCGACGTACGCTTCACCGAGGGCCGTGGGCGGGCCCAGCTTGATTCCCCCGAGACCGTCCTCACCAATGACGCCACCCCACAGCGTGTTGTCGAGATCACACACCAGAACCTTGCTGGTGAGGCCGAGCACCGCGCGCACCTGCGCCAGCACGTGGTCGGCGAACAGCGGGAGCGCCGCCGTAGACGGATACTGTCGATTGCTCAGCCATTCCTTCTCATCAGAGTACGCCGCACCGAGTTCGAGTTGGATTCGACTGGGGTCGAGCACCGAAACACCGGCCAACGCCTCGTCGAATAGCATTTGGTTGGCGGCAGAGACAGCGCGCCGCCGGCCGTCATCCCGAGCCTCGAGATACCCCCACGCTCCCCCGGTCGGAATGTCGAAGGCGACCTGGAGCACGTGGCAAGAACAGCGATCTCTCAAGGTGGCCCACGCCGCGTACAACTCGCGCGCGAACGCCTCGGCGGTCGCGCGGCCGCCGGTCGGCGGCAGCGCGAGATCGCGGTGGTTGACCAGCAGAACGACGAAGTCGGGCCGGAAGGAGTAGAGGCCCGATCCCGGGTCGAGGATCTCCTGACGATAGGCACCGTAGGCCCCTTCATACACCGCCAGTGCGATCTGATCGCGAAATGCGGCGGCCCGCAAAGCCGTGGCCAAGAGCGCCGTCGTGCTGCTGCTCAGCAGCGCGATTCGGCAAGCACGGCGTGGCTCGAACCCGCCACCCTCGACAACGCGCCGCATCAGCCGCTCGCAGCGGGCTATGAACGAGAAGGGCGGCCAGGTGCACAGAGCCGCCCGCAGGTCGTCCCCGGCCGCCAAATAGGAGGCAGCGCGAGCACGCACCCGCGCGCGCGCCAACAGCAACTCCGGGTCTGGGGCCGCAACCGCGTCGACAGCACGGTCGAGGGCTTCTTGCGCCGCCCCCGCGTCGCCAGCGCCCGCGAGCAGCCGTGCGGCGACGCAGACAGCGAGCGGCGTACCGCCGTGCAGCAACCGTCGAGCGAAAAAGAACCGGCGTTCTCCAGTGAGCCGCGCGTCGAGCACCGAGACCACCGACTGAACCGCGGATCCTCCCTCGCGCAACTCCCCCTCGAGTATGCTCGCACCCGCAGAGAGGAGTTCCGCGTCGGAGAGCGACTCCAGTTGCCAAGCGAGCCGTTCGAGACCAGGGGCCCTGCCGTTCACAGGGTCTTCCCCAGGTGAGCGGCGACGCCACGGGCCAGATCACCGACGGTCTTCAGGCTGCTGACCTCCTCGGTGTCAAAACGGATCCCGAACTCCGCTTCGATCGCGAGCAGGAGTTTGATCTGCGCCACCGAGTCCCAACCCTCGACCTCCGCCGGGCCGGTCGTGGGCTCGAGCACGAGATCCTCGTTGTCGAAGATCTCGCGGATGATCCGTTGCAACCGGGTCATCAGATCCACGTCTACTTCTCCTCGCAGGTCGCCAATCTGTCGCCCGCCTGAACAACCTCGACCGGGATGCCGTTGCGGCCCATGAGCCACGCGATGGGTCTTCCCTCGAACGCCGGCGCAGGCGTGGGTTTCGCCAGCACGAACAGGCCCCGCTCATGCATTGAGGCCAGGGTGGCCTCGATATCGTCCGTCTCGTAGCAGAGGTGGTTCAAACCGCCGCCCTTGCTCGCCGCCCGCGCGACCTTGCTCGCCGGACCATCCGGGCACACCAACTCCAGGAGCGTTGCGTCACCGCCAAGGCCGAGGAACTGAACGAAGGCGGTCTGGACCGGATCGTGCACGACGGCACCTACCGCCTTGTAGCCGAGCGCCGCGAAGACGGAGATCGCCGCCGGGATGTCCTCGACCACGATGCCCACATGTTTGAGGCGAAGGCTCATGCGACAGCTCCGATCATGCCCGCGACGTCGACGTCGACATCGCCCGGGACCGCGGCCGCGGCGTCGTCCGGCCACCGGATCGACATGACGCCCCAGGACAGCCCCCCACCGAAGGCGCACAGGAGCGTGCGGCTCCCCGGGCGAACGCGTCCTTCCCGCCAGGCCTGTGCCAACAAAGAGGGCAGCGACGCGCCACTGCTGTTGCCGATCTCCTCGAGGAAGTAGAACTGTTTCGCCGGCGGCACCCGCAAGCTCCGGTAGATGAGCTCGACCATCGTCCGGTTGGCCTGGTGCACAAGCACAAGGTCGAAGTCATCAACGCCGAGCGCGCGACGCCTGAGCGTCTCCCTCAGCACGTCGGTGATCTTGTGCATGCAGAAATGGAAGATCGCCGGGCCGTCCATGTAGAGGTGGTCGAGAGTGCGGATGCTGCCCGTCCCGTCGTCAATCTCGACGCCGGTGCTCGGCCCGGACGGTAGACGCGCCCCCCCCGCAGGCACGAACAGCTTGTCGAACTTGGTCCCGTCAGTGCCGAACTCGACAAACTCAACACCTCCGCGCGCGCAGTCCTCCGCCTCGACGAGCGCGGCGGCCGCGCCGTCCCCATGCAGAGTGACCAGGCCGCGGTCACGCGGGTGTACCAGCGTCGACAGTGCGTCCGCGTTCAGGATCAACGCACGCCGCACCGTTCCGGCGACGACCATGGCATGCGCGACCGCCAGATTGTGGAGAAACGACGCGCAGGCCTGATTGAGGTCGAAGGTGCAACACGCTTCGGTGAGCCCGAGCTTGCCGTGCAAGACGCACGCGGTCGCAGGCACACGGTAGTCTGGCGTCTGGCTAGCGAAGGTTAGCAGGTCGATCGACCGACGGTCGACCGCGCCGTGGATGAGCAGACGCTCGGCGGCGGCCAGAGCAAGGTCAGAGGCGCATTGACCGCCGGTCACCACGCGCCGCGCCCGGATCCCGGACATCTTGACGATCGCCGCCACCTTGTCGGCGCCGAAGCGCTCGACCAGCTCCTCGTGGGCGAGGCAGCCCGTGGGGAGACAATGGGCGATCAGGCGAATCGTCGAAGTCTTCACGTGCATCGACTCCGCGGCACGACAACCAATCTGGCCACCGCATCTGTATACCTCAGTCCGGTGGAACGCGCTAACCGAGAAGGGGTGTGCTCGGTCGTCGTCGGTGTGGAATCCAACGGCCGCTCGGGTGTCGCCGTCGACATCCGAGAAGACTCCGTGCGGCGGCGACCGCGCCGACCGGCGGCGCAGGGGGCCACTCGCACAGGCCCCCGAGCCGCCCGAGGCGCGGTGGCCAACCGACGCTCCTGGAACACCCAGGACGTGACGCCCCGATGACGCGGTGATAAACGGACCCCGCGACGGAGGCTCGGCTACTCGCGCTTCCTCGATTTCGGAGGGTCCATGAAGCTCGCCGGCCGGGTTGTCTGCGTCACCGGCGGTGCCCGCGGCATAGGCGCGGCGCTTTGCCGCCGCTTCGTTCGCGCCGGAGCCGCCGCCGTCTACGTCGCCGACGTCGCGGTAGCCGAGGCCGAGGCATTGAGTCGTGAGCTCGGCTCGAGCAGCGTCGCGATCCGCTGCGACGTCGCGCAGGAACGGGACCTCATCGATCTCGTCGCGCGGGCAACGAGCGATCACGGACGTGTCGACCTCTTCTGCTCGAACGCCGGGATCGCCGTGAGCGGCGGACTCGATGCCGCCGACGCCGATTGGCAGCGCGCCTGGACTGTCAACGTCATGTCCCATGTGTGGGGCGTCCGCGCGGTCCTGCCGCAGATGCTCGCCCGCGGCGAGGGGGCGCTCTTGCATACCGCCTCGGCCGCTGGCCTGCTCACCTCGCTCGGAGCGGCGCCCTATGCCATCACCAAGCACGCGGTCGTCTCGCTCGCCGAGTGGCTCGCGATCACCTACGGCGCTGCGGGCATCCAGGTCGCGTGTCTGTGTCCGCAAGGGGTCAAGACCGAGATGATGAGCCCGGGCGTGTTCGACAAGAAGGCGGCGCGTGCGATTCAGATCGCCGGCACGCTGCTCCCGCCAGAGTCGGTCGCCGACGCTGCGCTTCTCGCGCTCGAGGAGAAGCGCTTCTTGGCGCTGCCTCACCCCGAGGTTGCGGCCCAGGAGTTGAGTCGCGCGCAGGACCGCGATCGTTGGCTCGCCGGCATGCAACGCCTGTGGCTACGTCTGTGACCCTTGCTCTGCCTCAGGATTTCGCCCAAGATGCCTGGGTTCGGTGTGTTGGGTCGATGGTACGGAGAAGAGCTGTTGCAGCCTTGGAGCCCCTGGATGGACTCGCAGAAGGCCCTGGAATGGATTGCCGAAGTCCTGGCCGTGAACGGCCGCCCCCTGACCTTGGACGACACCCGCCTCACGGTCAGCGAATGGGACTCGCTTGGCACCTTGCTCCTGATGTCGAGGTTGCAGGAGGATCACGGGATCGTGGTCAGCGCCGAGCAGCTCGCGGCGATGAACAGCATGCGCGAGCTGTGTGCGCTGCTGGAGCACCGGCCCGAGAGCTGAGATCGGGATGCGCTTCATCCTCATCGATCGCGTGCTTGAGCTCGAACCGGGCAGGCGCATCGTCGCCACCCGTCACGTCGACCCGAGCGACGACTACTTCCCGGATCACTTCCCCGGCAGCCCCATCGTCCCCGGTGTCCTGCTCGTCGAGATGGTGGGGCAGGCGGCGGCGCTATGCGTCGTCGCCGGGGGCACCGATGATCGCTGGCCGGTGTTGCTCCAGATCAGACAGGCGACCTTCCGCAAGGCCGCCGGGCCGGGCGCCGATCTCCGCATCGAGGTGGCGATCGAGGGGGTCACCGCCGCGACCGCAACGGCGCGCGGTCACGTGAACCACGGGCCTGACCGCCTCGCGGACTGCACCCTCACGCTCGGCTACCTGCCGCGCTCGCCCGGCACCCAGAGCGGCCGTGACGACCTGCTCGCCGCCTACCTGCGTGAGCCCTCGGAGACCTCCGATGCTCCCCACTGATGTCAGCGGCAGGCGCGTGCTCGTTACCGGCGGTACCCGGGGCCTAGGGCTCGCGATCAGCCGCCACCTGGCGAGCCACGGCGCTCACGTGCTCGCCGGCTACTTCCAGGGCGAGGCCGCGGCCGCGGCCTGCGTCGACGAGGCCCGCCAACGCGGACATCGCATCGAAGCCGTCAAGGCCAACTTGATGATTCCGAGCGGCGTCAGAGACCTCGTCGATCACGTCTCGACCACCTGGGGACAACTCGACGTCCTGGTCCACAACGCTGCGACCGGGGTTCACCAACCGCTCACCAGCCTGTCGCAGCGCAACCTCGCGGCGGTCTGGCAGGTGAACGTCGGCGCCTTCCTCGAGCTTGCTGTCGGTCTCAAGCCGTTGATGCCCGCCGGCGGCCGGATCATCGCCATCAGCTCCGAAGGCGCCCGCGTCGCCGTGCGTCGCTACGGCTCCGTCGGTAGCTCCAAGGGAGCCCTCGAGGCCCTGGCCCGGCAGATGGCGGTTGAATGGGCCGCGGAGGGCATCCGCGTCAACCTGGTCGCGCCAGGGCTGCTCGAGACCGATACCCTGAAGGTCTGGGATGACGCGGCCGATCGGATCGCTGTCGAAATCCGTCGCAGCCCCCTGGGGCGCCTCGTGACCCTCGAGGAAGTCGCTTGCGTCGTACAGTTCCTCGCCTCACCCGCGGCGGAGGGGATCGTCGGTCAGACCATCACCGTCGACGGTGGCAAAAGCGTTGCCGCCATCGCCTAACCCGAGGACCCGCCATGATCGAGGACCTGGAGCTGACCATCCGCGACGTCGGTCTCGACCACCTATCGGAGTTCGCACTGATGCGCATCTTCGCCTCCGTCGTCGGGCATCGCCTAACCGCGGGAACAGGCAACGTGCCGACCGAGGTAACGGACAAGAAGGGAAACCACCTCTACGCCGGCTACTACTACACGCATCTCGAGATCCCGCCAACACGGCTGCTGTCCTCGTTCACGCTGTGGCAGCAGCTGAGCGCAGGCGCCGAGCTGGAGAGCTTCCAGAACATGGTTTTGGCGGCTCGCGCGGCTCTGGGCGCCAAGGGCGAGGTCCCCGACGACCCGTCACGCTGGCCCGCGCTTCCCCTGCCCAGGCTCAGCGGCGGCCTGATGTTCTGGGTCGACAACGACGCCGACGACCGTCAGGTCACGACGCCGTTGCCGGAGCTCGTCGGCGAGTTCCCGCCCCTGGCGCGCCAGCCGCAGACCCTCGACACCTTCCGAGAGGTGCGCAAGACAGGGAGCATCGATCGCACGTTCGGATCGCAGTTCGCGGCCGCGCAGCCGATCGAGTACCCGGTGCTCGCAGGCCGGGATGTGCCGGTTGGCCCGGGCAAGCACCACGCGCTGCAGTTCGCCACCTTCATCCAGATGTTCGAGCACGCCGAACGGACGCTCCTGACCCGCGGGGTGTGGCCGAGGTTTCCGGTCGCGCTCGCCGACAGCCGCACGTTGCTCGAACGCGAGACCTACTACTTCGCCAACTGCCCGGCCGACGACGTCGCGCTCATCGATATTCGCGGCCGCGTCGATCCCTGCGCCGCGAACCTCCACGGCCCGCAGCCGCGCCTCGTCTCTTGCGGGGTGTTGAGCTTCGTCGCCGAGATCTTCAGCGCGCAATCGGGAGCACTGCTCGCCGCGACCCGCGCAACGCAGTTGCTGGCGATTCCTACCGCACACCAGGGTCTGATCCGCGATGCCGAGCGGCAGATCGCGACGCTCGCCGGCTGACCCCGCGCCCATGGACGCCTCGCTCGCCCTGGATCCCGGCGCGGTGCACGTCTGGCTCACCGATCCGCGGCGCATCGATGCGGCGACGCTCGCCACCTACGACGCGCTGCTGACCCACGAGGAGCGCGTCAAGGTGCGGGCCTTCGCCTTCGACACGGGGCGCCGCGAATGTCTCGTGGCGCGAGCCCTTCTGCGTACGACCTTGTCCCGCTATGCGCCGCGCCCACCCGAAAGCTGGCGTTTCATCACCGGTCCGCACGGCAAACCGTCCCTGGCCCCCGGGGTTGACAGCGACGGGTTCGAATTCAACCTGTCCCACACGACCGGGCTCATCGCCTGCGCAGTGACGAGGGGGCCCCCGATCGGCGTGGACGTCGAGTGGTTGGACCGACGCGGCGACACTGTCGCCGTCGCCGATCGCCATTTTGCCCCGCCGGAGGTCACGGCCCTGAGCGCACTGCCCGCGCACCGCCAGCGCGAGCGGTTCTTTACCTACTGGTGTTTGAAAGAGGCCTACATCAAGGCAACCGGCAAGGGTTTGGCCACGCCGCTCGACCAATTCTGGTTCAACGTCGACGGCCCAGGGCCGGTCACGATCGCCTTCGACCCGCGTCTAGCGGACGACCCCGACGCCTGGCAGTTCGCCCACCTGAGGCCGACCCCGCAGCACATCCTGGCGTTGGCGGTTCGGCGCGCGCCGGGCGCGGACCTCGCGCTCGAGGTGTGCTTCGTCGTCCCCTCGGCCTGAACGGCTGTCGTCCACTCCCCGACCAGTTTGGTCACCCACCCGGCAGGTGACCGCCATCGGCGTGTGCGCGAAGCACACCCTCAGGTCCTCCGCTCAGCGACGATAACCGAGCTCGATCCTTGCGGGGCTGGGTAGGATCTGGCGCAGGTAGCGCTCCGGCGGCGCATCGGCCTGGTACTGGCCGGGATAGCCGAGCGAGACCTCCTCAAAACGGACACCGTCGGCGACCGAGGTGAAGCGAACATGCAAGTGACCGGTGACCACGACCTTGGCGCGAAAACGACGGTGCCAATCCCGGGTCCTGTGCGTACCACACCAGACCGAGAAGCGTGGTATCCGAGGCAGGCGCACATCCTGGTAGCGCAGAGGGAAGTGGTTGACGAGCACGGTCAGGCGACCGGCGCACTCTCGCTCGAGGCGCGCCTCGGTAGCGGCGACACGGGCAACGCACCACGCCTCTCGCGTCGGGAACGGGTCGGGCCGCAAGAGCTCCTCGTCGGCGCAGAGGATCCCGGCCTCGGCAGCCCAGGCAACGGCGTCCCGCGACGTCCCGGCCCCTGGCCAGAAGCTGTAGTCGTAGAGGAGAAACAGCGGCGCGACGACGCAGGCCTCACCGCCAGCGCTCCAGACCGGATAGGGGTCCTCGGGCGTGACGACGCCGAGCGAACGGCAGACGTCGACCAGCTCGTGGTACTTCGCCTCGCCGCGGCTGCCACCGCGGTCCTCCACCGTCCACAGCTCGTGGTTACCGGGCGTCCACAGAACCTTGGCGAAGCGTTCGCTGAGTTGGCCGAGGACAGTCGCGAACTCGGGCGTCTTCTCACACACGTCGCCGGCAACGATCAGCCAATCGTGCTCGTGCGCGCCCACCGCCCAGATCCAGGCCCGGTTCGCCGCGAGGCCCGCATGGAGATCGCTGATCGCGAGCAGGCGTGGCGCCGACATCAGGCGCCCTCAGCCGTACATGCCGCCGTTGACGCGCAGCACCTGGCCGGTGATGTAGCCGGCCTCGTCGCTAGCGAGGAATGCGACCGCGGCGGCGACCTCTTCGGCGCGCCCCATGCGGCCGAGCGGCACGGCTCTCAGGGCCTGGGACTTCGTCGCTTCGTTCATCGTCGCGGTCATGTCGGTCTCGATGTAGCCGGGGGCGACGGCGTTGGCAGTGATCCCGCGAGCCGCGTATTCGCGCGCGATAGACTTGGCGGCGCCGACGAGCGCTGCCTTCGACGCACCGTAGGCCGTGAGCCCCACTGTGCCGATCTCGCCCACCATGCTGGAGAGGAAGACCAGCCGGCCGTGCTTCTTGCGGATCATCGGCGTCAACACGGCCTTGGCGCAACAGAGGGCCCCCTTGACGTTGACATCGAACAGGCGTTGAAGGTCGGCCTCGGGAAGCTGCAGCAGCAGACCCTCGATCGCGATCCCGGCGCTGGCGACGAGGATGTCGAGACGACCGTAGCGGGCGACGATCGTGCCGATCGCGCTTTGCACCGCCGGGGCGTCGGCGACGTCGAAACGCACGGCCTCAGCCTTGCCACCGCGAGCCACGATCGCCGCGACGAGCGCGTTGGCGCTATCCTCTCGCTCTCGGTAGTTGATGACCACCGCCGCCCCGCGCGCGGCGAGCGCCTCACTGCATGCGCCACCGATACCCCGCGATCCGCCGGTGATCAGAGCGACCCTTTCGTTCAGCTCAAACATCCACCGCTCCCACGCTGGAGGGCCGGCTCGCGGAGGTCATGACACCACCAGAGACCGTGCTCAGATTGGGACATCGTACTTGGCTGACTCGGGCACCATGGCGAGCGCATTGGCGAGCAACTCACGGAGCTTGTCAGCGCGGACGGGCTTCACCATGTAGTGATTGATGCGGCAGACGTTGATCGCACTCAGGATGTCCGCGGTGTCGGTGTAGGCGCTGAGAATGATCTTGACGATCTTGGGGTTGATCTCCAGCGACTTGGCCAACAGCTCAGTGCCGGAGACTCGTGGCATCCGCTGGTCTGTGATGATCGCGTCCACGCGCTCGCGCCTGATGATCTCGAGGGCCTCGACGCCGTCACTGGCGCGAAGCAGCCGGTAGGTACCGCGAAACACACGTTCCAGGACATCGAGGTTGTTGGGATCGTCATCGACCAAGAGGAGCGTGTGTAGCGCGTCGTCGGCCAAGACAACCTCATCAGCAAATAGTTTGCTATGCGAGGTACGACAGCGGGGGCAGCATGTCAATCCCGAGGGTCTCCTCCCCGGAACCGCCAGTGACCGTCCGGGCCAGCTCCTCCGTGGTTGTGGGGCAAAGCGGTGGTTCAGGTTCCGGTTCACGAGCCGCGCCCGATCGCCGGTCGCGCCTGGGTCAGC
>JBFYZW010000217.1:0-3373 GCA_041309305.1 Deltaproteobacteria bacterium | reverse complement strand
GCGCCGCCGAGGAGCGCCTCGCCGGCCGGCCGATCACGCTGGCCGACAGCGGCAAGACCGCTCGGGCGCCGGTCGGCGGCCTGCTGCGCCTCGCGCTCGACGAGAACGCGGCGGTGGGGTTTCGCTGGCAGGTGTCCGCCCAGAGCGGCGGCGTCTACCTCGAGCGCGTCGGCCGCGACGACGGGGCGCGCGCCCTCTTTCAGCTTCGCCTGGCGCGCGCCGGCCGCGCCCGTCTGGTGCTCGACGAGGAGCGACCGGCTCCGATCGCGGCGGTGGCCAAAGAGGTGGCGGCCCGCCACTTCGAGCTGACCGTGGTCGTCGAGGGCGAGCCCGGTTGAGCGCTCAGCCGGACACGAAGGTCAGCGTCGCCAGGTCGCTTTGCAAACCGGCGCCGCGCCAGCGCATCGGCCGCTCAGAACGCATACGTGCCGCGCACCCAGACCATCGAGCCGCCGGCCGAGGGATCGCCGAACTTCGAGTACGGCTCGCCGAGCTGGACGAAGCCTCCGGCGGTGAGGTTGAGGCCATCACCGAAGTTGTAGCCGATCTCCGGATAGAGGATCGCCGACAGCCCGTCGCGGGTGTAGAACGCCTGGTGGGTGCGGACCCGCTCGCGGGCGGCCGCGTCGTAGGCGTCGCGATAGATGCCGCCCAGGTCCCAGATGGTGAACAGGCGTGCGAGGCCGCGGTCATCGGCGAACTTGAAGTCGACGCCGAGGACCAGGTAGTCGCCGAGCCGGGGGCGTAGCACCTCGTAGGCGCAGGTCTCGCCGTTGCGCGTCAGCACGCAGGTCGACGCGTTGCCGTCGACGCCCGAGCCGCGCACCGCGAAGCCGGGGTCGATGAAGTCACCGGCGCCGTACTCGTCGACCAGCCCGTGGACCCACATGACGTTCAAGTAGGCGATCCGGCCGAAGCTGTAGTCGAGGCCGACCACCCACTTGCCGAACGGCCTGGCCTCGACCACCCGCGGCCGCCGATCGTCGTCCAGGTCGTAGTCATACTCGCCGGCCGGCTGGGTGATGCCGCCGACCACCAGCTCGTCCTGGAAGATGCGGAACGAGCGCGCCGCTGGGAGGTAGAGACCGGCCTCGATCCGATAGCCGAGCGGCCGGATCGCGTCGCTGAGCCAACCGAGAAGGTCGACCTCGCCGGCCAGGTTCAACCCGACCACCTGCATGCGCGGGTAGCGCAGCGTCGTGGTGGTCTCGAGCAGGCTCTCGACGCACTCGTCCGGGGCGCCGGGATCGCAGCGGGTCTCGAACCGCTGGCTGACGTCGTTGCGCACCGGCACCGGGAACGGCGTGCGCCCGTTGTAGTAGCTCAGCGCGACGTCCTGCTCGGCGAGCGTCCCGGCGACGCGGAAGGCGAACTGGGCGTTGGCGAGCCGCGGCTCGGGCAGCACCGGGTGGATCGCCTCGACCACCGTCGCGGTCTCGGCGTCGCGCAGGTTGCGGGCGAATTAGCGCTCGGAGACCAGCCGCCAGCGCAGCCGCTCCTCGAGGATCGGCAGCCGCTCGGCCGAGGCGAGCGCCAGCGGCGCCGACGCGGGCAGCAGCGCCGGCTTGAACACCGGGACCAGCACACCCGAGACCGTCCACAGATCCCAGATGCTGTAATCGACCCGGGCCATGACGTTGGCGACCTGGCGGCCGAAGAACAAGATGTTCTCGAGGTCGGGCGGGTTGATCGTGTTGGTCGGGTTGAACTGGTCGGCGACGCCCCAGGTGATCGTCTGCTGGCCGAGGCGCAGGTAGAGCCCCTCGAGCAGCAGGTTGCTCGCCTCGAGGTAGAGCGCGTGGGCCTGCGCCCGGTAGGGAGAGACCACCTCCGGCCGGCCGAGCTCGGCGAGGCCGCTCGGCGTGCCGGTGATGCCCAGCCAGTCGAGCTCGACCTCGGCGACGCCGCGCCAGCGGCCGCTCTCGGCCCGCAGCTGCAGGTTGAGGGTGTTCTCGTTGCGGGCGAAGCCGGCCGGCAGCTCGGCGCGGTTGTAGAATTCGCCGACCGACAGATCCTGCAGCCGGTAGTGGGTCTCGGTGCGCAGGTGGCCGTTCCAGCGCAGCGTCGGCCCGCCGGCCGTGGCCGCCTCGAGCTCCTCGAGCACCCGCTCGCTCGGCGCCGGTGCGGCGTCCGCGCCGAGCAGGTCGTCGAGGCTGCCGAAGGGCTCGAGGCCAGCCGGCAGCTCGCTCGCCGGCGCCTCGACGGTGGCGGGGGCCGCCGGGTCGTCAGTCGCGGCGTCGTCAGCGGCCGCGGGCTGTGGTGCGTCCGTGGGCTCAGACGCCGCGGGCTCGTCGGCGGGTGGAGCCTGCTGGGCCCGAGCGGCCCCGGGCAGCGCGAGCGAGAGAACGACCAGTCCGAGCCACTGCAACCTGCGCGTCATGTCGGCCTCCCCTCTCATTCCTGTTGCAGCGCCCGGACGGTGAAGAACTCGTCCGGCGTGTTCGGGTCCATCTTGAACTTCTTCAACGTCAGCGTCGTGGTCAGGTCTTTGCGCGTGTGGTCGACCATGACCACCTTGCGCGGCGTGCAGAAGGTGCCGCTACAGGCGAACTCGCTGCGGCTCTCGGTCTTCACCGTCTTGCCCTGCTCGTTCTGGTAGCGGAGCGCGAACGGCTGCAGCCCGTCCTTGCGCAGGTCGAGGTCGATGGCCGCGTGGCGGAACGACTGGTCCGGCTTGCGCGCCAGCACCAGGTTCCAGTGCGTGCCCTTGTCGGCCATCCGCTCGGCCGCGAACAGCTCGCCGAAGACCGCCAGCGAGACCTCGTCGTAGTCGAAGGCGGTGCCCATGAAGCCCTGGTCCTGCACGTGGCTGGCGACGCGGCGCACCTTGTTGAACTGCGGCAGGTAGATGTACATCTGGGTCGGCGAGCGGATGAGCAGGTTCATCCCCTTCAGGTCGGCCGGCGCGGTGAAGGCGATGCGCCGCCAGTGCTTGCCCTTGATGTGCACCTCGAACTCCATGACCCGGTCCGGCTTGCCCGGCTCGACGGACTTCATCTCCCAGACGAGGAACTGGTTGTTGCTCTGCATCAAGGCCGCGTCGAGCTTGGCGAGCAGCGCGGCGGCGTCGTCCGGCGCCGCCGCCGCTCGTCCGGGGCCGATCGCAGCGGCGAGCAGGAGCAGGACAGGGAGCGCGCGCGTCGTGGATGCGGACATCGGTTTCCCTCACTCGCGCCCGGGGGCGCGTTCGGTGGCTTGCTCGACGGCGGCGGTCGACGCCGCGGGCGCCGGGGCCAGCGCGGCCAGGCCGTCGTAGGCGCGGCGCCGCGCCAGTGCCGGCACGGCGACGAAGGTCATCAACGCGGCGATGAGCAGCGACGCCGCGGTGAGCCCGCCGACGTTCTGCAGCGGCTTGGCCTCGCCGAGGGTCAGG
>JBFYZW010000216.1:0-5832 GCA_041309305.1 Deltaproteobacteria bacterium | reverse complement strand
GTCGCGGTCGGCACCGGCGGCTGCCTCGACGTCCTCGCCCGCCTCGCGCCGCTCCAGCGCGGCCTGCACCCGACCATTGCCTTGCGACGCCTGCCGGCGTTGACCCGACGCATCGCCGCGCTGCCGCCGGCCGAGCGCGTCCGCTGCTTCAACCTGCGCCCGGATCGCGCCGACGTGGTCCTGCCCGCGGCGCTGGTCATCGAGGCGCTCGCGGCCGCTTTTGCGGTCGACGCGCTGGTGGTACCCGGCACCGGCATCCGCGATGCGCTGCTGCGCGAGCTGGCGGTGCGCCGACCGCACCCGTGGTGGGGTGCTTTGGCCGCGCAGCTCGTCCACGCGGACCCGCGCCGACGCCGGGTCGCCCGACTCGCCGAGCTGCTGTTCCAGCTCCTGCGCCCGCTGCATCGGCTGTGGCCCCCCGGCGGCCTCGCATTGCGCGCCGCGGCCCTGTGGCGTGACAACCCGAGGCACCGCGACGCCGCCCCCTTCGCGCGCGCCATCGCGACGATCGCCGATGGCGGCCCGCGCTGGCTCGACGAGCTGCCGACGGAGCACCAGCGCGCCGTGAGCATCCTCGCCGGCCTGCTGCGCCTGGCCGGCGCGCTCTCGGACCGCGGCGTCGAGCAGGTGCAGCTCGACCTGACCCGCAACCCGGTGCGCCTGCTGACCGGGGCGCGACCGGCCTTGCCGGCCCAGGCGGTCCGCCCGTTGAGCGCGGCGCTCGAGCGACCGCTGCTGGTCCGCTGACGGCCGCTCGGGCTGGCCTGGGGCCAGGGGTTGCCTGTGTGAACCGGGCAGGCGGATCGTGCTATGGTGGGTCATGACCACCGCCGACCGAGAGCCCGATCATCTCCTCGATGAGCTGGTGAACCGCGTTCAACAGGCCTTCGTCGCCGACCGGACGATCTTGTCGTACCGGGAGTACTTCAACCTCGTGACCAACAACCCGCGCCGGCACCTGCGCAGCTCGGCGCAGTACCTGGTCGACATGCTCGACCACTTCGGCCGCACGCCGCTGGCGCTGCCCACCGGGCCGTGCACGCGCTTCAATCTCTTCGACGCGCCGTTCGCCGGGGGCGAAGGTCGGGTCGCCGGGCAGGAGATGGTCCAGGAGCAGCTCTACCGCCTGCTGGCCAACTTCGCGCGCGAAGGCCGGGTCAACAAGTTGATCCTGCTGCACGGTCCGAACGGGAGCGCGAAGAGCTCACTGGTGCGCGCGCTGATGGCCGGCATGGAGGCCTACGCGCGCACCGAACCCGGCGCGGTCTACAGCTTCAACTGGATCTTCCCGAGCGAGCGGCTCTCCTCCGGTGCGATCGGCTTCGCCTCCGGGCGGGAGACGCCCGCCAACGCCGGCGCCTCCTACGCCTATCTGCCGCCCGAGCTGATCGACGCGCGCATCCCCTGCGAGATGCACGATCATCCGATCTTCCTCATCCCACAGCGACTGCGCCACGAGCTGCTCACCGAGCTGCTGCCCAGCGCGGACGGCGACGCTCGCTCGACCACCGCCACCGACTACCTCCGATTCGGCGATCTGTGCCAGAAGTGCCGGCGCATCTACGACGCGCTGCTCGCCAGCCACGACGGCGATGCGAGCAAGGTGCTCGATCACGTCCAGATCGAGCGTTTCTTCCTCTCGCGCCGCTACCGGCGCGGCGCTGCGACCATCGAGCCGCAGATGTCGGTCGATGCGCGTTTCCAGCAGGTCACCGCCGACCGCTCGCTGCAGTCGCTGCCCCGCGCGCTGCAGCACATCTCACTGTTCGAGCCGAGTGGCCCGCTGGTCGACGCCAACCGCGGCCTGCTCGAGTACAGCGACCTGCTCAAACGCCCGGTCGAGTCGTTCAAATACCTGCTCGACACCGCCGAGACCGCAACCGTGTCGATGGACTCGTTCATGCTCCACCTCGACGTGGTCTTCATCGGCTCGACCAACGAGACCTACCTCGACGCCTTCAAGGAGCACCCGGACTTCCCGTCGTTCAAGGGGCGCATCGAGCTGATCAAGGTCCCCTACCTGGTCCGCTACGCCGACGAGCGCGCGATCTACCTGCCGCAGATCACCCGCCAGGTGGTCGGCCGGCACGTCGCGCCGCACGCGATCGACGTCGCGGCGCTCTGGGCGGTGTTGACCCGCCTGCGCCGCTGCGACGCGTCGCGCTACGCCGGCGAGCTCGCCGAGGCGCTGAGCACTCTGTCGCCGATGGAGAAGCTGCGCCTCTATGACGACGGCGAGGCGCCCGAGCGCCTGGCCACCGCGGTGGCCAAGGAGCTGGTCCAGCGCGTCCCCGATCTGTACCGCGAGTCGCTCAGCTACCCGCACTACGAGGGCCGCTTCGGCGCCAGCGCCCGCGAGATCCGCACCGCGCTGCTCAACGCCGCGCACGATCCCGACCACGCCTGCCTCAGCCCGCTGGCGGTGTTCACTCAGCTCCGCGAGGTCCTCACCGCGAAGACAGTCTACGAGTTCCTCCGCCAGGAGGTGGTCGGCAAGTACCACGACCACGCCGCCTTCCTCGACCAGACCGAGGAGCTGTTCTTGCGCTGGGTCGACGTCGAGGTGCGCGAGTCGATGGATCTCGCCGCCGAGGAGAGCTACGCCGACCAGTTCAACCGCTACGTCAATCACGTCTCGCACTGGGTCAAGGGCGAGAAGATGCGTGATCCGACCTCGGGCGCGCTGCGGGATCCGGACAGCGACTGGATGGCCGAGCTCGAGAAGGTGCTCAAAGGCGCGGGGGAGAGCACCGAGGACTTCCGCCGGGCGCTGATCGGCACGATCGGCGCCCGCGCCCTCGAGCACCCGGACCAGAAGCCCGACTACGCGGTAATCTTCAAGGGCTACCTGCAACGCCTGCGCGAGGACTTCTACGTCAAGCGTAAGAAAGTGCTCCAGAAGCTCAACCAGCAGCTCCTGCGCTATACCTCGCCCGACGAGCGGGGGGCGCTGAGCGCCAAGGAGCAGGAGCAGGCGGCGGCGCTGCTCGCCAACCTCGAACAACGCTACGGCTACTGCGCCCACTGTGCGCGCGACACGGTTGCGTATCTCCTGCGGAAGCGATACGGAGAGTAGCCCGGGAACGGCGGCCGACGCGCGCGCCGGCCGCGAGGAGCATGGAGACTGACCATGGTGGCGACGGCGTCAGGCGGCGTGCCCCCCAAGCTCAAGCTGCTGGTGCCCACGAGCTTCACCCGCAAGAGCGAGATGGCGCTCGACTTCGCATTGATCTACAGCCAGAACTTCAACGCCGACATCTACCTTTTCCACGTCTTCGAAGCGGGCACCAAGGATTACCGCCGCCTCGACGCGCTGAACCAGGAGTACATGGAGCGGATGAAGCAGGTGGTGCTCAACGCCATCGCCCGGATGCACGGCCGCGGCATCACCCACCGCCTCGAGGACGTTCACCGCCGCGTCTCCCAGGGCAAACCCTGGCTGGAGATCCTGCGCATGACCGCGGGCATCTCCTGTGACATGGTGATCATGGGCGCGCCCGACAATACCGAGTTCAAGAAGCTCCTGCTCAAGGCCCCTTGCACGGTCGTGCTGGTGCGCGAGAAGGATCCAACCTTCGTGATCTGATCGATGACCGACGACGAGAAGAAACCCCCCTTCACCGATATCCTTCGCCGCGCCGGGCACGAGAAGTTCGCCGAGATCTTCTCCGCCTCGAGTCGGAAGGCGCGCGAGACCTACCTGCACCGCCATGGCGTTCGCGCCGCGGCACCGACCAGCCGAATCCAACGCGTCGGCGCGAAAACCGAGGCCCGGGTCGCGGCCCTGTTCGAGATCCTCGCCCGCGACGACGACGACGAGATGGCCGAGGAGTTGTTGCGCACCTGGCTGCTGACCAAGCGCCCGATGCTGGCGGCCGCGCTCGACCACCTCGGCATCAGCCATACCCAGGGGCTCACCGACTCTGACGACCTCAAGCGGTTTACCAAGCTGAGCAAGCGGGAGATCCGAGCCCTGGTCGAGATCATCACCCCACACGGCTCGCGCCAGGACGCCGCGCTCTACCTCGAGTACATGGGCGCCGAAGACGTGGCGGACGCGCTCAGCTGACCGGCGTCATTCGACCTCGATGTAGCCTTCGCGCAGGAGCTTGTGCAGGTTGTTGATCGCCTCGTGGTCTGTGCCGGCCGTCCGGTCGATCACGGTCTTGACCTTGTTGAAGTTGATCACCAGCTGCAACGTCTCCAGCTCACTCTTGCCCAGGTCCTGAAGCCGCGGCGTCATCGGCACGCAGAGCTGCAGCTTGGCCTCGAGCGACGGCAGCTCGGGCATCACCCGGCGGATCTCGTCGAGCTGGCGCAGCGCCTCGATCAGCACGCTCTCGGTCGACTCCTGAAAGGTCTCCTTGAACTGGACGTTCTCGTCGTAGGGCTCGAGGCGGAAGGCGCCCTTGTTCCAGTTCATCATCCGGCAGATGCTCTTCATCGGCCCGAGGCCGACCTCGCCGCCGATGACCGCCGCCTGCAGCTGCCCCTGTTTGATGTAGATCTTGCCCCGATGGGCGCCGGAGATGGTCAAGACGCCCGACTTCTTGTTGGTGGCGAACAGCTGCAGGAGGTCGGGCAGCGGCACCTCCTCGAGGTCACCGCTCATCGTCGTCGTCTGCGGGGCGCGGTTGGCCAGATCCTCGAGCATCTGGTGGATCGACTGTTTGTCGCTCGCCGCCTTCTTGTCGATGGTCATCTCGTTCTGATCGATGACCTTGAGGATCGAGGTGCCGATCAGGACGCGGTCGTTCTTCTTCAGCTCGGCCCGGCGCACCTTCTCGCCGTTGACGAAGGTGCCGTTGGTCGAGCCCAGATCGATGATGCTCAACGCCCCGCCGGTGGCGACCAGCTTGGCGTGCTTGCGCGAGACCATGTCCTCGACCAGCACCAGATCCAGATCGGAGGCCCGGCCGATCAAGAGCTCTCCGTCGCTCGGCAAGGGAAACTCACCGCCCTGGTACTTGCCGGAGATGAACTTGAAGGCGAAGGACATGCTCGCTCAACCGCCCTTGCGGTCACCCTGCACCAGCTTGACGTACATCGCGGCGCTGGCGTTGCCTGGCTCCTGATTGAGGACCTCGTTCCACGCGCCGACCGCCTCCTCGAGGCGGCCCATCGAGTAGTAGCAGACACCGAGCTGCACCCGCGCCGGCACATAGGCGGGCCGATCGGCCAGCGCCTTCTCCAACTCGGCGGCGGCCTCCTCGACCTGACCGGCGTCGCGTAGCGCCGAGGCCAGCTTGGTGCGGATGTCGGCGAAGGTCGAGCGCAACCCGATTGCCTTGCGGTACTCGGCGATCGCCTCGTTGAGCCGACCCGCCGACCGATAGGCGTCGGCGATCTCGGCGTGCATATTGGCGATCTTGCCGGCGACGAACGGATCCAGCTCCCCGCTGTCGGCGCCGGAGTGCTGCAGCGCCCGTTTGTAGATCTCCTTGGCCTCGGCGTACTTGCCCAGATCGTTGTACAGGACCGCCAGGTTCAGCGCCGCCTCGGTGTAGGCCGGGTTGAGGCGCAGTGCCTGCTCGAAGGCGGTCTGCGCCTTCGCGAACTGGCCGAGGTCATGGTAGATGACCCCAAGCATGTTGTAGACATCGGCGAAGCTCTGGCTGCGCTCGACCACCTGTTCGAGGTAGGCCCGGGCGTTGGGGAAATCCCGCTTGAGGTAGTACTCCTTGCCGAGCGTCAACAGCTGTCGGAGCGTCTCATCCATCGCGGCCAGGTCCCTTCCCCTCGACGCCCGCGGCGGCTGACGCGTCACCGAGCCCTTCGAGGAGCGCGCGCGCCTCCGCCGCTTCGGCGGTGTCGGTGAACTCCTCGGTCAGC
>JBFYZW010000215.1:0-8125 GCA_041309305.1 Deltaproteobacteria bacterium | reverse complement strand
GCTGACCTTGAGCGCGGCCCCGGGGCTGAAGACGATCACCGTCGCCGCCCTCGACGGAGCGGGCAACGCCTCGCTGCCGGCGACCCTTCCGACCGTGGTCCGGCTCGACACCGCCGGGCCGACCGGTGCGTCCTTGAGCATCAACAACGGCGCCGGGTACGCGACCGCGCGCGCCGTGACGTTGACCGTGAGCGGCGCGACCGACGCCGGCGGGTTGGCCGAGCTCGCGGTGGTCAACGCCGTCGCGCCGAGCTGCGCCGCGCTCTCCTACACCGCCTACCACCCGGTGCTCGCCTGGACGCTGGAGGCGACCCCGGGCGAGCAGACGGTCACCGTCTGCCTGCGCGACGTGGTCGGCAACACCACCCAGGTCGATGATGAGATCGTCTACGACCCGGAGGCGCCGACGATCAGCACCGCGACGCTCGCCGGCGGCGCGACCTACACGGCCAGCCCCACGGTCGCGGTGGTGCTGACCGCCACCGACGACGTCGCGTTGACCGGCGGCTGCCCCTCCGCCCCGTGCGAGCTCGAGGAGCAGATCACCACCGACCCGCTGGTCGACCTCGACGCCGGCGCCTGGGCGCCGCTCGGCACGACCACCAGCCTCGATCTCGACGCCATCGATGCGGACGATGGCGACGGGCTGCACCAGGTCTACTTCCGCGTCCGGGATCCGGCCGGGCACCTGAGCGAGGCGAGCGCGACGATCGTCCTCGACCGCCTGGCGCCGTCGGCGCCGCAGGTGCTGCTCAACCCAACCGACTACGCGACCGTCGCCGCGGTCAGCGCCGCCTTCTCGGCGGTGGGCGCCGCCGAGCTGTGCGTCTACGGCCAGGTCCTCGGCCGCACCGCGGCGAGCTGCGACAGCGCCGACTCCGGTTGGACGGAGCTCGTCGACAGCCTGGCGCTGACGCTGGCCGACGACGGGGCCGGAAACCTGGCGATCGGGACGAAGACCGTGCAGGTCCGCTTCCGCGACGAGGCGGGGAACACCAGCGCGCCGGTCTCGGACCAGGTGATCTTCGACGATCAGGTGCCGTCGACTAGCAGCGCCACCGTCACGCTCGCCGGGGTCAACTATGCCGGCCCCGGGGCGCAGAACGTCACCCGGGTGCAGACCGTCGCGGTGACGCTGGCCGGCTTCGCCGACCAGGCCGGCGGTGCCGGCATCGCCGAGATGGCGCTCTCGGAGGACGCCGGCTTCGCCGGGGCGAGCTGGGTGCCGTACCAGACGAGCACGAGCTGGGTGTTGAGCGGTGGCGACGGGGAGAAGACCGTGCGCGTCAAGGTGCGCGACGCCGCGGACAACGAGTCGGCCGCGGTCCTCGACACGATCGAGCTCGACACCACCGCGCCGGACAACGTCGCGCTGACGATCGCCGGCGGCGCGGCCACCACCACCGACGACACGCCGTCGTTGTCCTTCTCCGCCGAGGGCGAGCCGTTCCAGTACCGGCTCTACAACGGCGTCTGGGTCAACTGCGCCGCCGCCTGTGTGCCGGCGACGCCGCTGGTCATCGACCTGCCGGCGCCGCTCGCTTTCGCGGCCGACGGCGTCAACCAGGTGCGGGTCAGCTTCCGCGATCGCGCCGGCAACGTCTCGACCCAAGGAATCGACGACGTCTTCCTCGACCGCGTCGCGCCGGGCGCGACGCTCATCGGCTCGGTGACGCCGCTGTCGACCACCGCCTTCGTCGACTTCGACGACGCCGACGACCCGGCGCCGGCGAGCGGCGTCGCCTACTACGAGGTCTGCTCCTCGCGCATCAACACCTGGGAGCAGACGCCGCGCCTCTTCGTTGCCAGCGAGGGGTTGATCACCGGCCTTTTGCCTTTGACCACCTACCGCTTCGGCGTCAGAGCCATCGACAACGCCGGCAACGCCGGGCCGTGGTCGAACGACTGCGACAGTGCCGACGCCGGCGAGCAGCGCACCGACACGTTGATCGGCCTGCGCACCTACAACGTCGACGGCCAGGTGGCTTTCTTCGGCGACCGGCTGCAGAGCTCGCGCGGCTTCGTCCTCTCGCCGCGGATGCGCGACGCCCAGACGCTCCGGCTGGTCAGTTGCGACGCGCGGATCGAGCCGTGCCAGCAGGCGGGGCTGGTCACCGCCGACGCCGACCTGAGTGGCCTGTGCGCCGCCGGTACGACCGCCGACCTGGCGATCGCAGCGCACGAGGGGCGGCCGTGGATGTTCGTCCTCTGCCCTGACTCCGCGGCCGGCCAGTACCGCCTGCTCTCGGCGCGCGCGCCGAACAACCCCAACAACGTCGCCGACCCGTCCGCCTGGGGCTACACGACGCTCGGCACCTTCGCGCAGGCGCCCGAGTCGACGCTCGCCTTCGGTCGCAGCGCCGCCGCGGCGGTGAACGGCACCGCCGCCGCGGTCGCCTACCTGCCGAACGCGGTGAGCGGCGATCCGACGCCGACCATCCGCCTGCACGTCTGCCGGCTGCACAACGACTGCAGCCTGCCGGCGAGTTGGACCCAGGTGGATCTCCAGCCACCGGCCGGGCTGGCCCCGAGCGGCAGCCTCTACCTGTCGCTCGACGCCGGCGAGAGCCACCTCTGGCTCACCTGGCCGTCGGGCGGCACCGCGTACACCGTCGCCTCGTGTGACCAGGTGGCCAACGACTGCACCGCCGCGCCCGAGTGGCGGCTGCAGACCGTCAGCGCCGCCGGCGCGGTCGAGAGCTTCGCGCCGCGCGTGCTGGAGGTTGGCGGCACGGTCTACCTGGCCGGCAGCCTGCGCTACGCCGCCGGCGCGCCCGCGACCGATGGTCTGCACGTCTGGCAGTGCGCCGCCAGCTCGCACTGCGACGCGGCCGGCGAGTGGGGGCCGCCAACCTCGCTGGCCACCAACGACGCGGGGATGCTGACCTCGCTCCTCGGCGGGAGCACCGCCTACCCGCGGCTGTCGTTCGAGTGGGCCGGGGGCTACCTCTACACCGCGGTCAACGACTACATGACCGGGCAGGTCCGCTTCGCCCGTTGCGCGCCGAGCGTTGGCTGCGGCACGATCGGCGACTGGGTGCCGATCGACGTGCTCGAGACCGCGACCGTCAACGGCCAGCCGGATCTGGTGCTGGTGCACGACAACCCGCTGCTCTTCGTCGGCCGCGACGAGACGCGCGCCTATCTGATGACCCCGCCGACCCCGGCGCCGTTGCAGCGCGCGCTGGTCCCTGACCTGGAGCAGGGTGGCGTGCGCGCCTCGCTCAGCCCGAGCACCGCGGCCAGCGTCGACGGCTTCCGCGTCGAGTACAACACCACCGGCTGGTCACCGCCGTTCGACCAGTCGATCATCACGATGGAGCCGGCCGACGATTCGATCGCGGTGAGCAGCGACGGGGGCACGCCGTACTACGGCCTGGTGCGGGCGTTCAACGGCGCGGACCTGAGCGCGGGCTTCCCGTCCTTTGCGGCGCAGGGCGGGAGCTTCCGCAACACCACCGTCTCGAGCGGCGACGTGCGCTTCTGGCACTACGCCGCGAGCGCCGATTGTCACCTGGTGAGCTACCTGAACGGCACCGAGCTGGTGGTCGGCAGCTGCCCGACCGGCGGCTGCGCGACGCTCACCAGCAGCGAGAAGCGCGTCTCGCTCGGCGCGGTGACCGTGACCGACGTGCAGCTGCAGCCGGTGACCGGCGACTTCGTCTCGCCGAACAGCTTCGTCTATCTCTTCGCCACCGTCGATGGGGGCGCGACCGGCGGGGTGAAGGTGACGCGCGCGAGCATCGACGGCAGCTGCGCGCTCGGTGCCCTCTCCGCGCCGGTCGATGTCTACGCGCCGACCGCCGCAAAGCCGGCGCGCCTGGCGGTGGCCGCCTCGTCGAGCCGTCTCTACCTCGCCCACGAGGCTGATCGTTCCGCCGCGACCAACGACGCGGTGATCCGCCACTGCCCGTACACCACGTCCAACTGCGCGCAGACGGCGAGCTGGAGCGGCTACACGTTCGACCCGGGCGACTACGGCGGCGGCGCCCTGGCGATCGTCGACGGGCGCTACCTCTACTGGGCGGCCCAGGTCGGCAACGGGCCGGCCGGCGCCGCCGGCACCGCGGTGCGCCGCTGCCTGCTCACCGACGGCTGCGACGCCGCCGGCGATTGGCCGGCCGGTGCCTACCATCAGTTGACGCGCAGCAGCGCGGCGGCGCCCACCGGCCAGCTCGTCCACCAGAACGGCCGGCTCCTGTGGACCCAGGGCGGCGACCTGTGGTGGTGCAAATTCGGCGGCGGCAGCACCACCGACTGCGTCAACGCGCGGCAGTGGCAGCGGGGCGACTTCGCTCCCGAGCTGCTCTCCTACGTCGACGCGGTCGCCGGGGTGATGGGGTCGGTGGACGGGGAGCTCATCGCCGTCGGCCTGACCGGCTACGCCTACTGGGTCGGCCGTTGCGCCGGCCGTTGCTGGCTCGCCGACTCCTGGTACGGCGGCTTCATCGCCCGCGGCGGCAACTTCGCCGCCCGCTGGGTCATCCCGGGGACGATGGAGAGCCACGGTCGGCTAGGCCGCATCGACGACAGCGGTGAGATCGCGTTGGTCTACCCGTACGTCGCCCCCGGCGACAACGTCCTGGCGCCCGAGCAGCTCCGCCTGCTCATCGAGGCGTCGTTCGATCTCGACCTGCCGTAGGTGTCGTCGGCTCAGGCGGCGTCGCGCCGGCCGAGCGCCCGCTCGGCGCGGGCGCGGTGGTTGGTGAACAGTCGGCGAAGCTCGCGGATCGCCTCCAGGTAGGGCGCGAGGTCGACGCCCTGGTTGGCCAGCTCACCGCCGCCGTCGCGCAGGTAGGCGTGCGCCTCGTCGATGCAGCTCGAGGTGTGGTAGCCCATGCGCTCCAACGTCGCGACGATCGGCGCGACGTCGATGCTGCCGAGCACCTTGAGCACCTCGCGCCGGTACTCCGGGTCGGTGGCGAACAGCCCGTGCGAGACCTCGTGCGGCACGACCTCGTCGCTGGCCGAGGCGATGACGTAGAATGTGCCCGGCACGCCCGCCACCGCGTCGAGCAGGCGCTGCTCGTCGCGGGTCAGCGGCGCGAAGTCGCCGGCGGCGAACGGGGCGAAGACGCGCGACGGGACGTTGAAGCCGCCCCAGTCCTCGGCGTAGCTGAACCGACCGTCGTGCGTGCTGGCGTACCAGCGCTCGAACTCCTCGCGGCTGAAGACCTGGCCGGCGAAGCGTGGCGACTCGTAGTGCTCCTGGAAGCGCATGAAGGTCAGCGCCATGCGCTCGCTGTCGGCGAAGGTGAACAAGAAGACGTTCGGCGCCACCTCGCGCACCTGCGCGCCGAGCGCCCGGACCGCGGCGTGATCGATGCCGCTCTTCGTCTTTCCCTTGGCGCGCAGCGCGACGACGTTGCCGCGGGTGGTCCGGCCGCGGCCGCTCACCGGGCCCGAGGTGCGCACCAGGTCATCGACGACCACCGGTTGCTTGCGCCGGCCTCTGGTCTTCACCGGCGCCGGCGAGTCGACGCCGGTGGGCGAAATGGGGGTCGCGGGCGCACGGACGGTCATGCCGCTCATCGGGCTACCTCTGCCCGAGATTGTCGGCAGCGCCGGCTGGAGGTTGCGCGCCTATGATGCGGTGCGTCGGCGGCGATCGAGCAGCGCCTGCGCGAGCAGCAGCGCGACGCCGACGCTGATGCAGGCATCGGCGACGTTGAACACCGGCCAGTCGAAGCGGTCGTACCAGTGCCAGTGGACCCAGTCGATCACGTAGCCGAGCCGCGCCCGGTCGAGGAGGTTGCCGAGGGCGCCGGCGCCGACCAGCGTCAGCCCGAGCCGTTGCCAGTTCTTCTCCCGCGGCGTGCGCGCGAAGTAGACGCCGACCAGGACCATCCCAGCGACCGCCATCGCGAGGAGGAGGGGCAGCCGCACGCGCGGCGGTAGGCCGCGCCCCAGGCTCCAGCTCGCCCCCGGGTTCTCGACGTAGCAGAGGTCCCAGAGACCATTGATCACGGTCACTGCCGCGCTTGGCTGCGGGTGGCGCTGCCAGAGGAAGCGTTCCAACGCCGAGCCACCGCCGTCGGCGACGGTCAGGTGAGCGACGACCGCGAGCTTGGTTCCCTGGTCGCAGCCGACGGCGCAGGCGAAGAGCGCCGTGATGAGCAGGGGGCGGGCGAGGCGACGGCTGGAGAGGGTCATCGGCGCTCCTGGCGGTGGAGTCTACAACGACCGACCGGCTCCGGGTATTCCTACGGCGCGCCGCGGCCAGCGCGCAGCTCGGTGACGGCGCGGTGCGCGTAGGCGGTCAGGTCCTCGGCGCGGCCGTCGCCGTCGACATCGGCGCTGAAGCGACCGAAGCCGGGGCTCTGCGGGTTGAAGTAGCCGGCCCGGTAGAGGGCCTCGATGAAGGCCGCCTGCTGCTCCGGCTCGAGCTCGGCCCAGGGCGTGCCCGGCACCGACTGTTGCCAGTCGTAGCCCTTGCCGTATTCCTGGGACCAGAGCGCCTCGCCGAGGTAATCGCTGCCGCCGTTCTGGTACTGCCAGACGTGGACCAGCTCGTGGACGAGCGTCGCGCCGCCGAGGTCGCTGTCCTTCATATAGATGGTGTTGCCGAGCACGAACGGCCGATCGTTGAGGCTGAACAGGCCGGCGTTGCCGGTCTTGATCCGCACCTGGTCGTAGTCGATCGCGTCGCCGTAGATGGCGCGCAGCTTGGCGATCTCCGCGGCGGTGAGCGTGCGCCCGGGCTTCTCGAGGCCGAGCAGCGTCTGGATGGCGCTCACCCCGCCGCCGAGCCCGAGGATCAACGCGTTGGCCGGCGTGTTGATCAAGGTCTGCACCACGCTCCGTTTGAAGTGCCGCCACGCCCCGTCGAGGTCGCCGCGCAAGAGGGCGCCAAGGCCGCGGTCGAAGTCGCGCCCTCCCTCGGCGAGCGAGCGGAGGATGCCCGCGGTGACGCCGAAGGCGGTGTCGCCGACAGTCCGCAGCACGCCGTGGACGCGCGCGTTCAGCGCCCGCAGCGGCTTGCCGAGCGGACCGAGCAGGTAGGTTGGCGCGTCGCACAGGTCCTTGAGCGCGTCGGCGATGTGGGCGAAGAGCGAGAAGGGCGCCTTGAGGAACGCGTCGTCGAGGCCGCGCCCGAGCGCGCCGAAGGCGTCGGCGAAGCGACCGCGGACGAGGTTGGAGAAGAAGCCGCCGGCGCCGCGCGCCAGGCCGCCGACCAGGCCCGAGGTGAACGAGGCGATCCCCTTGCCGACGCCGACGATCGCCCTGCCGACGCTCTTGACGGCGCCGCCGATCGCCTTGCCGACGCTCTTGAACGCCTTGCCGATCGCCTTGCCGACGCTCTTGAACGCCTTGCCGATCGCCTTGAACGGGTTCCAGAACTCGACCTCGACGCGCCTGCCGTCGACGACGATCACGCCCCGATCGTTCTCGGCGCGGATCGCGGCGAGCTGGGCGCCGCTCAGCGTCTCCCCGGCGAGCAGGCGGCGGAAGAGCTCGCCCTCGTCCCCCGGGGTGTCGCGCCGGCAGAGCTTGGTGTCGAGGAAGTGGCCGCACTCCTCGGCGTAGACCGCCGCGGCGCGCTGGGGGTCGTGGAGGAGATCCTTGGCCAGGTAGACGACGTTGTCGGCGCTGTTGTACGCGCCGTGGGCGCCCTGCAGCGTGCTGCGGTCGACCCACTGGATCGGCGGCAGCCAGGAGAAGTCGCCGGTCAGCGCCCGCCGGCGATACTCCTCGGCCGCCTTGGCGTCGTAGCCCGGGCCGTAGACGGTCTTCATCAGCTCGTGGAAGGCGCGCGCGTCGCTCGCCTTCTCGGCCAGCTGCTCGGCGAACAGCCGCGCCGCGTCGGATGCCGCCTCGCGTGGGGTCTGCGTCAAGCGCATGCTGCAACGCAGCTCGCGCTCGAAGCCCTGCTGGAGCTCCGGCGGGAGCTTGACGCCCGCCGGAGCCGGCGCCGCGTGGGCCCGATCGACGGCGGTCGCGGTAACCGGCCGGAGGAGCGAACGAACCTGGACGGGGACCGATTCGAGCGGCCTCGAGCTCATCGTCTAGCTCCTTGGTGGGGTGAACACCCCTACATACACGACACCACCTCGGACGGGTTCGTCCGCGGTGGTGCGTGCGCGCAGGAACGTGTTGGCCGGTTAGGCGGCGCGACGTCGGCGGC
>JBFYZW010000214.1:0-4007 GCA_041309305.1 Deltaproteobacteria bacterium | reverse complement strand
CGCTGCATGGTGCCGACCCGCTTCGAGCAGCTGCTCTCGCCCGGCGAGGAGACCGACCCGCTGAGCGAGGAGGCGCACAGCCCGGTGCCGGGGCTCGTGCACCGCTACCCCGACCGGGTGCTCTTCCTCGCCCACGGCACCTGCGCCGCCTACTGCCGCTACTGCACCCGGTCGCGGCTGGTCGGCGACGACGACAAGCTGCACGGCGGCCGGCCGGAGTGGAGCCGCTGCCTCGACTATATCGCCGCGCACCCGGAGGTGCGTGACGTCCTGGTCTCCGGCGGCGACCCGCTGATGCTCAAGGACGAGCTGCTCGACTGGCTGCTCGCCCGCCTGCGCGCCATCCCCCACGTCGAGATCATCCGCATCGGCACCAAGGTGCCGATGGTCCTGCCGCAGCGCGTCACCCCGGCGCTCTGCCGCGTGCTGCGGCGCTACCACCCGGTGTGGATGAGCATCCACTGCACCCACCCGGTGGAGCTGACCCCCGAGGTGCAGAAGGCCTGTAACCGCCTGGCCGACGCCGGGGTGGTCATGGGCAGCCAGACCGTGCTGCTCAAGGGGATCAACGACGACGTGCCCACCCTCAAGGCCCTCTTCCACGGCCTGATGAAGGTGCGCATCAAGCCCTACTACCTCTACCAGTGCGACCCGACCGCCGGCACCGCCCACTTCCGCACCTCGGTGCAGACCGGCCTGGAGATGATCCGCGGCCTGCGCGGTCACACCAGCGGCTACGCGGTGCCCACCTACGCCATCGACGCGCCCGGCGGCGGCGGCAAGGTGCCGCTTCTGCCCGAGTACGTCGTCGGGCACGACGCCGAGAGCATCATCCTCAGGAACTACGAGGGGAACTTCTACCGCTACCCCGACCCGATCCAGGTCTGATCGAGCCCCGATGCGCATCGGTATCGCCTTCGATCTGCGCCAGGAGTACCTCGACCAGGGGTACACCGCCGAGCAGACCGCCGAGTTCGACAAGGAAGAGACGATCGCCGGCATCGAGCAGGCCCTCGCCGAGCTCGGTCACCAGCCGGAGCGGATCGGCAACGCCCAGAGCCTCGCCCGGGCGCTCACCGATGGCCGGCGCTGGGACCTGGTCTTCAACTTCTCCGAGGGGCTCTACGGCCTGGGCCGCGAGTCGCTGGTGCCGTGCCTGCTCGAGGCCTGGCGCGTCCCGTACACCTTCTCCGACCCGCTGGTGCTGGCGGTCTGCCTGCACAAGGGGGTGTGCAAGCGGGTCGTGCGGGACCTCGGGCTGCCCACCGCCGACTTCGCCGTGGTCGAGACCCCCGGCGACGCCGCGCGGGTCGATCTCCCCTTCCCGCTGTTCATCAAACCGGTCGCCGAAGGCACCGGCAAGGGGATCACCGCCCGGAGCGTCATCCACGACCGGGCGGCGCTCGCCGAGGGCTGCGCCGAGCTGCTCGCCCGCTTCGAGCAGGCGGTGCTGGTCGAGCGCTACCTGCCGGGTCGCGAGTTCACCGTCGGGGTCGTCGGCACCGGCGCGGCGGCGCGGGTGGTCGGCGGGATGGAGGTGCTGTTCAAGGCCCACGCCGAGGCGACCTACTCGACCGTCAACAAGGAGAACTACCTCGAGATGGTCGAGTACCGGGCGATCGAGCCGGCGAGCCTGCGCGACGCGCTGCACGCCCTCTCGCTCGCCGCGTGGCGCGGCCTCGGCTGCCGCGACGGCGGGCGGGTCGACCTCCGGCTCGACGAGCACGACCGGCCGCAGTTCCTCGAGGTGAACCCACTGGCCGGCCTGAACCCGATCCACTCCGACCTGCCGATCCTCGGCCGCATGCACGGCTGGTCCTTCCTCGAGATCATGCGCGCCATCCTCGACTCGGCGCTCACCCGTGTGCCCGGTGCGACTCGTCATCCTGCATAGCCCGGTGGCAGCGGGCGCGCCGGCTGACGAGCAGGACACTCTCGTCCAGCTCGAGGCGGTCTCCCGGGCGCTGGGTAGCCTCGGCCACGAGGTCACCCCGCTCGCCTGCCAGCTCGAGCTCGGCAGCACCGCGGAGCGCCTCCGCGCGCTCGCCCCCGAGCTGGTGTTCAACCTGGTCGAGGCCCTGGAGGGCACCGGCCGCTTCGTCCACTACGCCCCGGGCCTGCTCGATCACCTGGGCCTCGGCTACACCGGCTGCCCCGCCGAGGCGATCGCGCTCAGCTCCAACAAGTTGACCGCGAAGCAGCTGATGCGCGGCGCCGGGTTGCCGACGCCACGCTGGATCAGCGAGGCTGAGCTCGCGGCCGGGCTCCCGCCGCCGCCGGGCCGGTTGATCCTCAAGTCGGTCTGGGAGCACGCCTCGATCGGCCTCGACGATCAGTCGGTGCTCGAAGAGCCGGGCGGCGCAGCGCTCGCCGCAGAGCTCGAGCGCCGGCGCGCCTCCCTCGGCGGCGGCGGCTTCGCCGAGCAGTTCATCGCCGGCCGCGAGTTCAACCTGTCGCTGCTCGAGACCGCCCAGGGCTTCCGCGTCCTGCCAGTCGCCGAGCTCTGCTTCGACGCCTTCCCGGACGACAAGCCGCGGCTGGTCGGGTTCGCCGCCAAGTGGGACGGGGACTCGTTCGAGTACGCGCACACCCGGCGCAGCTTCGCGCTCGCCGAGGCCGATCGGCGGCTCGCCGACGAGCTCAGCGCGTTGGCGCTGCGCTGCGTGCCGGTGTTCGGGCTGCGCGGCTGGGCGCGGGTCGACTTCCGCGTCGACGCGAGCGGCCGGCCGTTCATCCTCGAGGTCAACGCCAACCCCTGCCTCTCCCCCGACGCCGGCTTCGCCGCCGCCGCGGCCGAGGCGGGCCTGACCTACGCCGAGCTGATCGACGCGATCGTCACCGCGGCGAGCGCGCCCCGCGGCCCCGCCGTCGCACCGCGCGCCCCGCGCCAGGCGAGCAGGCTCAGCTTCCGCACCGCGCTCACCCGCGCCGATCGCGACCGCATCGGCGAGCTGGTCGCCGGCACCGGTTTCTTCTCCCCCGCCGAGGTGGCGATCGCGGTCGAGCTGTGCGACGCCGCGCTGGCCAAAGGGGCCACCGAGAGCGGCTACCACTTCCTGCTCGCCGACGAGGGGACGCGCCTGGTCGGCTACAGCTGCTTCGGGCCGATCCCGGCCACCGCGGCCTCGTGGGACCTCTACTGGATCGCGGTCGATCGGAGCTGCCAGAGCAAGGGCTACGGCCGGGTGCTGCTGGCCGAGAGCGAGCGGGCCATCGCGGCGCTCGGGGGCAGGAACGTCTACGTCGAGACCTCCGGCCGGACGCAGTACACCCCGACCCGCCGCTTCTACGAGACCAACGCCTACGACACGCTGGCGCGCTACCTCGACTTCTACGCCGACGGCGACGACAAGGTGGTCTACGTCAAAAGGCTGCGGTGAGCTGGACCGACCGCAGCGGGCCGCCGCCCGACCTCGCGCCGCGCCCGGTCTGCCCCCGCTGCCGCCGCCCGACCGCCGCCTGCATCTGCGACCTCTTGCCGCGGGTCGATAACCAGACGCCGGTCTATGTGCTGCAGCACCTGCGCGAGCGGCAGCACCCGTTCAACACCGTCGCGCTCCTGCGCCGCGCGCTCGGCCGGGTCGCGGTCACACCCTGGGGCAAGCGGATGCCCGACGCGGCGGCGGTCGCCGAGGCCTTCCGCGCCCGCTTGCCGGCCGGCACCGCGCTGCTCTACCCGGGGCCCGAGACCCCACTTCTCTCTCCAAGCGCCCCGCCGGCGGCGCTCCTGCTCATCGACGGCACCTGGGCGCAAGCCAAGACGCTGCTGCGCGATCTCCCCTGGCTGCGCGCGCTGCCGCGCTTCCGCGTCCCGAACCCGACGCCGGATCGCTACCGCATCCGCGCCGAGCCGAACGCCGAGGCGGCCTCGACGCTCGAGGCCGCGGTGCGCGCCCTCGAGCTGCTCGAGCCGGACACCGCGGGCCTTGCGGCGCTGCTCTCCGCCTTCGACGCGATGATCGACCGGCAGCTCGCCTTCGTCGCGCCGCGGCGGCCACGCCGTCAGC
>JBFYZW010000213.1:0-3495 GCA_041309305.1 Deltaproteobacteria bacterium | reverse complement strand
CGGCCCAGGACCGCCCGGCGCGCGAGAGCGACGGCGAGGCCGCGGTGCCGCCCGGCAGCACCTACTTCGCAGTCAAGCTGGCGCTCGAGCGCGCGCTGCGCGCCGAGCAGGGCGGGCTCGAGGTGATGCTGCTCTGCCCGACCGGCCTGCTCGGCCCGTTCGATTACAAGGTCGGCACCGGCTTCTTCCTGGTCGGCCTGGCCAGCGGGCACCTCCGCGCCTGGGTCGACGGGCGGATCAACATGATCGACGTGCGCGACGCCGCCGCGGCCCACCTGCGCGCCGCCACCGCCGGGCGCCCGGGCCAGCGTTACATCCTCGGCGGGCACAACCTGACCGCCGGGGAGCTGCTCGGCCGCATCGCCGCGCTCTTCGATCTCCGGCTGCCCGACCGACGGCTGTCGCCCGCCGAGGCCGAGGCGCTCGCCGCTACCGAGGAGGCGCGCTGCCTGGCCGAACGGCGCGGCCGGCCGGCCTTGTCGCGCGAGATCGTCGACACGATCGTCCACGGCCAGCACGTCGACGCCGGCCGCGCCAGAGACGAGCTCGGCCTCAGGATCCGGCCGCTCGACGAAACTTTGCGTGACGCCTTCCATTGGTACCGGGATAACGGCTACATTGCCGCGCCGAGAGGTACAGAGCATGCCGAACACCGCTGACATCGAGGCCTATGTGCGCAACGTCGTCGCCGAGCTGATCTCCGTCGAGCCGACCGAGATCCACGGCAGCGACCGCCTGCGCGAGGATCTCGGGCTGGATTCCCTGCAGAGCATGGAGCTGCTCTCGCGCGTCAGCGAGCAGTTCAACATCGATCCGGACATGGATCAGGTGATGAAGGTCGCGACCATTGACGAGGTGGTCACCGCGCTGGCCGCCGTCCTGCCACAGTGAGGGTGCCCTTGCGCATCTGCTTCGTCTACCCGGCCTTCGAACGGCACGCCGACGCGCACCCCGAGCTGCGCCAGTTCGTCCCGGCCAACGAATACCTCGGGCCGCCGTCGCTCGGAATCGCCGCGGTGGCCGCGACGACGCCCCCGGGCCACCTGCTCGAGCTGGTGGACGACCGGGTCACCCCGTTCGACCCGGCGCACGAGGCCGACCTGTTCGCCCTCTCCTTCTTCACACCGGCGGCGACCCGCGGGTTGGAGATCGCCGCGGCGCTCAAGGCACGCGGCAAAAAAGTCGTCTGCGGCGGCATCTTCCCGAGCATGATGCCGGACGAGGTCGCGCCGCACTGCGACAGCGTCGTCGTTGGCGAAGGGGAAGGGGTCTGGCCGCAGGTGGTCGCCGACGCGGCTGCCGGCCGGCTGCGACCGCGTTATCAGGCGACGACGCCGGTCGAGCTCGCCGGGCTGCCGCGGCCGCGGCTCGAGCTCTACCTCGAGAACGAACGGCCGGGCTTCGCCCCTGACGACTACCCGCTGCAGACCTCGCGCGGCTGCCCGCTGCAGTGCGACGCCTGCGTCCTGCCGAGCATCCACGGCAAGACGCTGCGCTACTTCGGCGAGCCCTACCTGAGCGACTCGATCCGGCTGCTCTCCCGCCACGGCAAGCGCATCTCCCTGACCGAGGACACCTCGTCGTTCGGCGTGCAGGGGGCGCGCAAGGAGTTCCGCGCCTTCCTCGAGCGCTGCCTCGCGCTGCAGGACGAGGGCGTCGCGCTGCAGCTCAGCTACGTCGGCATCAGCATGCCGATGATCCTCAACCTCGACCCCTCGTTGCTCGAGCTGTTGCAGCGCACGCGCATCGCCCGGTTTTACCTGGTCGGTGGCTTCGATCCGATCACCCGCGACGCGTTCGGCAAGGGCGACGCGAAGGCGATGGACAAGGCCGAGCGGACGATCGCCCGCTGCCAAGAGCATCGGATCGATCCCTACGTCTCGTTCATGGTCGGAAACGCCGACGACGACGAGGGGGTCTTCGAGCGCACGGTGAGCTTCGCCAAGCGCACCGGCATCGATCTGGCCGAGTTCGTCGTCTCCACTCCGTACCCGGGCACGCCGCTGTGGCACCGCTACCAGGCGGAGGGGCGGATCTTCGATCGGACCTGGAAGCACTACAACGACGCCAACGTCGTCTTCACCCCGCACAAGATGTCCGTCGAGGCGCTGCGCCAAGGTTACCTCTACGTCTGGCGCGAGTTCTACCGCGGCCGCGCCGACGAGTTCACCACCCGCGACCACGAGCGCCGGACCATCCAGTTCTGATCATGAGCCAGACCGCCAACCCGTTCGCCCTGCTCGCCGCTCACGCCCCTACGCTGACCCGCCGCCTGGCGACGCCCGCCGTCGACGAGGACGAGGCCGAGGCGGTCCGCCTGCTGCTCGACGCGGTGCGCACCTGGGCGGCGCGCAACCTCGACTCGGCCAAGACCGACCGCGAGGCGCGGGTCGACCCGCGGATCTACCGCTCGGCGGCCGAGCTCGGTTTGTTCGGCCTGACCATCCCCAGCGCCTACGGCGGCGCGGGGTTCTCCCTCTCGGCGGCGGCGCGCATCGTCGAGGAGCTGGCGATCTTCGACCGCTCGGTGGCCACCGGCATCGGCCTGCACTGCGGCCTCGGGCTGCGCGGGTTGATCCGCTTCGGCAGCGAGGCGCTACGTGAGCGTTTCCTGCCCCCGCTCGCCCGCGGCGACTCGATCGCCGCCTTCGCGGCCACCGAGTCGGAGGCCGGCTCGCACATCGCCGGGGTCAAGACCACCGGCACCTGGGACGGCGGTGACCTCCTGTCACTCTCCGGCGGCAAGATCTACGTCACCAACGGCGGCATCGCCGACCTGTTCACCATCCTGGCCCGCACACCGAACCTCGGCGGCGCGCGTCGCGGGTACAGCATCCTGCTGCTCGACCGGGAGATGAAGGGGCTCGCGGTCGGCGCCGAGGAGCACAAGCTCGGCATCCGGGGCTCGTCGACGACCACGCTCGCCTTCGACGAGGTCGCCGTGCCGGTCTCGCGCGTCATCGGCGAGCCGGGCAAGGGCCTCGATCAGATGAACGAGATCCTCGCCTGGGGGCGCACCCTGATGACCGCCGGCTGCCTCGGCACCGCGCGCGCCGCGTTCACCCAGGCGGCCGCCTTCGTGCGCGAACGGCGACAGTTCGGCAAGCCGATCGGCGACTTCGGCCTCGTGCGCCAGAAGGTCGCCGAGATGCGCGCGACGCTGCTGGCCTGCGAGAGCCTGGTTCGCCTGACCACCATGCTCCAGTCATCGTTCGGCTCGGACATCATCTGGGAGTCCTCGGTGGCCAAGGTGTTCGCCTCCGAGGCGGTGTGGCGGATCACCGACACGGCGCTGCAGCTGCACGGCGGCGCCGGGTACATCGAGGAGACCGGCGTCGCGAGGCTGCTGCGCGACTGCCGCATCACCCGCATCTTCGAGGGCGCCAACGAGGTGCTGCGCTTCCACGTCGCCGCCGCGTTGCTCGGCCTGGCCGCCGAGCTCGAGACCGGTGCGCCGCCGCAGCTTTCCGACTGCCCGCCGCTCGCCTCGTGGGC
>JBFYZW010000212.1:0-7079 GCA_041309305.1 Deltaproteobacteria bacterium | reverse complement strand
GCCCACGCGAACGGCTGGCCGCGGCGCACGACCGCCCGCTCGGCCGCCCCGCCGGCGTGCAGCGTCACCGCCACCGCCCCCTTCGGTCGGGTGCCGGCGTAGCTGATGCGCAGGCGCCGGTCGTCCGGGCTCGGGCGCACGACGTAGGCGTAGTCGAGCGTCACCCAGCCGCCGTCGTTGGCGCTGATGATCGCAGCGTGCTTGTCCTCGATCAACGCCTCGCCGAGCGCGGGGTGTCGGACCAGCGCGCGGCGCAGGAGCGCCTCCTCGTCCTCGTCGAGCGCGCCACGCTCGCCGAGGCCGAGCTCGAGCTCGAGGCGCCAGACGGCCTCGAGCGGCGGGGTGCCGAGCGCCCAGGCGAAGAACACGACGAGCAGCAGGTGGACGACCACCAGCAGCACGAAGCCGGCGCTCGGGCGGCGGCGGTAGCCGATCATGGCTCCTCCCCCCCGTCGGGCTCGAGCGCGTCTAGATCCTCGCGGTCCAGAAGCTCGGCGAACTTCTGGCGCAGCAACTCGTCGGCGGGCAGGTCTTCGGCGAAGTCGCGCAGCTCGACGCGCGTGCGCGCCGCGTCGCGCTTGAGCTTGTCGTTGCCGAGCAAGAAGACCCCCTCGGCGTCGATCCGGCTCGGCGCGTCGTAGTGCACCTCGCGGCGGTTGGTGCGCAGCGCCACCTCGGTGCCGGCGATCAAGCTCCGACTGATCCGCACCTGCGCGGCGTTCTTGGCCAAAACGCCGGTCTCGGCGGCGACGATCGCCACGTCGTGGACGGTGACCTCGGACTCCTCGCCAGCCGAGACAGCGTTCTTGGCGCAGGCCGAGAGGCCGCTGGCCACCAGCGTGACCCGGCTGGCCATCAGGTCGAGGCACTCGTCGCCGGCGGCACGGACGCGCAGGCCGCGCAGCTCGGCGTTGGTGTACTCGAGGTCGACCGCGTCGACCGGCGCGTCCTCGAGGGTCAGATCGAACAGGCGCAGCCGCTCGACGTAGGTCGCGTGCACGAGGTCCTCGCAGTCTCGCGCCCCGTGGATCGCGACCGACGCGAAGGTGACGTCGTGCGTGTCGTAGAGGTTGACCAGGCTCGGCGTGTAGACCGCGCGGTAGGTTGGATGCGAGCCGCCGCGGATCACCACCTCCTCGAATCGTGAGCCGGCTGTATTGGGCCCGAGCAGCACCAGGCCGCCGAACGAATGGCCATCGACCGCCGGCGCGAAGACGATCGGCGCGCTCGGCGTGCCCACGGCGTGCACCCGGCCGTGGAAGATCAACGAGACGTCCGGGTGCAACGCGAAGGTGGTCCCCGGCGCGACGATCACCGTCTCGCCCGCGCCGAAGACGCGCGACGCGCCGAGCGTGACCACCCCGGGGCCGAGGCGCACCTCGACCGGCGGCGGGCGGGGGACGAAGGCCCAGGGGTGGGGCGACAGCTCGCCGGGGCCGAGCGTCGGCACCAGGTCGGCCGCGGGGGCGGCCGGCAGGTCGCTCGGCGAGCCGGACGTGAGCGCCAGCTCGCGGCGGGCGGTCAGGCCGGTGACGCGGCTCTCGAGCTCGAGGCTCACGCTGGTCAGCCGCGCGCCCGGGGCGCGGACGAGGTAGCGGTACAGGCGCGGCGATGGGCGGCTGCGCACCGGGCCGTGCTTGTCGGGGCCCTCTGGCCGGGGCTCGAGGCGGACGCCGGCGAGTAGCGCGTCGTACCCGCCGGGGCGGAGCGCCTCGCCGGCTGGCCCGCGCGCCACCACCGGGTCGGCGGCGGTCAACCGGCCGTCGAGATCGCGGTCGGCGAACAGCGTCGCGTCGGCCGACACGCCGGGCAGGAGCACGCGCTGCAGCGTGTAGGCGCCGGCGCCGTCGACGGTGACCTCGACCGCCCAGGTGACCGGGTCGACGCGGTGCAGCCGGCCGTGCAGCTCCTCGGCCTCGAGGGCGGCGAGCAGGAAGCGGTGGCGCGCGGCGAAGCGCTTGAGCTCCGCCTCGGCGACGAGCAGCGCCCGGCGGCGGTTCATCGGCCGGGGCATGAAGCGGACGAAGCGCGAGGCCCTGGGCAACAGCTTGTAGGCGTCCCAGTAGGGGTCGGCGGCGAGGAACGGATCGAGCTCGGCGAACAGCTGATCGGCGCGCGCGCGCACCGCCGCCGGCGCGCCGTCGCCGAGCAGCAGCCGGTAGAGCGCCCGGTTGCGCAGCGGCAGGAACTCGGGCAGCGCCTTGAGGCGGAGCAGCAAGGGGTTTTCGACCAGGTCGATCTCCGGGTCGTGGGTGAAGGCGCGGAAGCTCCAGCCGATCGGCTCGAATCGGCCGCGGTAGACGTCGAAGGCCAGCTTGTGGTTCGAGACGTAGTCGTGCTGCTTGCCGCCGAACAAGGCGTCGAGCGCCGAGAAGCGGGCGAAGCGCTCGAGGTCGAGCTCGACCTCGGCGAAGTCGCGCAGCTCGGCGTGGCTCGCCTGGCGCAGGGTGGCGAGCAGCCGCTCGATGTCGGCCAGACTCTCGGCCTCTTCCGGCACCCGCGAGGCCGCCTTCTGCCAGGCGGAGGGGTCACTGAACAGCGCGCCGAGGCCGGTCTGGGGCCCGGTCGCCTCGAGGTCGCCCGAGTAGATGTTGCCCGGCATCCGGCGCTGACGGCGGAGCAGGCCCTCGGCCGGCTGGGCCTCGAAGCGCATCACGCCCAGATCGGTGTTGTTCAGTCGCACCCAGGCCGGCTGGTACTCGGGGCTGAGCAGTCCCTGGTCGCGGGCCAGATCGAGCAGGAGCTGCTCCTCGAGCCCGAACGGGGTCGGATCGTTGACCAGGTTGAAGACGCGCATCCCGGCGATCAGGTCCCCCTTGTCGAGCCGGACCTTCAACGACTTCTGCACGCCGAGCGCGTGCCACGGCTGCCGGCCGCGCAGGCGGACCTTCGCCTCGTGCATCGTGCCGTCGTGGCGGATCAACGCCGGCACGTACTCCGGCTCGCCCTCGCCGACCTGAGCGAGCAACCGGTCGTAGGCGCTGCGCGAGAGCGACAGCTCGAACAGCGGCAGCCCGCCGTCCGTCGGCGGGTCGTCGAGCAGGAAGCGGCGCAGGTCGCGATCGAGCTCGTCGTGCAGCGCCAGGTGGAAGAGCTCGAGGTCGATCGGCGGGGCGTCGTCGGCCAGGCGCCGATAGCGGTCGAGGCCGGCCCAGGCCGACCAACCGTAGTAGGCGGCGCCGAGCAGCGCCGGCAGACAGAGGGCCAGCGCCACCGGCAGGCGCAGCTTGTAGAGCTCGTATAGCGGCGAGGTCGGCACCCGTCGGTCTCAGTCGGCGACGCTGTACTCGCGCAGCAGCTCCTGCTCGACGCCGTCGTCCTCCTTGACCACACCGACGCCGGGCGCGTACCAGTAACGCTCGTCGCCGACGTCACTGTCGACCCGGCGGACCTTGAGGCACGAGAAGGTGCCGGCCGGCACGGTGACCGATTCGGCGACCGCCTCGACGGTCCAGGTGTAGCTCTTCTGCCGCTGGTCGACCATCGTCCCGGCGGGGTTGAACTCGGAGCGCAGGTGCAGCTCGTTCAGGCTGGCGCCCACCGCGTCGAGCGAGCCGTCGAAGCGCAAGAAGCCCGGGTCGTAGGTGCGCGAGGTCAAGAGGTTCCCCTGCTCGTCGAGGCGGTCCTGGCGCCGGCGGGTGATCTGCGTGCCCTCGACCAGCCAGTTCGAGCGCTTGGTCACCGGCGAGTTGGTCTGGGTGGTGATGCGGACGAAGGTCCGCTGGCCGTCGAGCTCCTCGCTGCCGGTGACCTCCTTGGTCACGGTGCCGAGCAGCAGGCTGCCGGCCACGGCGACCTCGTCGTAGACCCAGCGGTTGCCGACCGCGACCGGCAGGTAGCGCGAGCCGGCGGCCGGCGGGTCGTCGCCGCAGCCGAGCGCGGCGAGGAGCAGCAGCAGCGAGGCGGTGCGGTGCGCGCCCATCATCACTCCCTCCGCTCGGCGGTGAGTAGGTCCCACTTGCCGTCCAGCGCCAACTCTACCACCCCGCGCCAGGCCGCGGGCAAGTCGGCGCCCGGCTGCGGGGCGATGCGCTGGCCCTGAAGCATCAGGCGAAGGTACTCGCCCAGGTGCAGGTTCACGCCCGCGAGGGCCGAGAGCGACAGGTCATCGCCGCGGCGGACGTTCTGGTCGAGCAGCTCGACCTTGACCAGCGGACGCAGGCGCAGCGCCTCGCTGAGCTTCGTCCGCCAGACGGCGTAGACGGTGCCGCCGAGCGCCGCCGGCCGGTGCGGGCCGCGGCCGGACTGGCCCCAGAGCAGCTCGCCGACCAGCTCCAACCGGGAGAGCCTGAGGCGCGTGTCGAGCCCCGCCGCCCAGTAGTCGTCGCGCGGCCGTTGCAGCGCCGCGTCGGCGCGCCACTTGAAGGCGCCGGAGGCGCCGACCTCCACGGCCTTGGCTGGCGTCCAGACCAGGCGGGCGCCGACGTCCTTGGCCGCGTCGGTCTCCTCGAGCAGCGCGCTGCCGTTGAACACGCCGACCTCGTAATGGAGCGTCGCCGCCTCGCCGACCAGGGCGGCGCCGATGTCGCGCCCGCCGAAGGCGAAGTTGGCGTCGTCGACGATCAGGTCGTTGACGATGCCCCGCTCATTGAGCGGCAGGCGGCCCGACGAGGTCAGCTCGATGCGGCTGAACGGACGCTTGAACTTGCCCAGCCGCAGGCCGATCACCGGGCCGGCGCGCAGCTCGACGAACGCGTCACGGATCGCCGGCGCGCGGACGAGGTCGCCGTCGAGTTGGGCCTCGAGCCAGCGCGCCGCCTCGAGGTCGAGCGACAGCCGGGCGCGCCGCACCTCGAAGCGGTGCTCGGGCGCCTCCGACTCGACCAGGTAGCGCGGGTGCAGACGCATGCCCAGGCGCAGCCGGGTCGGCTCGTCCGCCGCCGGCGCCGCGCCGGTGGTCGGATCGGGGTCGGTGTCGGCGGCGAGGATCAGGGCAACGAGGAGCAGCGGTGTCACCAGACCTCCTCAGAACTCGCGGCAATCACTCGAGGCGGCCGCATCGCCGAAGGAGTACGGGCGGGCCTGCTTGATCGCCAGGCGCCGCGTAGCATCCTCGAGCTTGAACTCGATGTCCATCGCGAACCAGCGGTCCTCGCCGGCGGGGTCGTAGAGGGCGCGGAAGTGGTCGTGGATGGCGCGCAGGGTGCAGGCGAGCCGATCGGCCTCGGCGGCCGAGAGCACCGGCACGCCCCCGGGCAGGGTGCTGCGCCCGAGCACCTCGAGCCGCGGTGAGCGGCCCCAGTTGTAGACCAGCTGCTCGGTGCCGACGCCGGGCGCCGGGTTGGTGACGCTCGCCTCGCCGGCCTGGGCGTTGATGAAGTACTGGTCGCCGCGCAGCGGGTCGAGGATGTTGCGGCTGATCGCCACGCCGTTGGCCTCTTCGGAGGTATAGGCGCGGTGGACCAGCACGCCCATCGCCACCGCGCTACCGACCACGCGGTAGAGCTGGCGCTCGTCGTAGGCGCGCGGGTTGAACAGGCTCGCCCAGACCAGGCGCACGCCGTCGGCCAGCGTCCGCGCCTGGTCTCCGGGCTCGACGCCGACCGAGGTGTAGAGGCCCGCGCCGTTGAAGGCGCGCAGGTCCTCGACGTTGCTGCTCGAGCGCAGCCGCAGCCGCGCCGTGCCGAAGACCGCGGCGACGTGCGCCTCGAGCTCGGCGAGCAGCGCGGCGTCGATCGGGTGGGCGAGGACGAGCGCCTGCACCTCGGCGAGGCCGGCGGCGCGGGCGACCGGATCGGTCTGGAAGCTCGGCTCCGCCTCGAGCGCCGAGAGGTGCGCCGCGGCGCCGCTCGCCGCGTAGTGTTCGAGCGAGTGGACCAGCGGCAGCGCGAAGGCGTCGGCCGGCAGCGGCAGCGGCCCGGGGCACGAGGTGCGGGTCGAGAGGACGCGGCCGAGCTCGGCGAGCCCGGCCGCCTTCGCGCCGATCGCCGGCAGGTCGGCGAGCGAGCGGCCGCCGAGCGGCACGACGCCGCGCAGGCTGGTGTCGAGCCGTGGGACGAGCGGGTCGCCGGCGCCGATGCGGTCGCGCCAGAACTGCTCGGCCTCGCTGAGCTCGGCGCGCCGGATGGTGAAGCCCCCGGCGCCGACCTCGAAGCGGACCAGCGCGCCGAGGTGCGGCGCGAGCCGTGGATCGTCTCGGGCGTCGCGCAGCGCCATGTTCGGCGTGCCGCGGTTGCGGCTCAGCACGTTGACGTGCGCCAGCGGCGTCTGGAAGCTCTCGGTGATCAGGCCCCCGACCAGCGGGATGTCGTTCGGCACCTGGTCGGTGATCACCACCACCTGCAGGCCGAGCGGCGTGGCCGCGAGCTCGGCGGTCGGCACCAGGGTGAGCACGCCGAAGGCGACGCCGTCGGTCAGCGGTTGCAGCACCAGGTCGCGCAGCGGCGCGTGCGGATCGACGATCGGCACCTGACCCTCGATGAGGCGCATCTCGGTCACCTGCCGCTGGTCGAGCGGGCGGAGCGTCCAGGCGGGAGGGTCGTCGAGCTGGGCGGCGGTGGTGAAGAAGGCGTGGCGCATCTGCGCGGCGACGATGCGGTCGCCGGTGACAAACTCCAGGGTGCGCACGCCGTTGCCGACGTAGCGGACCAGCGTGCCGAGCAGGTAGCGCCGCGTCTCGACCGCGACGTACTGCTCCTGGCTGAACTGCGCCCAGCCGGCGTGGAAGAGCTGGCTCTCGGTCGGGTCGCAGCGGTCGAGGTGGGGCAGGCCGTCGATCTGCTCGCGGACGAAGGTGTAGTGCAGATCCCAGGCGTTGCCGAGCAGGTGGACGACGTCGCCGGCCTCGAGGTCGACGACCAGCTTGACCGCCTCCATGCCGACCGCGACGCCACCGGCCGCCAACGCCGCGAGGTCGCCGGGCGTGTACAGGTGACGCAGCCGATCTGCGACCGGCCGATCGGCGAGCGGCGCGCAGCCGTCGTTCGCCGCGCCGGGCGAGAGCGAGGCGCAGAAGGCGAGCCGCCCGTCGAGCTCCGGCCGGCGGGTCAACGCCGCGCCCGCCGGCCAGGCCATGAAGTCGACCCGGTCGACGAGGGCGCCGGTGGAGAGCTGAAAGAGCGTCGCGACCCCCTCGAAGG
>JBFYZW010000211.1:0-16999 GCA_041309305.1 Deltaproteobacteria bacterium | reverse complement strand
GAGATGGCCCGCGGCGTCCACGTGCTGCCGCTGCGCGCCCCGACCCTGCCGCCGGCCACCCACACTAACGTCTTCGTCCTCGGCGGCGAGGAGCTGGTGGTCGTCGATCCCGCCTCGCCCGAGCCAGAGGAGCAGGCCTTCCTCGCCGGCTACATCGAAGCGCTCGGCGCGCCGGTGCGGCGCATCCTGGTCACGCACCACCACCCGGACCACATCGGCGGCGTCGCCGCGCTGCGCGACCGGCTCGGCGTCCCGGTCGCCGCGCATCGCTTGACCGCCGCCGCGGCGCGCGAGCCCTTGCCGATCGACGAGTGGCTCGAGGACGGTGAGGTGATGTCACTGTCGCTCGGCGAGGGTCGGGTGGCCGAGTGGCAACTCCTGCACACGCCGGGGCACGCGCCCGGCCACCTGTCGCTCTTCGAGCGGCGGCGCGGTGTCCTGCTCAGCGGCGACAACATCCTGACCAGCAGCACCGTCGTGGTCGTCCCACCCAAGGGCAACATGACCGACTATCTCGCCTCGCTCGCGCGGGTGCAGGCGCTCGCCCCGCGGGTGCTCTTCCCCGCGCACGGCCCGCCGACCGCGAACCCCGCGCCGCTCATCGCCGAGCTCATCGCCCACCGCCAGGCGCGCGAACGGCAGGTGCTCGCCGCGCTCGACCAGCCACGCGCCAGCGCCGAGATCGCCGCCCGGGTCTACACCGAGCTGCCGTCCTCGGCCCGCGCCTTCGCCGAGCTGAACGTCCGGGCCCACCTCGACAAGCTGGTCCGCGACGGCCGGGTCGTCGAGGAGCCCCCGGGGCGCTGGCGGCGGGTGTGACTCAGACGTCGCGCACCAGCAGCTTGGGCAGGAGGAACCGCTTGAGCAGGTAGACCAGCCCGACGCAGCTGAGCGCGTAGAGGTTGACCCAGAACAGGGTGTTGGGGACCTCGCTGACGCCGAGGCGGCGGCAGACCTCGTCGATGAGCGGCAGGTAGACACGGCCGAAGAGCAGCTTGTGCGCGGCGTAGACGAGCAGCGAGTTGACGCCGAGCCAGGTGAAGAACGGGACGCGGTAGTTGTGGCCGTGGCGCAACGGCCACAGCGCGACGAGGATCACCGCGACCTCGTAACCCCAGGTGCCGAGCGCGCCGACGAAGGTCTCGATGACGACGTACTCGCTGGCATAGAGGTCGCGGCGGTCGATGACCATCGGCTCGCCCCAGACGAACCAGACGCCCCACAGCGCCGCGCCGAGCGCGACCAGCGGGCCCCACAGCCGGCGGTGCAGCTCAGGCCGGTGGTAGTAGAAGTGGCCGAGCAGAAGACCGAGGAGCCCCGAGCTGACAAACAGCTCGGGCCGGACGTCGTAGGCGAACGGCAGGCCGATGAGGTCGCTGACCCACCGCTCGAAGCCGTCCCCGAACGCGGCGGTCGGCAGCGCCCACAAGAGCCACGAGGCGACGAAGAGCACGAGCCACCAGGCCGGGCGCAAGAAGCGGTAGACGGTCGCCACCAGCGCCAGGCAGAGCATCCAGCACATCACCGCGTTGAATTCGAGCGCGTACTGCAACGCCGGTTGGCCGAGGTCCTCGATCTCGACGAAGAACAGCTCGAACGAGAAGGCGACGAACAACACGGCGAAGGCGACCAGCTTGCCGCGGTAGCGCGCCGCAAAGCTCGCCCGATCGTGCCGTGCCAGATTGAAGCAGGCGAGCGCGAGGAAGAGCTGGGTGACCACCGGCGTGAACAGCCACCAGGCCGCCGCGAGCCCGCCGTCGATCGGCACGCCGAAGAACGTCCCCTGCGCGGCGGCGAAGTACTGCCAGAGCATCATGTAGATGCACAAGCCCCGCAGCAGGTCGAGCGCGTGCAGGCGCGCCGGTGGCGAGGTCAGCTGGGCGCGTCCGTCGGCGGCCATCGGCGGCAGGTCAGGACCAGACCGGGTCGCGGCGCTCGAGCGCCGCGCGAGTGCCCTCGGCGAGATCCGGGTGGCGCGCCAGCTCACCGAGCAGGAGCGCCTCGGTCGCGTTGAGCTCGCTGTCGAAGGTGCCCAGCCAATGGCTGCGCAGCCGCTGCGCGGTCAGGCGCAGCGCCGTCGGGCTCTTCGCCGCGAGACCCGCGACCAGCCGACTCAGGTTCTCGGTGAACTCCTCGCTGCGGAAGATGCGCGAGCAGAGGCCCAGCGCCTGCGCCTTGCGCGCGTCGATGGTCTGACCGGTGAGGATGAGGTCCGAGCCGGCCGGCCGGCCGCCCACGGTCGGCAGCGTGACCAGCGCCGCGGCCGGGAAGCAGGCCTGGTGGATCTCGGGATAGCCGAAGCGCGACCGGTCGGAGGCGACGACGATGTCGCACAGGTTGGCGAGCTCGAGCCCGGCGCCGAGCGCGACGCCGTCGATCGCCGCCACGGTCACCTGCGGCTGGCGCACCAGCTTGCGCATCAGGCCGTGCAGCGCCGGGACCAGGGTGGGCAGGCGGTCGGGGGCGCGATCGCCGATCTCGACGCCGGCGCAGAAGGCCTCGTCCCCGGCGCCGCTCAGGACCATCACCGAGGCCTCGGCGTTCGCGGCCACCTCGGTGACCACCTGGTCGAGGGTGCGCAGCGCCTCGACGCTCAGGCGGTTCGACGGCGGGTTGTCGAGCGTGACCCAGGCGACCCGTTCGGTGAGATCCAGATTGACCAGCTTCATCGGCGTCTCCCCGTGGCAAAGGCCTATAGGCTCCAGCCGTACCGCACTCGTGCGAGCGAGGCAACGCCGGCGCCGACGTTGCGCCGCCGGACGAGTTCTCCTACATTCGCGCCGGCGGTTACCGATGGCACGCAAGAGCGTTCGCAGCACCTTCCTCACCGGCCTGATCATCGTCCTGCCGCTCTGGCTGACGGTCTGGCTGCTCAGCCTCATCTGGGGCGTGTTCGCCGACGCGCTCACCCCGCTGGTCCTGCAGGTGATCAAGCTCTTCGCCCTCGGCGAGTGGAGCGAGAAGGCCTGGGTCAACTACCTGGCGCCGCTGGTCAGCGTCTCGCTGTCGGTGCTGCTCATCTACCTGGTCGGCCTCGTCGGCGCGAACGTCATCGGCCGTCAGGTGATCGCCGCCTTCGACAAGCTCCTGCTCCAGGTGCCGTTCGTGCGCGGCATCTACAAGGCGACGCGCCAGTTCTTCGACACCTTTGCCAACCCGAAGGGCAACGCCTTCCAGCGCGTCGTGCTGATCGAGTACCCCCGGCGCGGCCTGTGGACGCTGGCGCTGGTCACCAACGAGACCCGCGGCGAGGTGCAGCGGCGCACGCCACACCCGGTGATCTCGGTCTTCGTGCCGACCACGCCGAACCCGACCAGCGGCTTTCTGCTGTTCGTCCCCACCGCCGAGGTAATCGAGCTGACGATGAGCGTCGAGGACGCCCTGAAGATGATCGTCAGCGGCGGCGTCGTGCTGCCCGGCGAGCCCCTCGGGCTGGCCGGTCAGGGCGCGACGGAGCCGGCCCCTTTGACCCGCGGCTGAGCCGAGTCGGCGACCTGCTCGAGCATCGCCTCGAGCTGCCGGCGATCGGCGTCGCTGACCTCGCCGCCGACCAGGCGGCCGGCGGTCTGCCTCCCGGCCTGCGCCCCGGCCTCGGCGAGCTTGTCCTCGAGGTGGCGCTTGACCCCCTCGCGCACCAGCTCGACCTTCTCGCGCATCACCGGCGCGCGCCACACCTCTTGGGCGTGGGTGACGAAGGTCTTGCCGCCCAGGTCGACGAAGAAGGCCGCGTAGGCGAGGATCCCGAGCACCACCGCCCCGACGATCGTCTTGAGCATGGACCACATGATGTGCAAGGTAGCATGGTCGCGCACCCGCCGGAAAAAACCGGCCCGCGGGAATGAGCCCGAGGCGGCATCGGTTGAGGGTGGCGGTAGACAAGGAGCGAGTGCCATGAACCGGTCGATCGTCCTCGTCGCGCTGTGCCTCACCCTCGCCGCCCCGGCGGCGGCCAAAGAGCAGCTGTGGAGCGAGCGGCCGACCGCGCCGGCGCCGACGGTGACCGTGCCGGACTTCTCGACGCTGGCCAAGCAGCTCGTCCCGGCGGTGGTGGCGATCAACGTCGAGCAGAAGGTGCGCATGTCGCGCCGCGGAGGGCCGCAGGTCGACCCGTTCGAGTTCTTCTTCCGCCCGTTCGGTGGCGACGTGCCGCACGAGTTCCGCAACCGCGGCATGGGCAGCGGCTTCGTCATCCGCGAGGACGGTTTGATCCTCACCAACCACCACGTGGTCGAGAACGCCGACTCCATCGAGGTGGTGTTCACCACCCCGAGCGGCGCCGAGAAGAAGATGAAGGCCAAGGTGCTCGGCACCGCCCCCGAGTACGACGTCGCGCTCATCCAGACCGAGCAGGACGCCAAGGCGTCGATCACCTACCTCGGCGACTCCGACACGGTGCAGATCGGCGACTGGGTGATGGCGATCGGCAACCCGTTCGGCCTGACCCACTCGGTCTCGGCCGGGATCATCTCGGCGAAGGAGCGGCGTGACATCGCCCCGTCCGGCCGGCGGGGGCTCTACGACTTCATCCAGACCGACGCGTCGATCAACCCGGGCAACTCCGGCGGCCCGCTGATCAACACCCGCGGCGAGGTGATCGGCATCAACTCGGCGATCAACGCCGCCGGCAGCGGCATCGGCTTTGCCATCCCGATCAACATGGTCAAGGAGATGCTCGGTGACCTGAAGAGCAAGGGCAAGTTCACCCGCAGCTGGCTCGGCATCCGCATCCAGCCGCTGACCGAGGACCTGGCCGAGTCGTTCGGGCTCAAGTCCGCCGAGGGGGCGCTGGTCTCCGAGGTGGTCGCCAACAGCCCGGCGGAGAAGTCGGGGGTCAAGGCCGGCGACGTCGTGCTGCAGTTCGACGGCCGCCCGGTGCGCAGCTCGACCGACCTGCCGCTGTTCGCCAGCATGGCCGGCGTCGGCAAGCGGGTGAAGCTCGCGGTCTGGCGCGACGGCAAAGCGCGCGACGTCTACGTCACCCTCACCGAGTTCCCCGACGAGGAGGTGGCGATCGCCAGCGACCGCCCGGCCGAGGCCGGCGAGCTCGGCATGACCGTGGCCGACATCACCCCGGAGCTGCAGCAGCGCTTCTCGCTCTCGCAGTCGTCGGGCGTGGTGATCAAGGAGATCGTCCCCGGCTCCGAGGCCGATCGCGCGCGGCTGCGCGCCGGCGACGTGATCCTGAGCCTCAACGGCGTGCGCGCCACCACCGCGCGCGAGTTCGCCGCCGAGGTGCGCAAGATCAAGAAGGGCGGCGTGATGCGCCTGCAGCTCGTGCGCGAGGGCGGCCGCCTGTTCATCGCGATGCGCAAGAGCTGACGCCCAACATCCTGGATCTCAAAGAGAATTTTTGCCCGCTTGGCGCAAGCCCGTTTGCGTGAGATGGGTGTATGGGTAGATGACCCACGCCAGAACCCGCCAAGGAGGCCCCATGGCCACTGTTCAACGCATCGACCAAGTCCGCCTGCAGCAGGTCACCGAGGAGCGCCAGGTCGCCGAGACCCGGCAGCGGCTGAGCCTGTTCAACGCCAACACCTTCGAGCGCACCGGCGCGCTGCAGTTCGGGGACGGCACGCGCATCGACGTGCCGAGCATGAACGAGCAGGATCGCGACCGGGCGGCCCAGATCTTCGCCTCGGTGCCGGAGGGGCAGCGCGCGGCGGTGCAGGCCTCGTTCGAGGCGCTCGCCGCGGCGATCTACAACGAGGCAAAGCAAAACCCGGAAGGGATCAAGGTCGGCAGCTTCTCCTCGGGGCTGACCTCGGCGCTAGGGAACTCGACCGAGATGTTCATGCTCACCACTGGCCCGGCGCAGGCCGACGCGGCGGTGACCGGGGTGATGTTCGGCGCGATGGTCGGCGTCGAGCAGGAGCTGGGCAACTTCGCCCAGGACCTGAAGAACAAGCTGAACACGGCCAAAGACGTGCGCACCGACATCACCGAGCTCCGCAACGAGCTGGCCGACTGGACGGATCCGAACGAGAAACGCCACTTCACCTGGACCGAGGTGAGCATCGACGCGAACGGCAACGTCACGACCACGCAGAAGGAGGGCGACCTTAACAAGGCCGAGGCCGAGGCGTTGATGAAGAAGCTCGAGGAGCAGCTCGCCTCGCTCTCGGACGTCACCGAGCTGCAGAAGTTCGACCTGCAGCGGATGAACCAGGACTACCAGCAGGGACTCAACACGCTCTCCGGCCTGCTCAAGGCCCAGCACGACATGATGATGGCGATCATCCGCAACGTGAAGGCCTCCTGAGCCGCCGGGCGCTCACGCCCCCGGCGCCCAGACCACCAACCCCGCCAGCACCAGCCAGACCGCGACGCTCGCCGCCACCCACAGGCCGCTGTGCGCGCCGCGCGGCGTCCACAGCCACCCGAGCGCCGCCCCGGCGGCGAAGCCGCCGAGGTGCGCGGCGTGGTCGGCGCCGAGGAAGTAGCCGAAGATCATCGTGTACAGCAGCCACTGCAGCATCTGGTTGCGCACCGCGACGCCTCGGCCGCCCGCCTGGCGATGCCCCCAGGCGGCGCCGAGGCCCACCAGGCCCATGATCCCGCCCGACGCGCCGATGCCCACGCCGTCGAGCCCGGCCAGGAGGCTGACGGCGTTGCCGGCCACCGCGGTGGCGAGCAGCAGCAGCGGCAGACGCGCTCGCCCGTAGACCTCCTCGATCGCCGGGCCGATCTGCGACAGCGCGACGACGTTGAAGCCGAGGTGCCACACCCCGGCGTGCAGCAGCGCCGCCGTACCGAGCCGCCACCACTCGCCGGCGAGCACCGCCGGCGCGAAGTTGCCGCCGAAGCGGATCAACGTCTCGCCCGAGACCGAGAACAGCTCGTCGACGCCGACCGCGGCGACGACCCGCGCATAGACGAGCAGCAGCACGAGCCCCATCGCCGTGCTCGCCGACCAGGCGACCGGCAGGCGAGCCCCGAGCCGGCCGAGCAGCTGCATGGCGCGGTTGCCGAGCCGCTCGCCGCACCCCGAGCAGACCTGCGCCTCGCGCTCCTGCACCCGACCGCAGCGCCGGCAGACCGCGTGCGCGAAGCCGACGTGTTGAACCTGCCGCCGGCCGAGCGCCAGCCGATCGGTGGTCCGCTGGCGCCAGCGTTCGAGCTTCCAGCGCACCCGGATCGGGTTGAGGCCGAGTCGGCCGGCGAGCCGCGTCAACCGCTCGACCCAGTCCTCTTGGTTGGGATCGGTAGACACGGCGAGCTCAGCGCCGCTTCTGCCCTTCGACGAACTCGAGGATCAGCTGGCGCGCCTCGTCGCTGAGCAGTTGGAAATCGACGCCGACCGCTTCGCCGGGCACCTCTTGCGGCGGACGGCTGCCCAACCAGACCACCTCGCCGATGACGCCGATGGTCTCGGTGGCCAGCTCGATCTGCAAGAAGAGCCGGTCCCCTTTGCCGAGCGGCACGTCCGAACGCATGCGCAACCCCGAGCCGCTCAACGTCTCGGTGAAGGCCTGGTGCCCTTTCGTCTCCGCCTCGTGCGCCCACGCGGCGAGCTGCTTCTTGCCTTTGCGCGTCTCGAGCGCGAAGTCCGGCTCCGGGTTGACCTTGATGAAGCGCACGAACACCGAGACGATGGCGCGGGTGAAACGACGGCGCTGGATCTTCTTGGTGTCGCGCGGCGGCGCGACCACGACGCGCCGGCGAACCTTGGGGTCGCTGCCGCTCGGCGCCGGATCGGCCTCGAGGATCACGGTCTGCATCTTGTAGACCGCCCCCTCGCGGAAGTACTCGAGCGTGACCGCCAGGTCGGTCCGCAGCTCGGCGCTGCGCGCGGCGTCGAGGCAGCCGAGCTCGAGGCGGCCCTGGTCGTCGACCCGATCGACGACCGCGGTCAGCTGCACCACGCCTCGGCCGGCGTCGGCCAACAGCCGCACCCCTTGCTTGATGCCCGGGTAGCTCTGCGGATAGGCCATGCGGCGAGCATAGGTGAGCCGCTCGCGCGGAGCAAGCATGCTTGCGCCGCCACGACCGAACCATAGTATATAGGCCGCACGTCGGCCCCGTGGCGGCGCGCTCCGGGGAGAGAAACCTTCGCCCATGACCAGCTCGACCGCCCGTGCCCTCGTCGCCCCCCTCCCAACGCCCGCTCCCACCTGGCATGCGCTCGAAGCGACCGCGGCGCTCGCGGCGCTCGGCTCGCGGCCGGCCGGCCTCGACGAGGTCGAGGTCGAGGCCCGGCGGCGGGAGCACGGCCCCAACCTCATCCCCGCCGCGCGTCCGGACGGGCCGCTGAAGCTGCTCTTGCGCCAGCTGAACAGCCCGCTGCTCTTCGTCCTGCTCGGCTCCGGCGCCCTGGCGCTGCTAATGGGCAAGCTCACCGACGGCGCGGTGGTGCTCGGCGTCGTCGCGCTCAACGCGCTGGTCGGCTTCATCCAGGAATACAAGGCGCAGAAGGCGATCACCGCGCTCGATCAGATGGTGCCCGAGCACGCCACGGTTCGACGCCGCGATCTGGTCCGGCACCTGGCGGCCGTGGAGATCGTCCCGGGTGACGTCGTGCTGCTCCAGTCCGGCGATCGCGTCCCGGCCGACCTGCGCTTGATCGCCATCAAGAGCCTGCAGATCGACGAAGCGGCGTTGACCGGCGAAGCGGTGCCGGTGGCCAAGCGACTCCAACCGGTGGGCGAAGACGCGGCGCTCGGGGACCGGACCTCGATGGCCTACGGCGGCACGATGGTCACCTACGGCACCGGCGTCGGGGTCGCGGTCACCACCGGCGGCGCGACCGAGCTCGGGCGCATCTCGTCGCTGCTGCACCAGACCGAGCAGCTCGACACGCCGTTGACCCGCTCGATGGCGAAGGTCAGCCTGTGGCTGACCTGGGTCATCCTCGCGGTCACCGGCGCCCTGTTCGGCATCAGCCTGTGGCGCGGCTACCCGCTCGCCGACGCGACCGTAGCGGCGATCTCGCTGGCGGTCGCCGCCATCCCCGAGGGCCTGCCGGCGATCATCACCATCGCGCTGGCCATCGGCGTCCGCCGGATGGCCCGCCGCCGGGTCATCATTCGTAGCCTGCCGGCGGTCGAGACCCTCGGCAGTACCACGGTGATCTGCTCGGACAAGACCGGCACGCTGACCAAGAACGAGATGACCGTGCAGGCGATCTGGACACCGCGCGGACACTACACCCTGACCGGCACCGGCTACGATCCCGCCGGCGGCGCGTTGCGCGCCGGGGCGCCGCTCGACGCCGCCCCCGAGGATCTGCTCGCGGTGGTTCGCGCTGGCGTAGCCTGCAACGACGCACAGCTGCGGCGCGACGCGCGCGGCGGCTGGCTGATCGAGGGCGACCCGACCGAGGCGGCGCTCTTGGTCAGCGGCCGCAAGGTCGCCCTCGACGCGGAGATGCTCCGCCGCGATTGGCCTCGCCTCGACGCGGTGCCGTTCGAATCGGAGCGCCAGCTGATGGGCACGCTGCACCGTACCCCCGGCGGCGGCGGGGTGATCTTCATCAAGGGAGCACCCGAGGTCGTCTTCCGGCGCTGCGCCGGCCTCGACCCGAGCGCCGCGCGTGCCGCCATCGAGGAGATCGCCGGCGACGGGATGCGGGTGTTGGCGATGGCCCAGAAGCAGGTCGCCGCCCAGGTCACCGCCATCGACGAGGCGGACCTCGGCTCCGGTTTCGATCTCCTCGGCCTGCAGGGGATGTCCGACCCGCCGCGCCCCGAGGCGATCGAGGCGGTTCGGCTCTGTCAGGCCGCCGGGATCACCGTCAAGATGATCACCGGCGACCACGCGCTGACCGCCCGGGCGATCGCTGGCCAGCTCGGCCTGTCGCTCGCTCGACCGGTGGTCACCGGCGCCGAGCTCGGCCGCATGTCGGACGCCGAGCTGGGTGAGCAGGCCGCGGCGGCCACGGTCTTCGCCCGCGTCGCGCCGGAGCACAAGCTGCGCCTGGTCAGCGCTTTGCAGCAACGCGGCCACGTCGTCGCGATGACCGGCGACGGCGTCAACGACGCCCCGGCGCTCAAGCGCGCCGACATCGGCGCCGCGATGGGCATCGCCGGCACCGCCGTCTCACGCCAGGCGGCAGACATGGTGCTGACCGACGACAACTTCGCCAGCATCGTCGCCGCGGTCGAAGAGGGCCGGCGGGTCTTCGACAACCTGATCAAGTCGCTGGTCTTCGTCCTGCCGACCAACATCGGCGAGGCGTTGATCATCATGGTCGCGGTGATGTTCTTCCCGATCGTCGCCGGCCAACCGGAGATGCCGATCTTGCCGGTGCAGATCCTCTGGGTGAACCTGGTCGCCACCGTCGCGCTGGCGCTGCCGCTCGCCTTCGAGGCGATGGAGCCCAACGTCATGCACCGGCCCCCCCGCCCGCCCGGGGCGCCGATCCTCGACACCTTCGTCATCACCCGCACCGTGTATGTCGCCGTCTTGATGACCGCCGGCGCGATCGGCCTGTTCCAGTACGAGCTCGGGCTCCGGGTCGCCAGCGGCGTCGTTCGCGAGTTGGCGATGCGCGAGGCCCAGACGATGGCGGTGACCTCGATCATCGCGCTGCAGATCTTCTACCTGCTCACCTGTCGTTCGTTGCAGCGCTCGATTTTCTCCATCGGCGTGTTCAGCAACCCGATCGTCTTCCTCGGCATCGGCGTGCTGGTCGCGCTCCAGCTCGCCTTTGTCTATCTGCCGGCGCTCAACCGGCTGTTCGCCTCGGCACCGCTCGATCCGTGGGGCTGGCTGCGGGCCTTCGGCGTCGGCGCCGCGGTCTGGCCGGCGGTGATGTTCGAGAAGTGGCTCCGCCGGCGGCGCGCCGGCGACTCGACCGCCGGCCAGGGGCGTTGATGAGCCTCGACGGGCACTACGCTGAGCTGGCGGCGTTGATCGTGCTCGTGCTCTGCTCGAGCTTCTTCTCCGCCTCGGAGACGGCGCTCTTCTCGATCAGCAAGGTCCGCGCCCGACACCTGGCGAAGAACGGCGGTCGGCGCGATCGCTTGATCGCCGAGCTCAAAGAGGACGCCCACACGTTGTTGACGACGATCCTGATCGGCAACAACCTGGTCAACATCGGCGCCTCGGCGTTGGCCACCGGGTTGGCGATCGACCTCATCGGCGATCACGGCGTGGGCCTGGCGACCGGCGTGATGACCTTCCTCATCCTGGTCTTCGGCGAGATCTTCCCCAAGTCACTGGCCACGCGCAACAACGTCGGCATCGCCCGACTGGTGGTCGTGCCGTTGCGTTGGCTGTCGATCCTCTTCTGGCCGGTCCTTCGGCTCCTCGACTTCATCCCGCGGCTGACCGGCCTGGTCGGGCGCCGTCAAGCAGCCACGGAGCAGGAGTTGCTCACCTACGTCGAGATGATCGCCGAAGCCGGCGAGATCGCCCCCGTCGAGAAGGAGTACATCGAGAAGATCTTCCGCCTCGACGACACCACGGTGGCGACGGTGATGACCCCGCGCACCGAGATGTTCGTCGCCGATCTGGCGCGGCCGCTCGAGCTGTCCCAGCTCACCGACTCCGGCTACACCCGCATCCCGGTGATCGACGGCAGCGTCGACAACGTCGTCGGCGTGCTCAACATCAAGGACCTGTTTACGGCCCGGGCCGCCAAACAGCCCCACGACGATCTCCGCCAGTTGATGCGCAAGCCGTTCTTCGTGCCCGAGAGCATGACCCTCGACCACCTGCTGCAGACGTTCAAACGCCGCCGCCAGCACCTGGCGGTGGTGGTCGACGAGTACGGCGGCGTCGCTGGCCTGATCACCCTCGAGGACGTGCTCGAGGAGATCGTCGGCGACATCGTCGACGAGACCGACGAGCACGAGCCGGGCGTCGTCGCGGTCAAGGAGGGCGAGTGGATCGTCCGCGGACGGGCGCCGCTCGACGAGGTGACCCGCGCGACCGGGATGCCGCTCGACCCGAGCACCGAGTTCGGCACCTTCTCCGGCTTCGTGGTCAACCAGCTGCAGCGGGTGCCGCGCAAGAACGAGCAGCTGAACGTCGGCGCCTACCAGGTGACGGTGAAGGAGGCGCACGGGCCGCGCATCCGCGCCTACCTCGTGCGCCACTGCCCGACCGACCCCTGTCCGGCCCCCCTTGGCGAGGAGGCCGGAGGTGATTAAGATAGGCGGATGAGCCCGAGCATCATCGCCGGCCTGGTCGCCGGCACCACGTTGAAGGTCGGAGCGATCGCCCCAGACTTCTCGGTCACCGACACCGACGGCCAGCCATTGGTCCTGTCGAAGCTGGTCGCCGAGGGTCCGGTGGTCCTGGCGTTCTTCCCCAAGGCCTTCACCGGCGGCTGAACGAAGCAGCTAACGGCGTACCGGTCCAGGTACGCGGAGTTGCAGTCGGCCAAGGGCCGGCTGATCGCCATCTCGGCCGACACGCTCGAGACACAGAAGAAGTTCAAGGCCGAGCTACAGGCCGGCTACTCCTTCGTCGCCGATCCCGAGGCGGAGCTGATCCGCCTCTACGACGTCAAGGTGCCGGTGATGAACCTGGCCAACCGGGTGACCTTCGTCATCGATAAGAAACGTCAGATCGTCGCGGTCTCCAGCGGCGGCGACGCGATCGACCCGACCGCGGCGCTCAACGCCGTCCAGCAGTGCAGCGCCCGCTGAGGCGCGGCTCACAGCTCCGCGAACCGCCCCTTGCCCATCCGCTGCGCGCCGCTTCGCACCACGGCGAGGAAGCGCGAGCGCAGCAGATCGCTCATCAGCGCCTGCTTGACCGGCGGCAGGCGCAGGAAGCCCCCGACCGCGGCGCGCAGGAACGCCTGGCCCTTGGTGGTGGGCGCGGCGAACAGCTGGTTGTGCAGCGTGCCCCGCTCGAGACACTGCAGGATGGTCCGCTCGAAGGTGGTCTCCGGGTGCAGCACACGCTGCGCCCGCGGGTGGAGCTTGATCGCGCCGGAGCGGCACTTGGTCACGCACACCCCGCACCCGAGGCAGATCGACTCGTCGACGGCCGGCCGGCCGAACTTGCGGAAGCGGGGGTCGGCGTCAGGCTGGCGGGGGATCGCCTCGATCGGACAGGCCTTCGAGCAGAGGTTGCAGCCCTTGCAGCGCGAGAGGTCGACCTCTGCGATGAAGCTCGAGGTGACCACGGTGTTCGGATAGCCGAAGCGGGTGATCCCCTTGAGCACGTTGCAGCAGCAGGAGCAACAATGACAGATGAAGCCGACGTTGCGCTTCACGTTGTCGGCGTTGAGCACCAGGCCGAGCTCCCGTGAGCGGGCGACGTTCTCGAGCATCTCGGCCTTCGAGACCTCGCGGGCGAAGCCGTGACGGACCATGAAGTCGACCCCGATGGCGCCCAGAGTCGAGCAGTTGTCGAGCGGCGTCGTGCACGGCCGCTCGCCGAGGTGCTCGGCCTCGTGCCGGCAGGAGCACAACCCCATCGCGAAGCGCCGGCCGTTCTCGACCACGGCAGTGGCCTTCTCGTAGTCGAGCACTTCGACGTGCTCGTCGGGGACGACGGTATCGTCGTGCGGCAGCGCCCGCATGATCGAGATCTTCTCGCCGGCGCCGAAGTTGGCGCGGAAGAAGGCGCCCTCATCGAGGTAGGCGCGGAACAGCTCGGCCCACTTCTTGTGCTCGAGCCCCGGGCCGGTGCGCATCATCGTGAACTCGAAGATACCGATGACCATCGGCGAGGGGGCGTAGTAGCTCCGCCCGCCGACGACCAGATCGAGGACCAGGCCACGATCCGCGAGGCTGGTGAGCTGCCGCTCGAGCGCCGGCTGGTCGAGGCCGGTGAGTGCCGCCAGGCGCCGCAGGCCGGTCAGGCTGTGCGGCATCGCGACGATGAGCCGCGCGTCGTCTTCGCTGTACAGCTCGGCGAGGACCGCGAAGAGGGTCTCGCTCCAGGGCACGCGCACCGTGAGCCCGTCGATCTTGTGACCGAGCTGCCGGTAGAGGTCCTTGCCGACGAGGTGACCCATCGCCTCTCGCTTCCTGCCTCGCCACGACGGCGCGGTCCGTCAGTACCAGCTCTCTTCGACGAAGACGATGTCGCCAGGCTCGAGCTGGAAGTTGGGGCTCTTGCCCTCACCGATGTCCTTGACCGAGACCTTCAGCCGTTGCTCTTGCCCACCGACGATCCGCGTCACGTAGGCGGTGTCCTGATTGGCCATCGGCCCGAAGCCCCCGGCCAAGGTGATCGCCTGGATGATGTTCATCCCCTGCTCGAACGGGAACGTCCCGGAGCGCTGCACCTTGCCATACACGTAGACCTTCTTCGACTGGTACTCCTTGACGAAGACCGAGACGTTGGGGTCCTTGAGGAAGCGGCGCAGCCCCTCGCTGATCGCGTCACTGACCTGTGAGGCGGTCATCCCGTCGACCACCAACCGGCCGACCAGCGGGAAGTTGATGCTGCCGTCGGAGGCGACCCGGAACGGGCCGGACATGTCCTCCTCGCCCCAGACGCGCACCTCGAAGACGTCGCCGGGGCCGAGGTCGGTGGCCGGCAGCGCGGCGCCGTTGGTCTTCGGCGCCTGGGCCGCCGGCGCGGCGCAGGCGGCGAGGCACCCGAGCAGCAGGGCGAGCCGCGGTCTATGCATCTGGGTGATCACGCGGCCGGCTTTATACCAGGGCGCGCGGCGGTCCGCTATGCTCCACGCGCCGCCCCGTGCTCGAGGTACCAGGCGTAGGTGGCGCGCAGCCCGTCGCCAAGGCCGATCCGCGCCCGCCAGCCGAGGGCGTGCAGCCGCGAGACGTCGAGCAGCTTCTGGGGCGTGCCGTCCGGCTTCTCCCGGTCGTAGACGATCTCACCGGTGAAGCCGACCACCTCGCGCACCAGCGCCGCGAGCTCTTTGATGGTGACGTCGGTGCCGGTGCCAACATTGATAATCTGCTCCTCGTCGTAGCGCTCGAGCAGAAAGACCACCGCGTCGGCCAGGTCCTCGACGTGCAGAAACTCGCGCCGCGGGCTGCCGCTGCCCCAGACGACCACCTCGGCCGCGCCGGCGCGCTTCGCCTCGTGGAACTTGCGCAGCAGCGCCGGGACGACGTGCGAGGAGTTGAGGTCGAAGTTGTCCCCCGGCCCGTACAGGTTGGTCGGCATCAGCGCAATGCCGGAGAAGCCGTACTGGCGGCGATAGGCCTGCACCAGCTTGATGCCGGCGATCTTGGCCACCGCGTACCACTCGTTGGTCGGCTCGAGCGGCCCGGTGAGCAGGTGCTCCTCGCGCAGCGGCTGCGGCGCGTGCTTCGGGTAGATACACGACGAGCCGAGGAAGACCAGCTTCTGGCAGCCGTGCTGATACGCCGCGTCGACGACGTTCAGCTCGATCGCCAGGTTGTCGCGGATGAAGTCGGCCGGCCGGCTGCTGTTGGCCAGGATCCCGCCCACCCGCGCCGCGGCGAGGATAACGTGGGTCGGCCGCTCGGCGGCGAAGAAGGCGCGCACCGCCGCCTGTTCGCCGAGATCGACCTCGGCCCGGTCGACCAGCACCAGGTCGCGGTAGCCGAGCGCGGTGAGCCGGGACACGATCGCCGAGCCGACCAACCCGCGGTGGCCGGCGACGCAGACGCGCGCACCGTCAATCATGAGCCACCCCCCGGCGGGCGACCTGGTGCCCGGCGTCGCGCAGCGTCCGCTCCTGCCGGGCGAGCTCGAGATCGGCCTCGACCATCATCTCGACCAGCGCGGCGAAGCTGGTGCGCGGCGTCCAGCCGAGCCGTCGCCGCGCCTTGCTCGCGTCCCCCTGCAGCGCGTCGACCTCGGTCGGGCGGAGGTAGCGGGGATCGCTCTCGACGTGCCGCCGCCAGTCGAGCCCGAGCCGGCCGAACACCGCCTCGACGAACTCGCGCACCGTGTGCGCCTCGCCGGTGGCGACGACGTAGTCGTCCGGCGCGCTTTGCTGCAGCATCAGCCACATCGCCTCGACGTAGTCGCCGGCGAAGCCCCAGTCGCGCACCGCGTCGAGGTTGCCGAGGTAGAGCTTCTCCTGCAGCCCCAACTGGATGCGCGTCGCGGCGCGGGTGATCTTGCGGGTGACGAAGGTCTCGCCGCGCCGTGGCGACTCGTGGTTGAAGAGGATGCCGTTGCAGAGGAACAGGCCGTAGGCCTCGCGGTAGTTGACGCCGAACCAGTGGGCCGCCACCTTGCTCACCGCGTACGGGCTGCGCGGGTAGAAGGGGGTCGCCTCGCTCTGCGGCGGCGGCGCGGCGCCGAACATCTCCGACGAGCCGGCCTGGTAGACCCGCACCGGCCGCTTGGTCTCGGCGACGTGATCGCGCACCGCCTCGAGCAGGCGCAGCGTGCCGAGCGCATCGACGTCGGCGGTGTAGCCCGGCTGGTCGAACGAGACGCGCACGTGCGACTGCGCCCCCAGGTTGTAGACCTCGTCCGGGTGCAGCCGGCCGAGCAGCTTGCGCAACCCACCCCCGTCGCTCAGGTCGCCGTAGTGGAGAAACAGCCGTGTGCCCGCGGCGTGCGGATCGCGGTAGAGGTGATCGATGCGATCGGTGTTGAAGGTCGAGGCCCGGCGGATGACGCCGTGGACCTCGTAGCCCTTGGCGAGCAGGAGCTCGGACAGGTAGGAGCCGTCCTGGCCGGTGATCCCGGTGATCAGTGCCTTGGTCATCGCTCTGCCCTCGAGCGCTTGCCTACACCGCGCGCGGTCCGAGGCCAAGGGCTCAGCCGCTGACTGATCCCCTCAAATCGGCGTCGCGCGCTTCGCCTCTCGCGCGGGCGCCTGGCCTTCGGTCGCTAACTCAGTTGTCGGCTGAGATACTCTGAGAGGACGAGCCTCCAAGGCCTGTCGAGCAGAACCGTGAGGTGGGGGGCGCTTCGGCACCCTCCGGCCAGTCGCCCGCGCTTCGGCGTACGCGCGCTCCTGAACGAGAGCTCGGCGCCGCGTGCGCTGCGTGCCCTCGGAGGGTGCCGAAGTGACCCCACGCCATGACCTGGCTTGGCAGGCCTTGGATGCAATGCACTTCATTCCGGCTCGGCCAGGCAACTGAGTCAGCGACCGACGAGGGCACGCGGCGCGTAGCGGCGCCGAGCGGTCGTGTGTGAG
>JBFYZW010000210.1:0-3081 GCA_041309305.1 Deltaproteobacteria bacterium | reverse complement strand
GCCCATGTCGCTGTCGTTCGAGATCTCGATCGCCTCGCAGAGGTCGCGCGCCTTGAGGATGCTGAGCACCGGGCCGAAGATCTCCCGCGCGCAGACCTTCATGTCACGGGTCACGTCGGTCAGCACGGTGGGCTTCATGCGACCGTCGTTGTCGACCCCGCCGGCGGCCAGCGTCGCGCCCTGCTCGATCGCCTCCTCGACCCAGAGCCGCACGCGCTCGGCCTCGGCCGCCGAGATCAGCGACGAGACGTCGGTGCTCTCGTCGAGCGGGTCGCCGAGCTTGAGCGCCTCGACCGCCGGCACGAGCTTGGCCATGAACTCGTCGTAGACCTTCTGGTGCACGACCACGCGCTGCACCGAGATGCACACCTGCCCGGAGTTCGCGTAGCCGCCGGCGACGATGCGCTGTACGGCGAGGTCGAGGTGGGCGTCCTCGTCGACGATGGTGGCCGAGTTGTTGCCGAGCTCGAGCGTCACCATCTTCATGCCGGCATCGCTGGCGATCTGCCGGCCTACCGGCGGGCTGCCGGTGAAGGTCACCATGTTGACGCGCTCGTCCTTGACGAGCTTCGCGCCGAGCGTGCTGCCGGGGCCGACGACGACCTGGATGACGTGCTCCGGCAGGCCGGCTTCGACGAGCAGCTCCGCCAGGCGGAGGGCCGTGAGCGGCGTCTGCGAGGCCGGCTTCAGCACGACGACGTTGGCGGCGGCCAGCGCCGGGGCGACCTTGTGGGCGGCCAGGTTGAGGGGGAAGTTGAAGGGCGAGATCGCCGCGATCACGCCGCGCGGCTCGCGGATCGTCCAGCCGAAGCGGTGCTCGCCCGAGGCCTCGGCGTCCATCTCGATGATCTCGCCCGCCGTGCGCTTCGACTCCTCGGCCGCCCAGCGGAACGTCGACGCCCCGCGCGACGCCTCGATGCGCGCGTCCTTGAGCGGCTTGCCGCTCTCGTTGGCGATCAGGCGGGCGATCTGCTCGGCGTGCTCCTCGATCAGGTGCGAGGCGCGCTCGAGGATCTGGGCGCGGCGCCAGGCCGGCGTCCAGCGGAAGCTCTCGAAGGCGAGCCGCGCCCTGTCGAGCACCGCGTCCAGGTCGTCGGCGGTCGTGGTCGGGACGCGGGCCAGCTCCGCCCCGTCCCAGGGGCTGCGCAGGACCATCGCCTCGCCGCCACCGACGGGGCCGCGCAAGGCGAACCCCGGCGTGAAGCGCTCGCTCAGGATCTCGACGTCCCTCGTGACCAGGCTCATCCCCGCTCCTTCCTTCGCACCCGTCACGCGGGTGCGCCTCGATGCTCGTGGGAGGGCCCCGCCCGCGGATGCGCGCGGCAGCCGTCGCTTCGGGGCGCTAGTACCCCGGACGGGGCGCCCGCTCACACGGGCGCCCCGCCGCGGTCGTCACTCGCCGCAGTTCTGGCAGTATCGCACCCAGCTGCCGCGGACCTCGTCGCCCTGGCCCGCGCGCTGGAACGGGCGCCGGTCGCTGAGCGGCACGACCTTGCCGCGGCCTTCGCGCGGCGTCTCCTTGCCACGCTGGTAGACGCCCATCGGCTGGTCGGTCATGTCGATGTTGATCTGCTTGACCTCGGTGTACTCCTCGAGCCCGAAGGTCCCGAGCTCGCGCCCGATCCCGCTCTGCTTGTAGCCGCCCCAGGGGGCCTCGCTGTAGGTCGGGTGGTAGGTGTTGACCCAGGTGATCCCGGCGCGCAGCGCCCTGATCACGCGCATGGCCTTGGTCACGTCCTTGGTCCAGACCGCGCCGGCGAGCCCGTAGACGCTGTCGTTGGCGATGCGGACCGCCTCGTCCTCGTCAGCGAAGGGGATCACCACGAGCACCGGCCCGAAGATCTCCTCCTGGGCGATGGTCATGGCGTTGTCGACGTCGACGAAGATGGTGGGCTCGTAGTAGAAGCCCTTGCCCTCGAGCCGGCGGCCGCCGGTGGCGAGGGTGGCGCCCTCCTCGACACCGATCTTCACGTAGCGCTCGACGCGCTCGAGCTGCTCGCGGCTCACGAGCGGTCCCATCTCGCTGTCGCCGTCGAGCGCCGGCCCGACCTTGATCGCCATCGCCCGCGAGACCAGCTCACCGACGAAGCGGTCGTAGATCGAGCGCTCGACGAGCAGGCGCGAGCCGGCGGAGCAGACCTCGCCGGCGCCGGCGAAGATGCCGATGAGGGCGCCGTCGATGGCGGCCTCGAAGTCGGCGTCGGCGAAGACGATGTTGGGGCTCTTGCCGCCGAGCTCGAGACCGACCTTCTTCACCGTGTCGGCGGCCTTGCGCATGATGTGCTTGCCGACCTCGACCGACCCGGTGAACGCCACCATGTCGACCAGGGGCGAGGAGGCGAGGTGGTCGCCGACCTCGCCGCCGGGGCCGGTCACCACCTGGAAGACGCCCTTCGGCACACCGGCGTCCTCGAGGAGGCGCGCCAGCTCGAGCGTCGTCACCGGGCTCACGCTGGCCGGCTTGACGATCATCACGTTGCCGGCGGCCAGCGACGGCGCTGCCTTCCAGGCGACCATGAGGACGGGGTAGTTCCAGGGCGTGATGCCGACCGTGACGCCGATCGGCTCGCGTACGACCATGCTCATGGTGTCGCCCGGCACCTCGAGGGTCTGGCCGTGCATGTCGACCGCCAGCCCGGCGTAGTAGTCGAAGGTGTGGGCGGCGTCGTTCATGTCGATGAGCGAGTCCTCGAGCAGCTTGCCCATCTGCCGCGACTCCAGGCGGGCGAGCTCCTCCGAGCGCTCGCGGATCAACGCCGCCGCACGGCGCAGGACATCGGCACGCTCGGCCGCCTTCATCCGCGGCCAGGGGCCGCGGTCGAACGCCTCGCGCGCCGCCGCGGTCGCCTTCTCGGCGTCGGCGACCCCGCCCTTGGGTACGCGAGCGACGACCTCCTCGACGGACGGGTCGACGACCTCGTAGGTCTCGCCGCTCACGGCATCGACCCACGTGCCGCCGATGTACATCTGGTAGTCGGCTACTTCTGACTTGGGCATCACGGTGGCCATCTCTCTCACCTCACTGAGCCCGTGCCGGACGCCCAAGGGGCGCACCCAGCCGGGAGATGCGTTGGGAACTGA
>JBFYZW010000209.1:0-3543 GCA_041309305.1 Deltaproteobacteria bacterium | reverse complement strand
ATCACCATCCCCCCGCGCTGCGGCGACGGGGTGATCGACCAGGACGAGGGGTGCGACGACGGCGGCACCACGGCCGGCGACGGCTGTGACTCGGCCTGCCGGCCGGAGTATCGCTGGGCCTGCGTTGGCTCGCCCACCTCGTGCGTCCGGCTCGGCGAGTGGAAGCAGGTCAACTCGCCCACCATCGTCGACCTTCACGCGGTGTGGGGATCGACCGGCGGCACCAAGGCCGAGGTCTGGGCGGTCGGCGACGGGGCGACGATCGCCTACTGGGACGGGACGAACTGGTTGCTGCAGGCGGCGCCGGCGGCGATCGGCCAGATCCCGCTGCGCGGCGTCACCGGCCTCAGCGCGACCTCGGTCTGGGCGGTGGGGTACGGCGGGACCGTGCTCCACTTCGACGGCGAGACCTGGGCCTCCGCGGACAGCAACGAGGTGATGGACCTGCACGATGTCTGGGGGCTCGCCGACGGTAGCATCTGGTCGGTGGCCTTTCATGCCATCGGCGGCTACGCCACCATCCTACGCGGTGGGAGCGGCGGGTGGGCCCGGGAGAACACCGCCGGCCTGGACGTGGACCTGTGGGGCGTGTTCGGCGCCGCCAGCGACGACGTCTGGGCGGTGGGCTACCACGGCGCCGTCGTACACCGCGACGCCAGCGCCTGGAGCGAGGTCGACACCGGCACCCCGGTCCGCTACTGGCGCGACGGTCACGCCTGCACGCCCGGCGGGCCGGTTTGGATCGTCGGCGATTCGCACGCCATCCTGACGCGAAGCGGGGGGGTGTGGAGCGAGCAGGTCTTCGGCCCGAATGCACTGGCGGTGCTCGAGGCGATCAGCGGCATCGACGGCGCCTGCCGCGAGCTGCGCGCCGTCGGCACCGGCGGCACGGTGCTGCGGCCGTGGAACGGCAGCTGGGTCGCCGAGCCGAGCGAGACGAGCGCCAGGCTCTACGGCGTCTGGGGCGCCATCGACGCCGGTCGCGACGCCTGGGCGGTCGGCGAGGGCGGTGTGATCTTGCGCTACGCCCCGACCCCCGAGTGACGCGAGCGCCGGCGGTCAGAGGTTGCACAGCCCGCGTTGGGCCCGGCGCCAGAGCGCGAAGAGCAGCAGCGCCGCGAGGCAGGCCGAGCCGAGCAGGCTGGCGAGGATCGGGCCGAGATCGTTCGGATCGCGCTGGTAGAGGCCGGCGACGACGATCTCCTGGAAGGCGCTGCCGATCGAGCCCATGCCGTTGATGATCCCCGCCGCGGCGAGGGCGAAGCGGCGCGAGCCGACGTCGATCGCCCCGGCGCCCGAGATGAGCGAGTCGGGCCCGTAGAGCATGTAGCCGACCAGCGCGTAGGCGACGCCGAAGCCGATGAGGCTGGTCGTGCCGACCCACCACAGCCCGAGCGTCGCGCCAGCGAGCCCGACGACCATCACCAGGGCCACGAGCGCGCGCCGGCCGCCGAACAGGTAATCCGAGGCGAAGCCGGCGGTCAGAACGCCGACGAAGCCGAACAGGTCGAACAGGGTCGAGAAGTAGCCGGCGTGGTCGTGTGCCAGGCCGAAGTTGATCTGCAGGAAGTAGGGCGCCCAGCTCCACAGCGCGTAGCGGATGAACTTGATGAAGAAGTAGAAGGCGCCCATCATCAGGATGGTGACCACCAGGCGCTGATCGAAGCGGACCGGCTCGGCGGCGGCGGGCGCCTCGGCGAGTGGTTCGGCGTCTTCGGGCGCGACCGCGGCGTCGACCGGCGGCAGCGAGACGTCCTCGGGGCGGTTGCGCTGCAGGAGGTAGAAGAGCAGCCAGATGGCGGTCAGCACCAGCGAGGCGCCAAAGAAGGACCAGCGCCAACCCCACAGGCCGAGCATGAAGGCGGCGAAGCCCTTCGCCACCGCGCCGCCGACCTGGTAGCAGGTCGACCAGACCCCCATCACCCGGCCGCGCTCGTCCTGGCGGAACCATTGCGCCATCGTGCCGACGTTCCCGGACCAGCCGGTCGACTGGGCCAGGCCGTTGAGGATCATGAAGGCGACGAAGGTCCAGGCGTTGTTGGCGAAGCCGAAGGCGACGTTGGCCAGCACCGACAGGCCCATGCCGGCGAGCACCACCCGCCGGGCGCCGAGGCGCGAGCCCCAGAAGGCGGCGTTGAACTCGCCGATCGCGTAGGCGACCAGGTAGGCGACGCCGATCAGCCCGAGCGTCTGCGCGTCGATGCCGAGCTCGACCGTCAGGTCGCCTTTGACCACGTAGAAGGCCTTGCGGCAGAAGTAGAAGCCGAAGTAGCTCGCCCAGGTGCTGGCGAAGATCTGCAGGCGATAGCGGCGAAGCCGCGGATCGCCCGGCCGCGCCGTCGCTGAGGGGGCCGCGTCCATCGCGACGCCGTCATACTCGATCACGCGGCCCGGGCCCAGGCGAATCGCGGCGCGGGCAGGGTTGGCATGACGGCGTCGCGCTCTCCCCACGGCGTCACCGGCCAGCTCGGCGCGCGAGGACCCGCCCGATCGCGTATGATGATCGGGTGCGACGGTGGCTCGAACCAGGCGCGGTCCTCCTGCTGCTCGGCGGCGGGCTGAGCTGTACCCCCACCCAGGTGGTGGAGGTCACCCGGGTCGCCGTCTGCGGCGACCACCGGCGCGAGGCCGGCGAGCTGTGCGACGGCGCCGACCTTGGCGGCCAGAGCTGCGTGACCCAGGGGCTCGGACCGGGGACACTCGGCTGCAGCGCGACCTGCGACGCGTTCGACACCTCGGGCTGCGCGGCGTTGCCGCGCTGCGGTGACGAGCAACGCGACGACGGCGAGGTCTACGTCATCGTCATCGACGGCTATGGCACGACCTCGGGCACGTTCACGCTCAACATCGACGCGCCGTGAGCGGTCGCCCGCCGGTGGTCAAACGCCGGCGCCTGTGCTACACCGCGGCCGAGACGTGGACCGGAGGCCGACGATGCACCAGCTGCGCCGCGAACGCCGCGAGCACCCCCGCCGGGGCTTGAACTGCTACCTGCCGATCCGCGTCCCCGGTTGGCTCGACTACTCGGTCTGGGGGCGCGACGTCAGCCGCGGCGGCATCGGCCTGGCGGTCGATCGCGAGCTGAAGGTCGGCGACCGGTTCCTGTTCGCCATCGACGGCCAGCGCCAACGCTTCGCCGAGGTCTGCACGGTCCGGCGCGAGGTCGACGAGCCGCGCTTCATCGTCGGCCTGCGTTGGGTCGACGAGCGCGGCAAGCAGAGCTGACCGATCGCGGCGGCGCGCGCCGCTGTCCCATTCTGCGACACCGGTCACCGACGGCGCGGGCAAGCGGCCGATCGTGCAGCCGTTGTCCGGGCCGTTGAGGCGGCACCCGGCTTGCAACGGGTCGCTCCAGCTCCTGCCGGTGCCTACCGGGGGAGCGATAGGAGTGGCCATGACAGCTCAGCTCGCGTCGGTCAGGGCGCTCGTCAGCACGGCGCCGGTCGCCTCCCAGCAAGCCGCGCGGCTCCTGCGCCGGGGGCTCGGCGCCGCGGGGGAGGAGCTGCTGGCGATCTCGGCCGCGTTGATGGCCGGGGAGGCGCG
>JBFYZW010000208.1:0-5042 GCA_041309305.1 Deltaproteobacteria bacterium | reverse complement strand
CGTCGCGCGTGCAGACCTGGACACACAGGCTCAGGTAGCAATCGAAGCCCGGTCCGCAGTCGTCGTCCTCGGCGCACGGCTTGCCCAACGGATCGCCGCGGCAGCCACCGAGGGTCGCGAGCGCGGCGACCAACCCGAGGGCGTGGGCGTGCCACGCGGTTCCGGGGATTGCTCCGGGGCGCTGGTCCGCGCGGGCGGGGGCTTCCAGGGCGAGGGGCATCGGCGGGCGGGCGGTGGCGAGGCGGAGCCGGGTCAGTTCAGGCTCGCCTTGAAGTTCGGGGCGGGCTTGAAGGCCACGGTGCGGGTGGGGGCGATCAACACGACCTCGCCGGTCTTCGGGTTCCGCCCCTTGCGGGCGCTGCGCTTCTTGACCGCGAAGGTGCCGAAGCCTGGGTAGGTGAAGCGCTTGTCCTTGCGGATCGCCTTGTGCAGGTGCTCGAACATGGTCTCGACCATCTCGGTGACCATCTTCTTGCTCACCCCGGGCCCGATGTCTTTGGCGACGCGCTCGATCAACTCCGCTTTGGTCATGGCCTCTCTCCGCGTGGGAACCGAGCGCCTTGCTACGCAACCGCCGTGCAGCTGTCAAGGTTGACTTCGGCGACGAACGGCGGTTTGGGGTCTTGACATGAACCGTGCGATCGCGTTGCTGCTGCTCGCCGGCGCGTCGTTCACCGCCTGTGCCGGTCAGCGGCCGCTTTGGTACGACGAGGCGGTGCGCACGCTGCGCGCTAGCGCCCACGAGCGTTTCCTCATCGCGGCCGGTCAGGGGGACGGTCGCGCCCGCCAGGAGGCCTGCGCCGCGGCGGAGAGCGCGGCCCGTGAGCGCGCCACCGCCGATTTGATCCAGCGCTACGAGACTCACTCGGAGGTGGTGGCGGTCTGTGGCGGGCCCGCCCGCGTCGCGACCTGCCTGCGCTCCTTCGCCGCGACGGCGCTGGTCACGGCGCCGCGGACGCAGGAGCACTACGACGACGCCGCGCGGCGCTGCTGGGTCGAGCTGCGCTGGCTCGAGCCACGCTATCTGGCCAACGCGGTGCGCCGGGTCGTCGAGCAGGACATCTCGGTCCAGGAGGTCGCGCAGGCGCTGCGCGGTGCGCTCGGCGGGCCGGTGGACGCTGCCGCCCCCGTCGCGACGCCGCTGCGGCCGGATGTGCGCGGCGCGCCGACGCCCGCGGCGTTGGTCGACGTCGGCTACCGCGGCTGGTTCGTCCGCTTCCTCGCTCAGCCCGATTGCCCGACGCACCTGATCGCCTTCGTCGGCGCGCCGGGTGGCGCCGAGGCCCGCTGGCTCGAGCTGAAGCAGACCGCGGCCGGTTGGGTGGTGGTCGACGACGAGCGCGTCGCCGGTGAAGGGTGGCCGGCGCCGCCTGCCGTCGGCCTGTGCGACTGAGGCTCAGGCGCCGAGCTTGACCGTCTGTTGCATCTCGGCGCGGGTGTCGAGGTCGCGCGCCTTGAGCGACAGGATCCCCTCGGCGCTGACCTCGAAGACGACCTCGACGCGGACGCTGCCGGCTTGCCCCGGGCGGATGCCGGCGAAGGTGAACTCGCCGAGCAGCGTGTTGTCGGCGGCGTTGGGGTGATCGCCCTGGTAGATGCGCATGACCAGATCGGTCTGGTTGTCGCGATGGGTGGTGAAGGTGAACTGGCGCTGATTCGGGACCGGGCTGTTGCGCTCGAACAGCCGGTGCAGGGTCTTGGCGGCGGTCTCGATGCCGATGGCCATCGGCAGCACGTCGAGGAGCTGGAGGCGCAGATCGGAGCGCTCGTCGAGGCTCCAGGCGTAGAGCGCCGCGCCGATCGCGACCGCCTCATCGGGGTGGACCGCCCGCGACGGCGACTTGCCGAAGAACTTGGTGATGCGCTCCTGGATCAGCGGCATGCGCGTCTGGCCGCCGACCAGCAGCACCTCGTCGATCTGGTTGGGCACCAAGCCCGCCTCGTCGATGACCCGTGCGCAGGTGTCGAAGGTGCGCTCGACCAGGTGGCCGACCAGCGCCTCGAGCTCGTCGCGGGTGACGATCAAGGAGAGGTCGAGGGGTTGGCCGCTGGGCGCCATCGTGATGAACGGGATGCTCAACGGGACTTCGTGACGCGCCGACAGGTCGATCTTGACCCGCTCGGCCATGTCGCGGATGCGCTGCATCGCGATCGGGTCGCCGGACAGGTCGATCCCCTGCTTGGCCGAGAAGTCGGAGAGGATGTACTGGATCAACGCGTTGTCGAAGTCGATGCCGCCGAGGAAGATGTCGCCGCCGGTGGCCTTGACCTCGAAGACCCGGTCGCGGATGGCGATGACCGAGAGGTCGAAGGTCCCGCCGCCGAGGTCGTAGACCGCCACGTTCTCGGTCACCCGTTTGCGCGCGCCGTAGGCCAGCGCCGCCGCGGTCGGCTCATTGATGATGCCGACCAGCTCGAGCCCGGCCTCTTGGCCGGCCTCGTAGACGATCTGGCGTTGTCGATCGTTGAAGTAGGCCGGAACGGTGACCACCGCCCGCCCGACTGGAACGCCGAGGTGTTGGCTGGCGACCTCGCGGATCTTGGCCAGGATCTTGGCGGCGATCTGGGCCAGCTTCAGATCGCGGCCCTTGATCGGGATGACGACGTCGTTCTCTTCGCCGGGCTTGATCTCGTAGCCGACGCGCTTGCGCATCTCGGCGACCAGCTCGGAGTCGAACGTGACGCCGAGCATGCGCTTGGCGCCGAACACGGTGTTCTTGGGGTTGAGCTGCCACTGGCGTTGCGCCTCGTGGCCGACCAGCTCGTGACCCTTCTCGTCGATCGCATAGATCGAGGGGACCGTGAACTCGCCGCCGCGGTAGCGGATCAACTTGACCTCGCCCTGCTCATCACACAGGGCCGCGCAGGAGTTCGTGGTGCCCAGGTCGATGCCGATGATCGGGTCGGACATGCACCGACCCTACCATACTGGCCGGGGTGGCGTCGTGGGGGTGCCTACACTTCTCCTCGGCGTCGTGCCAAACTCCGGGGCATGTTCCTGCGCGGTCGGACCGCCCTGTTCGGCGGCAGCTTCAACCCGCCGCACGTCGGACACCAGATGGCCTGCCTCTACCTGCTCGAGGCGCTCGGCGCCGACGGCGTGTGGCTGGTGCCGGCCGTCCGCCACCCGTTCGGCAAACCGCTGGCCGACTTCGCGCACCGCCGCACGATGTGTGAGCTGCTCGCCGCGCCGTTCGCCGGCCGGGTCGAGGTCTGCACCGTCGAGGCCGACGCCGAGGCGACCGGCCGCACCTTCGACACGGTCTCGGCGCTGCAGCAGCGTCACCCCGGGCGTCCCTTCGCGCTGGTCATCGGCGCCGACATCATGCGCGAGACCGCGCAGTGGTACCGATGGGCGGAGCTGGTCGAGCTCCTGCCGGTCGTGGTGCTCGGCCGAGCCGGCTACAGTGCGCCCGAGGCGATGCCGGTCGAGCTGCCCGGCGTCGCCAGCGGTGCCATCCGTCGGCGGGTGCGTGACGGCAAGGCGATCGTCGGGTGGGTTCCGCTGGCGGTGAGCGAGTACGTCGCCGCGCAGCAGTTGTACCGTGGTTGAGCCGATGGTCAACACCGCCCTGGTCGCCGATGGCGACGCCACGACGCTCGAGCTGATCACCGCGGTGCTGACCCGCGACGGTCTGACGGTGATCGCCACGCCCGACGGCGGGGACGCGTTGGCGCGCTTTCACGACCGTGCGCCGGCGTTGGTGATCTGCGCCGAGAGCCTGCCCGGAATCAGCGGCAGCGAGCTGTGCCGGCAGATCAAGGCGCAGCGGCCCGAGGTGCGGGTGGTGATCTTGCACCCTCGGGCGAGCGGAATCGACGCGCTGGGTCTGGTCGGCGAGCTCGGCTGCGATGCGGTCCTGGCCCTGCCGTTTCGCTACGGTGAGCTGAAGCGCCTGCTGCAGCAATGGCAGGTCCTGCCCGGCGGCGACCCGCCGTCGTCGGGACCGGCTGACGCGGAGTTCCATCTCCCTCCCCCGGCGATCTTCGCCTTGCCTCCGCCACTGGCACCACCGGTCGAACCCACCTCGCTCGCGGCGGCCGCGCCGCTCGCCGCCGGGCCGGGCGCCGACGTCGCGGGCCTGCCGCTGCCGATCCCGTTGCCGTCGGTGATCGCGCCGGTGCTGCCCGACGAGCCGCTCCCCGAGCCGGAGGCCGAATCGGCCTTGCCCGAGCTGGTCGCCGAGGAGGTGGTGACCGAGCCGGCGGCCGGCGCGGCGCCGGCGTTGGAGCTCCCACCCGCGGGTGAGCTCAGTCAGCTGCCGCTGCCGCGGCTGCTCTACCGCCTCTACCTGGCCACCTTCTCGGGCACGCTGGAGCTGACTCACGGCGCCGCGACCCGTTCCCTGACCCTGTGGGGGGGCCTGCCAGTCTACGTCGACTCCGCGAACGTCGACGAGACCCTCGGTCGGCTGTTGCTCGAGCACGGCCGGATCACCTTCGAGCAGTACAACGCCTCGCTGGCGCAGATGCACCAGACCGGCTGCCGGCAGGGGGAAGCGCTGGTCCGGCTGGGCGCGATCAGCGAGGTCGAGCTGGTCGCCGCGCTCAGGCAGCAGACCGAGCAGAAGGTGATCAACAGCTTCGCCTGGCGCGAAGGGAGCTACCGCCTCACCCCTGGGGCGGAGCTGCCGCCGGGGCAACACACCGGCGAGGTCCAGCCATTGCCGGCCATCTGGCGCGGTGTGCACGAGCACTACGACCTCGACAGCCTGCTGACCTTCTTCGTCGAGCACCAGGCGCACTACCTGGTCGCCACCGAGCTGTTCGCGGTCTACTACCCGACCCTCGGGCCGTTGGTGCGGGACCTCGACCTCGTCCGCCTGCTCAACGGCGCCACGACCTTCGCCCAGGCGCTGCAGAGCGAGACGCGCGCCTTGCCGTTGGCCCAGGCGCTCTACGTTCTTCTGGCCACCGACATGATCCGCCCAGCGCCGGCGCCCGGCGAACCGGTGAAGCTGCCGAGCGCCGCGTCGGTCAACCGGCGGGCGACGCTCGACCAACCCGCACTCGCCCGCCTGAGCGAGGAGCTGCGGCGTGAG
>JBFYZW010000207.1:0-2908 GCA_041309305.1 Deltaproteobacteria bacterium | reverse complement strand
CTCACGCCGCCCGCGACGGGGGCGGGCCTGCGCAAACGGCGGTGAGGGGCGGGGAACCTACCTGAGTCACAACCCGCCGGCCGGCCGCCGGCGGATGGAGGTCGTGGTCATGGCGTTGGCGCCGTTGCCGATCGAGGTCGAGGTCGAGCCCGCGGTCGAGCTGCTGGTCACCTGGGAGGACGGGCACCGGAGCCGCTATCCGGTCTACTACCTGCGCGGCTTCTGTCCCTGCGCCAGCTGTCAGGGGCACGGCGGGGCGTGGAACTTCCACCACATCGACGCGCCGAAGCTGACCGCGATCGAGGAGGTGGGCAGCTACGCGCTGCGGCTCGTCTGGGACGACGGCGGCACGACCCACGACACGGGGCTCTACACCTTCGAGACGCTGCGCGAGCTGTGCCCCTGCGCCGCCTGCCGCGCGGCACAGGGCGAGACGCACCCGACCGCGCGCATGCCCGCGGCGCTCGCGCCGCCGCTCTGAGCGTCGGGGCTCAGCGCACCGTCCAGCTCTCCGGCAGGCGGATGGTGAAGGCGAGGTTGGTGACGCTCTTTTTGCCCGAGCCGAGCTCGAGCGTCCAGGTGAGGAAGCCCCGCTCGGCGTCGAGCTTGAAGCCGCCGGTGGTCTTGTCCTTGTCCAACTCGACCTTGATCTCCTCGCTCTTGCTCACCGGCAGGTTCTCGCGCAGCTCGACTGATACGCGCTCGCGGGCGCGGTTGGTCAGCGAGATCTGGTAGGCGCGCTCGAGGCGTTGGCTGCTCGAGAGCACGCCGGCGCCGCGGTCGACCGCGGCCAGATCCTGGCGCTCGGCGCGCAGCTCGCCGTCGATGCCGAGCGAGATCTCCATCGGCTCGCCAACCGCGGCGTACGGCAGCGCGATGCTGCCTACGAACGAGCCGCGACGGAAGACGTGCGCCGTGCCGGCGAGGATCGGGAAGGGCAACGGGTTGTTGAGTCGCACCGCCTGGTAGACGAAGGGCGAGAGCTTCGGCACGCTGACCAGCAGCGCCTCGGCCTTCGCGCGGGTGACGTCGATCGGGAACCAGTACGGCCGCCCGTCGGCGCGCACGGTGACGGCGCGGGGCAGGCGCAGCACGAACGACTGGCCCCGATCCTCGAGGCCGAGCGCGCTCTGCGCGCGGCCCGGCTCGGCCGGGCCGGCGAGCTCCTTGCGCTCCTCCTGCGCCTGCACCATCACCTTGTCGCGCTTCTCCTCCTGGCCGTCGATGATGATCGCCGCCAGCGTCGGCGCCTCGGCGCCGAGGCGCGGCTTCGCGGTGGTCAGGCTGAGCTGCGCCCCGGTCCAGTCCTCGCCGGTGCTCTGGCGGATCACCGCCCCGGTGGTCAGCTCGACCTCGCCGGGGCCGGTCTTGCCGCCGCCGCCGGGGACGAAGCGCAGATCGTACTCGGGGATCCACGAGGCGCCGGGGACGACGTAGGAGAGCGAGACGGTGACGTTGCCGGCCCGATCGGCGCAGCCGAGGATCACCGTCGCGCGCCAGGCTTCGGCGCGCGCGGTCGGCTGCAGGCGCTGGAGCTGGCGCTCGACCAGATCGCGCTTGCGCTCGGTCGCGCGCCGCTCGCGCTGGACGTCGACGGCGCGCTGATCGAGACTCTCCTGCTCGCCGCGCAACAGCGCCAGCGTCGCGCTCCAGCTGCGCGTGTCCGGCCGGTTGCTCGCCAGCTGCTCGGCGATCAACGTCCGGCCGAGCGTGCGGAAGCTCGCCGTTTGCTCGCGCCGCGCCGCGAGGGCGGCGAGGGCCTGGTCGTGAGCGTAGAGCGCCGCGTCGAGCTCGTCGCGCTCGCGCCGCAGCTTGCGCACGCGCTCGTCCCAGTCCTCCTCGAGCTGGACGCGCTCGCTGGTGACGCCGAGCACGCTGGCGCCCTCGGCGTGAGCGCGCAGCGTGCGCACGTCGAGCGACAGCGGCAGGCCGTCGAAGCTGGCCAGCCCGTCACCGCGGCAGGCGACCGCGGTGGTGCGGGTCACCTGCGCCCGGTCGGCGTAGACCAGGACGTCGTCGACGCGGTTGGCGCGCGCCGGCAGAGCGACGAGGACGAGGAGCCACAAGGTGATGGTACGCATGGTCCGCTCCTCAGTGTTGCCGCAGCCGCCAATCGGCGGGCCGGCGGATGCGGTAGCTCATCGTGATCTTGGTCGTCTTGCCGGCCGGGATGTCGATCTCCCAGCCGAGCAGCCCCTTGGCGTCCGGGCCGAAGGCGGTGGTCGGCGTCGTGCCGAGCAGCTCGATCTGGATCTTGTCCCGGCTGGTCTTCGGGATCTGATCCCAGACGCGCACGCGCACGTCCTTCTTCTTGTAGTTGCCCAGCTCAATGGTCACCGCGTAGTCGGTGACGTCCTCCTTGCCGAACACCCCCTCGGTGCGCGACTGCGGCACGACGCGGTAGGTGATGCGGATGTCCTCGTCGGCGCCGAGCGGCAGCTCGAGCGTGCCGCCCGGGCCGGTGGTCTTGAGCTCGGCCTCGGCGAGGAAGTCGCCGGCGGAGAAGATCGCCGCCTTGCCGGCGAGCAGTGGCTGGCCGTCCTGGTGGCGCACCTCGGCCCGCAGGTAGGCGGTGGTCGCCAGCGACGGGGTCGCCTCGTAGAACAGGCGCACCGGATAGACCCGCGCGCCGAGCGGCACGCGCAGCGCCTCGCCGGTGGCCGGCACGGTGGCCGGCGCCGGCGCCGGGTAGACGTAGTCGAAGCCGCCGGCGAGCACCGCCGGCAGCATCGGGTCGGCGAAGCGGGGCGGCGCCCAGCCGCCCGCCTCGCGCAGCGCCAGCGCGCGGACCTCCGGCGCCACCGACGCGGCGCTGAAGCTGACGTTCCTGGTCGGGGCCCCGGCGTTGCGCAACGTCATCGGCTCCGCCTCGTAGTCCTCCTCGACCACCGGGGCGGCCGAGGGCATC
>JBFYZW010000206.1:0-2572 GCA_041309305.1 Deltaproteobacteria bacterium | reverse complement strand
GTCACGGCGAAGTCCGCGAGGTCCACGGCGGCGGCGCCGGTGTTGCGCACCTCGACGAAGGCGGCCGGCCAGAGCGCCAGCTCGTCGAGCGCCAGCGGCGTCGGGGGCGCCGGCCACGGCTCGGGCCAGGCGAAGGGGGCGAAGGTGACCTCGGCCGGCAGCTCCGGCGGCGGCGGCGGGCCGCAACTCGCGCCGTTTTCTCGCGCCGGGGTCGGGAAGCGACACGGCGCGAAGGCGCCGGTCCCGTGCGGCGCGCGCGCGAAGCTGACGTTCTCGTCCAGCGGCGGGAAGGTCACCCGGTCGACCAGCCGCCCGTCCGGCGCCCAGAGGTAGAGCGTCTCGCCGCGGCGCGAGAGCTCGAACGGCAGGTGGTCCGGCCCCTGGCCACGGCTCCCGTCGGCCCAGAGCAGCACGGTCTCGCCGGGCTCGAGGCGGGCCGCGGGCAAAAAGGTGAAGCCGTTCGGGTCGTCGCTGATCGCGTAACCGAGGGTCGAGATCGGCGCTGCGCCGCTGTTGCACAGCTCGATCCAGTCGTCGGTCTCCTTCGCCTCGTCGATCCACGCCCCCTCGTTGTCGGCGAGTAGCTCGTTGAGCTTGAGCGGATCGGCGCAGACGCCGCCGGTCTCGGCGCACGGCTGGCAGCTGGCCGGGTCGGCGTGGCACGGGTCGACGGAAGGCGAGCCGCAGGCGCCGAGCACCAGCGCGGCGAAGCCCGAGAGGGAACGGCGACGCATCATCACCACCTTTATAGTCGTACTCGAGACGACCAGCCACTGAAGCAATCCGTGAGCCAGGCCCGCGCCGCGAGGGTCGCAGGACTTCGCAGGCCTTTCTGGCCGCGCGCTGTCAACGGCGAGGGACAGGATGCCGACTCGGCCCCTCACTCTGGTCCCGACCTGGCGGGCGAGGTAGAGAGGAGGTCTGACCAGCGAGGAGGCGAGGATGCGGCTGTTCGGGCTCCTGGTGCTGCTCTCGATCGCATCGCCGGCCCGCGCCGAAGAGGTGGGACGTGGCGCCGACCTCGGGCTCGGCGCCTCCCTCGGCCAGCCGAGCGGCGTCACGTTCGGGACGTTCCTCTCTCCCGAGCTCGCCGTGCACGGCCTCGTCGGCGGTTGGCTGCACCCGCACCAGGGGCTCGTGCTCGGCGTCGATCTCGTCTACCACGTCCGCGACCTGGTGCCGTCGGTCAAGCCGATCGAGCTGGGCGCCTTCTTCGGCGGCGGTGTCGGCGCTGGCGGCTGGACGAGCGAGCAGTACCACCGGCACGACGAGCCGTGGCCGCACTGGCACACCCACGCGATCACCGAGGCGCTCTTGTACCTGCGGCCGATCGTCGGCGGGGCGCTGTGGTTCCGAACTCTCCCCCTCGAGGTGCAGCTGGAGATCGCGCCGTCGCTGCGCCTGCTCCCCGGCAGCGCTGGCTTCGAGTGGGGCGGCGGGGTCGCGGTGCGCTACTACTTCTGAGCAGGAGGCGGCGATGGGGCGCGTGAGTCGAGCGGTGATCGGGGCGTTGCTCGCCGGGGGTCTGGGCTGCGGGCACGCCGAGGAGTTCTCTGGCGATCGACCGGATCCCTCGCGGCTGGTCGGCATCGCCTGCGACGCGGACGCCGACTGCGAGCAGAGCTGCGTGCGCGATCAGCGGCGCTTCCCGGACGGCTTCTGCACGCTGGTCGGCTGCCGCAGCAACACCGACTGCCCGGACGGCACGGTCTGCGTGCGCAACGACGACGGCATCTGCGTCTTCCCCTGCGGTAGCCCCCTCGACTGCACCGCCAGCTTTCTCGGCCGCGCCGGCTACACCTGCCTGAGCGCCTCGGGCTTCTCGAGCGAGGGGACGAGCAACGTCCTCTACCGGGTCTGCATGGGCGACTGAGCGCCGCGCAGGTCGTAGAGCGTGTAGAGCGGTACATCGTTGACCGCGCGCGTCGCGACGATCGGTCGGTCGCGGAAGCGGGCTACCAGCAACGGGTAGTCGCGCCAGCGGCGCTCGTGGGTGAGCAGCACCAGGTCGGCCTCGTCGACCGGCGCGAGCCGGACGCCCCGCGGCAGCCGGCCGAGCGCGCGCCAGCGCTCGAGGTAGGGCGCGTACTCCTTTGGGTTGGGGAGCACCGCGACCGCGCCGCCGTCGGGCAGCGTCGTGGCGACGAGCTCGGCCAGCTCCGGGTAGGCGAGGTCGTAGTACTGGCGCTCGAAGCCGGCGGCGGTGGCGCCGCGCAGGCCGCCGGCGAGCTCGTTGTAGTAGGAGAGCCAGGCGCCGCGGTAGACGACGACGCCGAGCGCGCCGGGGAGCAACAGCGCCGCCGCGACGACGGTGACCAGCGCCCCGTGCCGGCGCGCGGCGAGGGTGGCGCGACGAACCTCGTCGGCGACCTCGGCGAAGGCGAGCCCGGCGAGCAGGGCCACGAACGGGAAGGCGGGCAAGAACAGCTTGACGCCGCCGTAGAGGGGCACGCCGGGCAGCGAGACGGCGACCAGCTGCACCGCGGCGGCGAGCAGGGCGAAGACGCCGAGCCGGCGGTGCGCGGCGCCGAGGTCGAGGCGGCTGTGCGGCGCGAGCCGCCGCCAGACGGCG
>JBFYZW010000205.1:0-3041 GCA_041309305.1 Deltaproteobacteria bacterium | reverse complement strand
TCTGCCCGGCGGCGCTCGAGCAGGTAGGCGACCTCGGGGCTGTCGGGCCCGGGGTGGTAGTAGGGCGCCTCGGCGAGCCGGTCGTCGGGGATCGGCAGGTGCAGCGTGTCGCGGAACTTGCCCAGCTGCGCGAGGTCGAGCTTCTTCATCTGGTGGGTGGCGTTGCTGCCGGCGAAGGCGTCGCCCAGCGTCCAGCCCTTGACGGTCTTGGCCAGGATGACCACCGGCGCGTTCTGGTGCAGCGTCGCGGCGCGGTAGGCGGCGTAGAGCTTGCGGTAGGAGTGGCCGCCGCGGCGCAGCCGGGTCAGCTCGACGTCGCTGAGCTTCTCGACCAGCTTCTGCAGCCGCGGGTCGGTGCCGAAGAAGTGCTCGCGGATGTAGGCACCGTCGGAGACCGAGTAGCGCTGGAACTGCCCGTCGACCACCTCGTTCATCCGTGCGAGCAGCAGCCCGTCGACGTCGCGGGCGAGCAGGTCGTCCCACTCCGGCCCCCAGACGACCTTGAGCACGTGCCAGCCGGCGCCGCGGAAGACCGCCTCGAGCTCCTGGATGACCTTGCCGTTGCCGCGCACCGGCCCGTCGAGGCGCTGCAGGTTGCAGTTGACGACGAAGACCAGGTTATCGAGTCCCTCGCGCGCCGCGAGCGAGAGCGCGCCGACGCTCTCCGGCTCGTCCATCTCGCCGTCGCCGAGGAAGGCCCAGACGCGGCTCTGGCTCGTGTCCTTGAGCCCCCGATGGTGCAGGTAGCGGTTGAAGCGCGCCTGGTAGATCGCGGCCATCGCGCCGAGGCCCATCGAGACGGTCGGGAACTGCCAGAAGTCGGGCATCAACCACGGGTGCGGGTAGGAGGACAGCCCGCCGCCGCCGGTCTCGCGGCGGAACTGGTCGAGCTGCTCCTCGCTCAGCCGCCCCTCGAGGAAGGCGCGGGCGTAGATGCCCGGCGCCGCGTGGCCCTGGATGAACAGCTGATCGCCGCCGCCCGGCGCGTCGGGCCCGCGGAAGAAGTGGTTGAAGCCAACCTCGTAGAGGCTCGCCGACGAGGCGTAGGTCGAGATGTGCCCGCCGAGTCCGGGGAAGCGCTGGTTGGCGCGCGTCACCATCGCCATCGCGTTCCAGCGGATGATCCGCCGGATGCGCTTCTCCATCTGCTCGTCGCCCGGAAACTCGAGCTCGAACTCCGGCGGGATCGAGTTGATGTACGGGGTCTGGGTCAACGCCGGCAGGCCGAGGCTGCGGCTGCGGGCATGGGCGATGAGCTGCCGGAGCACGAAGGTCGCCCGGGACACGCCGTCCTGCTCGACGAGCTGGTCGAGCGCCTCGCGCCACTCGCCGGTCTCGTCAGGATCGGTGTCCGGGAGCTGGGACTTGAACTGGTCGAACATCGGGTCACAGGCCTTGGTTAGCAGGTGGCCCTAATGTTGGGCTTCCCCGCCGGTGCAGCAAGCCGGCACGTCGACCGTTTCGACTACGCCGCGCGACCCGTCACAGGTCGACCGCCTGCTGGCCGACGACCAGCGCGACCTTCTGGTTGTCGTTGACCCCGCGGATGGCGCCGAGCAGCGCCTGCGCGTCGCCGTCGGGTTTGAGCTCGACGCTGTAGACCGCCTCCTGCAGCACGCCGCCGGCGACGGTCTCGACCGCGATCAGGCGGCTGTGGGCGAGCCGCTCGCGGAAGATCGGCTCGAGCGTCGCCTCGAAGTCGCGATCGGCGGGGAAGCGGACGCGCAGCACCTGCTCGACCACCTTCTTCGCGAACAGGTCGAGGCGGAACATCAGGATGATCACCGCGCAGAGCACCGCGGTGGCCAACGCGGCCAAGGCGTAGAAGCGCGTGCCGCAGGCCATGCCGATAGCCATGACCAGAAAGACGAAGCCGACGTCGCGGGTCTCCTTGACCGCGTTGCGGAAGCGGATGATCGACAGCGCGCCGACCAGCGAGAAGGCGCGCGCCAGGTTCGAGCCGATGACCAGCATGATCATCGCGACGACCATGCCGAGGATGACCAGCGTTTGGGCGTAGGACTGCGAGTAGGAGGTGCCCCGGTGGGTGTGGCGGTAGGTCCAGGTGACCAAGAGCGAGAGGACGAAGCTCAAGGCGAGGACCATCGCCACGTCCTGCAGGGTGAAGGCCGAGGTCAGGTCCTTGAAGCGCTCCAGCTCTTTCAGCAGCTCGTCCACGACGGGGCTCCTTGGTGGCGTGACGGGTGGGACAGGTCGGGCAGGGCGACGAGGCCCGCCACGTACTTGCTGATTCGGCGCAGACGGCAGTCGTGGCGCGCCAACAGGTGCACCAGCCACAGCGGCACCGCCTCGTTCACCTTGACCTCCATCACCGCCTGGCCCTCGGCCAAAAAGCCGTGCGCCGGCGCGTTCGGGTCGAGCAGGTGCTCGGGGGCGCGGCAGGCCAGGCAGCTGTCGAAGGTGAGGCGCAGGCCGGGCTCGTAGCGGCTGCCGAGCCACGCCTCGCGCAGGTAGGTGATCGTCACCGCCGGCTCGAGGCGCAGCGAGCTGGCGAGGAAGCAGATCTCGGCCGCCACCTGCCGGTCGCGGGCGTCCGCGAGGCCGCCGGGCATCTCGCCGGCGCACAGCCGCAGCGCGGCGGCGCACGGCAGCTCGAGCCGGCGCTTCTGCACCGTGCGGTTGATGCGCTGCTTGATCTCGGCCATCACCGGCGTGTCGTCGCCGGCAGCGCCGGCGCCGTAGACGCGCAGCCGGACCTTGCGGCGGTACTTGATCCCCTCGACCTTGGCCCAGAAGCAGAGGCGGTCCGGGCTGTCGACGTAGAGGCTGGTGACCCGGTAGCAGCCGGCCTCGCCATGCGGGTCGGGGGCCATGTTCTCGGCCAGCGCGGTGCGCAGCGCGTCGCGCTGCGCGACGCTGACCAGGTACTTGAGCTCGAAGCGATTGAAGCGGCGGATCATCGCGCCACCCAGTCGAGCCGCACCGGCGGTGCGCGCTTGCCCGGCTTGGTCGCCGAGTCGAGCCGCAGCGTGATCAGCTGCGGGAACGGCCCGTCGCCCGGCGGGGCCCACGCGAACGGC
>JBFYZW010000204.1:0-7133 GCA_041309305.1 Deltaproteobacteria bacterium | reverse complement strand
CGCGCATCTTCACCGCGGTCGACACCGGCGAGAGCAGTGACGCCGAGATCGCCCACCTGACCGAGACGCGCAACGACGTGCACGCCGGTGAGGTCGAGACGTCGACCTCGCTGGCGACCCGCCCGCACCTGGTGGAGATGAACCGGGCGGTGTCGTTCGAGCCGCAGTTCTCCAGCCGCTACCTCGACTTCAGCTCGAAGGTCAGCGTCGAGTGGTTCGCCCACACCTCGAAGATCTCGCAGAGCGGCATCCTCGGTGATCCGACCAAGGCGAGCGCCGAGAAGGGGGAGAAGATCCTCGAGGTGGCGATCCGCAACCTGGTGGAGATGGTCGAGGAGCTCAAGCTGCTCTCGCTCGATGAGATCTTCCAGCGGAGATACTGAGTGCGCATCTCCCGCGTCGAGGCCTGGAGCGTCGAGATGGGGCTCGAGGAGCCCTACACCATCGCCTATGAGACGGTGACCGGGGTGCGCAACGTCTTCGTCCGCCTCGAGACCAGCACCGGCCTCTCCGGGTTCGGCTGCGCTGCGCCGGATCTGCACATCACCGGCGAGACCGCCGACGGGGTGCTGGCGACCTTCACCGGCACCGTCGAGCCGGTGCTCAAGGGCTCGGATCCGCTGCGCCCGGCGTTGCGTCTCGAGACGCTCAAACAGGCGATCGGCCGGCAGCCGTCGGTGCTCGCCGCGATCGACATGGCGTTGTGGGATCTGGTCGGCCGGCAGGCCAGCTTGCCGGTCTGGCGGCTTCTGGGCGGCTACCGCGATCGGATGCGCACCTCGATGACCATCGGCATCATGCCGCTCGCCGAGACCGTGGCCCAGGCGCGCCGGTGGGTCGGGGGTGGCTTCCGCATCCTCAAGCTGAAGGGCGGCACCGACGTCGAGGGTGACATCGCGAGGGTGATGGCGGTCCGCGAGGCGGTCGGCGCGAAGATCGAGCTGCGCTTCGATGCCAACCAGGGCTACACCGTCGAGCAGTCGCTGCACTTCGTCCGGGCGACCCGGCGCGCGCACCTGGTGGTGATCGAGCAGCCGACGCCGCGCGGCGAGCCGCACCTGCTCGGCCGGGTGACCTCCGGCGCCGCGATCCCGGTGATGGCCGACGAGTCGTTGACCACGCTGCGCGACGCCTATCGCCTCGTGCGCCGCGAGCTGGTCGACATGGTCAACGTCAAGATCATGAAGGTGGGCGGGATCGGTGAGGCGCTGCAGATCAACGCCGTGGCCAAAGCGGCCAACGTGCAGGTGATGGTCGGCTGCCTCGACGAGGCGGCGCTGGGCATCGCCGCCGGCCTGCACTTCGCGCTGGCGCGGCCGAACGTCATCTACGCCGACCTCGATGGGCACATCGGCCTGACCGGCGATCCGTCGGCGGCGGTGATCACCATCAAGGACGGCGTGCTCTTCCCGAGCGACAAGCCGGGCTTCGGCTATACGCCCTGAGGCGGCGCGTCGCTCAGCAGTCGCCGCCGCAGCCCATGTCGTCGACGCAGGCGGCGTGGTTGCTGCAGTTCGTGCCGCCAAAGCAGCCGCCGCGCACCTCCTGGCAGTTGGCGTCGCAGGTCCAGGCGCGGCAGCCCCAGGTCGAGGTGGTCGGGATGCAGCAGCTCTCGCGGCTGATCACCGTCCCGGGCACGCAGGCGCCGACGAAGGTCTCGTTGCACAGCCCGCCGCCGCAGCTGCGCGAGTAGCAGGTGTCGCTCGTGCAGCCGGACTGGGCGCCGGTGAGCAACGTCTCGGCGCAGCCGCCGGCGCCGTCGCAGGCGCGGGTGACACAGACGCTCGACTGGCAGCCGACCGGCGTCGTGCCGGCGCCCAGGTGGTTGGGCTGGCAGACGCCGCCCAGGTCGCAGGTGTCGGCCCCGGAGCAGGTGGTGGCCAAGGCGCCGCAGGCGCGGCCATCGGTCACCGGCGCGCCGACGCAGGTGCCGCCGGCGTCGCAGACGTCGGGCGCGGTGCACGGGTTGCTGTCGTCGCAGGCGGTCGACGGCGGGCAGGAGACGCACTGCCCGCCGACGCAGGCCGTTCCCGGGACGGTGCAGGTGCCGCACGAGGTGCCGCAGACCGGGTCGAGGCCGCAGACCGCGGCGCCGCAGTCGGGGACGCAGGTGGGATCTCCGCCCGGCGCGTCACCGCCGCTCGGGTCACCGCCGGCTGTGTCCCCGTCATCGGGGTCACCCGCGCCGGGATCCCCGCCGCCATCGCCCGGGGTGACGTCGGGGCAGTCCGGGCCGACCGGGACGCAGCGGCCGCGCGCGCAGCACTCGTCGGCCGCGCACATCCAGCTGTCGACGCAGGAGCGGCGGCACTGCCCGTCGGTGCAGAGCTGCCCGCTCGGGCAGCCGTCGCTGCTGGAGCACTCGGCGCCCGAGGTGCGCCGGCTGCACCCGGCGAGCAGCACCATCCCGGCGACCAGCCCCGGCCAGGCGCACCGCAGGCGGGAGGTGAAGGTGATCATGGTGCCCCGTTGTCTGCGGGAGATGATACCGCGCCGACATTGGAGCGCAAAGCCCGGGCGACCGCGGCCAAAGGACCGCGAATGGATCACAGGCCGAGGGTGATGATCGCCAGGCCGCTCAGCGCCACCACGACGCCGGCGATGAGGTGCGACCAGCGCTCGAGCGGACCGAGCTGCAGCCGGCGTAGCCCGAGGACCGCCAGCGCGGTGACCGCGACCATCGTCGCGACGGTGACGACGCCGAAGACCAGCGCGGTGACCCCGGCGAGGCGCCAATCGCCGCGGCTGGCCGGGACGAGGAAGAGCGGGATGAGCGGCTCGCACGGGCCGAGCACGAAGGCGATGAACAGGGGCCAGAAGGTGACCTGGGTCTCGTGTCCCAGGTCGCCGTGGACGTGCGCGCCGCCGCCGTGGTCGTGCACGTGGACGTGACCGCCGTGGTCGTGCGGCTCGAGGCCCCGCCGGCGGCGGATGGCGTGGCGCAGCCCCCAGGCGCCGTACGCGACGCCGAAGGCGATCAGCGCCCAGGCGGCCCAGTCGCCGCGGCCGAGCTCGATCGCCTCGATCTCGGCGACCGCGGCGCCGATCGCCAGGCCGACGCCGCCGAGCAGGATCGAGCCGAGCACGTGCCCGAGGCCGCACAGCCCGGTGACGACCAGCGTGCGCGGCAGGCTCCAGCGTCGGGCTCGGGCCAGGAGCACGAACGGCAGGTAGTGGTCCGGCCCGAGCAGGGTGTGGGTCAGCCCCAGGCCAGCGGCGGCGGCGAGCAGGGTCAACGACAGCTCCGACATCGTGCACCTCAACAGATGCGCGGCAACTGCTCGCCGCTGAGCATCTCGATCACCCGGGTGCCGCCGAGCGCGTTGCGGGCCACGACCCGCCCGGGGTGCGCCTCGGTCACCGTCCCGATCACCGCCGCGTCGCGGCCGAGCGGGTGGCCACGCAACGCCGCGAGCGCGGCCGGCGCGTGGTCTCCGGGCAGCACCGCGACCAGCTTGCCCTCGTTGGCCACATACCACGGATCGAGGCCGAGCAGCTCGCACGCCGCCCCGACCGGGGCGGCCACCGGCACCGCGGCCGCGTCGATCTCCAAGCCGAGCTCGGCCCCGGCGGCCAGCTCGCACAGCGTCGTCGCCAGCCCGCCGCGGGTCGGATCGCGCAGCACGTGGACCGCGCCGCCGGTGGCGGTCAAGAGCACCTCCACCAACGGCCAGAGCGGCGCCGCGTCGCTCTCGATCGGGGCGGTGAAGGTCAGCCCCTCGCGCGCCGCCATCACCGCGACGCCGTGGTTGCCGACCTCGCCGCTGAGCAGCACCGCGTCGCCCGGCCGGATGTGGGCCGGCGCCAGCTCGACCCCGGGCCGGACGACGCCGACGCCGGTGGTGGTGATGAAGACCCCGTCCCCTTTGCCCCGCTCGACGACCTTGGTGTCGCCGGTGACGATCGGCACGCCCGCGGCGCGGGCGGCGGCGGCGGCGCTGTGGACCACGCGCCAGAGCGTCTCGATCGCCAACCCCTCCTCGAGGACGAAGGCCGCCGCCAGGGCGTGCGGCGCGGCGCCGCACATCGCCAGGTCGTTGACCGTGCCGTAGACGGCGAGCGCGCCGATGTCGGCGCCGGGGAAGAAGAGCGGCCGGACGACGAAGCTGTCGGTGGTTACAGCCAGCGCCCCGGCGGGCGGGGTGAAGACGTGCCCGTCGTGCCGCGTCGCCGGCGCGCCGAAGGCGGCGAGAAACAGCTCGTCGATCAGGCGGTGCATCAACCGCCCACCACCGCCGTGGGCGAGCAGGACGCGCGGGTAGTCGCCGAGCGGGATCGGGCAGGTCGGTAGGCTCATCGCGAGCTCCCGGCGCCGCGGCCGGCGGCGAAGCGGACATAGGCGGCGCAGGCGCCCTCGCTCGAGACCATCGGCGCGCCGAGCGGATGCTCGGGAGTGCAGGCCGAGGCGAAGGCCGGGCAGGCATCCGGGCGCAGGCGGCCGCGCAGCACCTCGCCGGCGCGGCAGACGGTCGACTCGACGGCGGTGATCTCGCCGAGCGGGAAGCGCGCCGCGGCGTCGAGGTCGGCGTAGGCCGGGGCGAGGTCGAGGCCGCTCTGCGGGATCACGCCCAGCCCGCGCCAGGGACGATCGGCGACCACGAAGACCTCGCCGATCAACGCCTGCGCGGCGCGGTTGCCCTCGCGCGTCACCGCCCGCGGGTAGAGGTTCTCGACCCCCGCCTGCCCCGCATCGTGCGCCGCGACCGCGCGGGTGATGCCGAGCAGCAGGTCGAGCGGCTCGAAGCCGGCGACCACCACCGGGACGCCGAAGCGGGTGGCCAGCGGCTCGTACTCCCAGAAGCCCATCACCGCGCAGACGTGGCCGGCGGCGATCAGCGCCGTCACCTCGTTGTCCGGCGCGGCGAGGATCGCCTCGATCGCCGGGGGCACGCGCACGTGCGCGGCGAGGACCGAGAAGTTGGCCAACCGCTCCTCGCGCGCCAGGCGGAGCGCCAGCGCCGTCGCCGGCGCGGTGGTCTCGAAGCCGACGGCGAAGAAGACCACCTCGCGGGTCGGGTGGGCGCGGGCGAGCTGCAGCGCGTCGAGCGGCGAGAGGACCAGGCGCACGTCGGCGCCGGCGGCGCGAGCGCCGAGCAGGTCGCCGTGGCTGCCGGGCACGCGCAGCATGTCGCCGAACGAGGCGAGGATGACCCCGTGCGTGCTGGCGATCGCCCGCGCGCGATCGATGAGCTCGACGCCGGTGACGCAGACCGGGCAGCCCGGGCCGTGCACCAATCGCACCGCCGGGGGCAGGAGCTCGACGATGCCGTAGCGGAGCAGCGTGTGGGTCTGGCCGCCACAGACCTCCATCAACGTGACCGGCCTGTGCGCATCACGCCGCAGCCGCTCGAGCAGCGCCCGGGCGGTCGCGGCGTCGCGGAACTCGTCGAGGTAACGCATCGTCACCCTCGCAAGGCGCCGGCGACCACCAACTGGCCGAGCGCCAGCCCGCCGTCGTTCGGCGGTACCTGCCGGTGCAGGATGGGGGACAGGCCAGCGCGGCGCAAGCCTTCGACCCCCTGCTCGACCAGCCAGCGGTTCTGGAAGCAGCCGCCGCTCAACGCCACCGGCTCGACGCCCACCGCGCGCGCCGCGCCGACCAGCGCGTTGGCCAGGCCGCGGTGGAAGCGCGCGGCCAAGCGGCCGGGCTCGACGCCGCGCTCGCGTTCGGCGAGCAAGGCCGCGAGCGCCGGTCGCCAGTCGATGTCCAGCGGCGCGCCGCCGACCGGGAAGTCCCAGGCGCCCGCCTCCTCCTGATCGGCCGCCGCCTCGAGCGCCATCGCCGCCTGGCCCTCGAAGCTGACCGCGTGGCGGCCGAGGATCAGCGCCGCGAACCCGTCGAACAGCCGGCCGACGCTGCTGGTCAGCGGCGTTCGCGCGCCGCCGCGCAGCATCATCGCCAACAGCTCCTCACGCCCGGCGATGCGCGCCGTGAGGCCGCAGCGCGCGGCCAGCGTCCAGCCTTCGTCGCCAAACGCGGTGACCAAGAGCGCCAGCGCCACGCGCCACGGATCGTGCACTGCGGCGTCGCCGCCGAGGAGCGGGAACGGGCGAAGATGGCCGACCCGAGCGTAGCCAGCGGCGTCGCCGCGCAGCAGCTCGCCGCCCCACACCGTGCCGTCGTCACCCCAGCCGCTGCCGTCCCAGATGATCCCCAGCGCCGGCCCCTCGTGCTGCGCGTCGGCGAGGCAGCCGGCGAGGTGGGCGTGGTGATGCTGCACCGCGACGAGCGGCAGGTCGCCCAGGCCACGGCGCACCGGATCGGCGGCGGCGCTGCCCTCAGCGCGCGCCCAGAGGGTCGAGGCGTAGTCGGGGTGCAGATCGTGGGCGATGAAGGTCGGCGCGATCTGGTGCAAGGCCGTCAGGTCGGCGATCGCCCGGCTGAACGCGGCGCGCGCCGGCTCGGTGTCGAGGTCGCCGAGGTGCTGGCTGAGCAGCACCTCCCGCCCGCGGCTGAGCGCGATGCAGCCCTTGAACTGACTGCCGACCGCGAGGCCGGAGCGCAGCGGCTGGGGCACGAGCACCGGCAGCGGCGCCAGGCCCCGCGCCCGGCGCCACGGTTGCAGCGCGCCGGCGACCTGCCAGACGACGCTGTCGTCGGCGTGGCGCAGGATCGGCCGGTCGTGCACCAGCAGCAGGTCGGCGATCGCGCCGAGGCGCGCGCGGGCGTCCTCGTTGTCGATGCAGATCGGGTCGTCGCTCAGATTGCCGCTGGTCGCGACCAGCGGGCCGGGCAGCGCCGCGACGAGCACGAGGTGCAGCGGCGTGGTCGGCAGCATCACGCCGACGGCGCGACTGTCCGGCGCGACGTTGGCGGCCAGCGGCGAGCCCGGGCGAGCCCGCGCGAGCAGGATCGGCGCCGCGGTCGACGAGAGTGCGGCCCAGGCGTCGGTGTCGAGCTCGACCAGGGCGTCGAGCATCGGCCGGGTGCCCATCACCGCCAGCGGTTTGTCCGGCCGGGCCTTGCGCGCCCGCAGCCGCGCGACCGCCGCCGCGTCGGTGGCGTCGACCAGCAGCTGGAAGCCGCCCAGGCCCTTGAGCGCGACGATCTGCCCGCCGCGCAGCGCGGCCAGCGCGCCGGCCAGCGCCGCGTCGCGGCGCGCCAGCACAGATCGGAAGAGCCCACGTCTGAA